>DXEK01000119.1 GCA_019115005.1 Candidatus Fusicatenibacter merdavium | reverse complement strand
TCAGCGGACCGTTTCTGACGATCTACGGATTTGGCGCGGTTTCGGTGTACTTGATTCTTCGCCCTCTGGAGCGGCAATGGATTCTGCTTTTCTTCTGCGGAGCGGTTCTGGCCACGGTTCTGGAGTATCTGACGGCGGTTGTACTGGAGGCGGTCTTTCACACAAGCTGGTGGGACTATACGGAGAAGAAGTGGAATTTCCAGGGAAAGATTTGCCCGGAAAGCACGGTCTGCTGGGGCTGCTTTACACTGCTGATGTTTTATGTGCTTCAGCCCGGGGTCAGCTGGGCTGTTCGCCAGGTAGATGTCCGCACGGGAAAAGTGGTGATCCTTGTAGTGACAGTGATTTACGGGATCGATTTTGTGATCTCAGCAGCCGCGGCGTTTGCGATGGATCGGAAAATCCGGAAGATGGAGCTTTTACAGTCGGAGCTGTTGGAAATCCTGCAGAAAAACCGGTTCTCCGGAGCGGCGGAAGAGATCCGGCGGAGAATCTCTTCGTTCCGGAGAAAGACCGGGGAAAAGGTGCGCGTTTATCCGGGAAAAGCGAGAAAGACAATGAAAAGTTATCTTGACATGCTTCGAACAGAAAGCGGACAGAAGTTTGAAAGTCTGGCAGACTATGGATCAGAGAAAAAAAGCGAGTTGAATCTGCGGCGAGAGCAGGTAAAGGCGGAAATCCGGGAATGTGCAGAACGGCTGGGGATCCGCTGGGAGAAGCGGCGCAGACTGCTTGAGCGAACCATTCAGCGTTTTGTGGATGCATATCCCCATTTGAATCATGTGCAGAGACTCACGGTGGAGAATGACGGAAATAAGGAGGGCGCAATGATAGTTTCAAGATATGAAGCGGAGAGAAGTGCGGAAAGTGGACAGGGAAATCTGCCGGAAGACAGATTCGTTGAACTGCGGGGACGGAAATATTGTCTGGCAGGAAATGTGATGACGGATGAAAAAAGGCGTGCTTCTTATGACCTCCTTGCACAGAAAACGTTTGACATTTCTTTTGAAAAGTGGTATCAGGACGGTTACTGGACGGAAAAGAACTGCCCGTATACGTTATTCGACGGGGAAACGGCGGCGGCGAACCTTTCGGTCAACCGGATGACTGTGGAGAAGGGAGGAAAGGCACATTCCTGTATACAGATCGGCACCGTTATGACAGATGAGGATTACCGGGATCAGGGACTGATGCGGTTTCTGATGGAGACGGTTTTGGAGAACATAGAGCCGTCCTGCGAGATGGTGTTTCTGTTTGCCAACCGGACGGTCATGGATTTTTATCCTCGCTTTCACTTTCAGCGGGTTGGACAGTATCGCTATTTTTGGAAACCGGAGAAGACGGAAGCATTGGTGAAGCGGGATTCCCGGAAGCGGAGATTGCATATGGAGTGTGAACAGGATGTCCGTCTTTTGCAGGCCTGTTACGAAAAGAAAAATCCATTTTCACAGCTTCAGGTGACCGGAAATTTCGGACTTCTGATGTTTTACTGCGGGTCTTTTATGAAAGACTGTGTCTGGTATCTGGAAGAGGAAGATGCGGTCATAATCGCCGAGACAGATCAGGACGTTCTTCACTGTTACGAGATCTACTGCGCGCCGGGAAGAATGCTGGCGGATCTGTTGGGATGTATGATGAATGAAAAGACCAACCGTGTTGTGCTGGAGTTTACCCCGGCGGACACGGAGGGGCTGGAAGTCAGCCCGGCGGATGATGACGACGATGCATTGTTTGTCTGGAGCGGGAGAGACGATCTGTTTTCGGACGGCCGTTTTTTCTTCCCTTCGCTTTTTCATACCTGAGAGGAGATACAAAATGAAAGAGGTTGTGTGTAAATACGGAATTCTCCGCGGCGTTGAGGAAGGGGACTCCATAGTCTACAAAGGGATCCCTTATGCCAAACCGCCGGTCGGTGCGCTGAGATTCTGTCCGCCGCAGGAGGCGGAACCATGGGAGGGCGTCCGTCTCGCGGATGCTTTTCCGAATCGAAGCTATATGCCGGTATCCGACGGTACCGGATTCTATGACCGGGAATTTTACAGTGATCCCCGGTATGAAACGCCGTGCAGCGAGGACTGTCTTTATCTGAATATCTGGCAGCCCAAAATGCAGAGGGAACATCTGCTTCCCGTGGCGTTCTGGATCCATGGAGGCGGGTTTGATCATGGGTGCGGACATGAGATGGAGTTTGACGGACAGGCATATAATCAGAGGGGAGTACTGCTGGTAACGATCAATTACCGGGTCGGCGCTCTGGGATTTCTGGCTCATCCGTGGCTTGCCGGAGAAAACGAGGATGGAGTTAGCGGAAATTATGGATTGATGGATCAGATTTTTGCGCTGAAATGGGTTAGAGAGAACATTGAAGCATTCGGAGGAGATCCGGAAAATATTACCGTTTTCGGCCAGTCTGCCGGATCGATCAGTACACAGATCCTGACGGCCTCCCCGCTGACCCGCAGCTGGATCGCAAAGGCAATCCTTCAGAGCGGACTCAGCTATCACAACGGGGTTCTGTCACACCTTCCGCGCAGGGAGGCTGAAAAGATCGGGGAAGAGTATGTCCAGTTCTGCGGCATAACGTCGGTGGAGGAACTGCGGCAGGCGGATCCACGGATGCTGCTGAGAAAACAGGTGGCTTTCGGCCGTCTCCACCCGGAATACGGTCTGTGTTTTTCTCCGAACGCGGACGGGGTCCTGTTGGAGGATCCGCTGGAAACCGTGACGGAAAACGGCAGGATCAAGGACATTCCTTATATGATCGGATCCACGAAGGATGATCTCTGGGTCACTGACGGGATGAGATCGCAGGGCAGAAAAGGGCCGTTGTATGAAAGCATTGAGGCCTGGAGCAAATGCCTTGCGGCCCAGGGGAGGAAGCCGCCGTATGTCTACTATTTTACCCGCGCGCTTCCCGGTGATTCGGCCGGGGCATTTCACTCCTCGGAACTCTGGTATATGTTCGGCACGCTCCCGAGATGCTGGAGACCCATGCAGAGAGAGGATGCCGTTCTGAGCGGTGAAATGCTGGATGCATGGACCGATTTTATGAAATACGGAGATCCGGGAAAGTCCTGGAAGCCGTATGATCATGTACAGGTGTTTGATCTCCCCGGGGAGAAGAAAACAGCATCCCGCGGCGGCTGAATGGTTCTGCGGGTCTGCATTTCGCGGTCATTCCTCATGCGTAGCGGAACAGATCTCCGAGAGGACAGCGGCAGCATAGCGGGTGAGAAACGCCCTGTCTTCTTTCAGATCGTCTTTCCATTCAAAATAAAGCTGTTTCGCCCTGTAATCTTCCCGGAAGACCGGCGACAGCAGTTCCGAGGGCTGTGGAAAATAAAGCGCAGAGTGGCGCTGATAACAGTTGGCAGCCTTTGCTTTTTCCCGGTGGCCGGCGTCAACATAGGCGCCGACACTTTTATGGATCGCTGCGTCTTCCATGGGCAGATAATAATAATCCTTATAATTTGGAAAAAAGAATTTCAGTTCCCGTTCCTGGCCGGGAATGGACAGTTCCGCTTTTTTTCCGGAGACAGTAAGGGAATATGGTCCGAATTGTATGTGAAACGTACGGTCGACGGGGAACTCCAGAGCAAGGGTAAGCACCAGCACAGGAGAACCTGCGGATCCCGGAACCTGCGGTTCCCGGTCAGAGAGCGACATATTGCCGGCTGCATTTTTTGCTTCCGGAACATGGCCGCCGGATTCCCTATCTGCATTGCGGAAGGAAACGCCTGACAGCTGGAATCGGCCGGAAAACAGAGAGGGAATCCCGTAGAGAGAGAGGATCTGCACCATACCGGTCAGATCTTCTCTGTTATGAAGATATAACGTCTGGAGTAGGCTGTCGTCTGCAGACGACAGATAGTTTTCGTAAACTTCGATCAGTTCCCCGCCGCTGAAACGGTCCTTCCTGGAAAAACCGGTGAATGCCTCCAGAGACTTTTGCTTCATCGAAGAAAGTCCAAACAGGCGCTGATATGGACGGAATCTGAGGTACAGATCTAGGGTGCCCATGGATGCAAAAGGATTTTCCAGATGATAAAATTCGTATTTGTTCCGAAGATAGGGAAGATCAAAACCTGTCCCGTTATAGTGGATCAGCCGGCGGAATGGCCGGAGAAAATCGGCGAATGCTTCCAGAAGATCCAATTCCCGCGCAGGCTGGTCCGCAAACCACTGAGTCAGTTCCCACAGCCCGGACTCCGGACGGAACACCGCCGCACCGATCAGATAGAGATGAGATCTTCTCCAGTTCAGACCGGTCGTCTCAATATCAAAAAATACATCGTCTCCGGAGAGAAACACCTCCGGAACAGAAAAATCAGGACAAAAAGTCTCTGAGACAATCTTCATACACGCACCTCCAAAAGGTCTCCATCGGCGGGAACAGAAGCGAAACCGCCGAATGCAGTCCGTCTTTTGTAATTCCCTACTATTATAAATCCCCCAGACAGCAAAAAGCAATAGGAATGAAGGAGGGGACGAGAGTGACGGCGGAAGGAGATAAGCGGGAGAGAAAACAAAAACCGCACTGCGCCTCGCGCCCGTCCCGCGCCTCCCTCCTTCGCCATCGTCCCTCCTCCTTGCGTCAGAGAAAAACTTCTGCTATAATTGACAGGTACTTGGAAAGGAAAAAACAAACATGATAGGATACATCAAAGGAACGATCGCCGAGATCACTCCCGACCGCCTGGTCCTGGAGAACGGAGGCATCGGATATGAAATCTTTGTTCCCTCCAGCATCCTGGACTCCGGCGCCCGGCAGGGGCAGGAACTGAAAGTATATACATATCTCCACGTGAGGGAAGACGCGCTGCAGCTGTTTGGTTTTCGGAGCCGGGACGAACTGCAGGTGTACCGTCTTCTGCTGGGAATCAGCGGGATCGGCCCTAAGGCGGCCATCGGGATCCTCTCGGCGATGAGCGTGGACACTCTGCGCTTTGCCGTGCTTTCCGACGACGCGGCGGCGATTGCGAAAGCTCCGGGGATCGGAAAGAAGACGGCGCAGAAGCTGATTTTGGAACTGAAAGATAAATTCAGTCTGGAAGAGGCGTTTGAAAAGAAGCTTGCGGCAAATCAGCAGAGCGCGGCTGAGCAGATCAATGAGGATGCCGCCAGCGAGGCGGTACAGGCGCTGGTCGCTCTGGGCTATTCCGGCACGGAAGCCCTTCAGGCTGTCAAAAAAGTGGAAGGCGCAGCGGATATGGACACGGAAGCGGTTCTGAAAGCGGCGCTGAAGTTTCTGTTTTAAGGAGCGGACATGGGAAAGAGAATGATTACGGCAGAGGCTCTGGAAGAGGACATTAAAATGGAAGGCAGTCTTCGTCCGCAGACTCTCGATGATTATATCGGTCAAAAAAAGACCAAGGAAAATCTGAAAATATATATAGAGGCAGCCAAACAGCGGGGAGATGTCCTGGATCACGTCCTGTTTTACGGGCCGCCGGGACTGGGAAAGACGACTCTGGCGGGGATCATTGCCAATGAGATGGGGACGCATATGAAGGTCACCAGTGGGCCGGCCATTGAAAAACCGGGAGAAATGGCGGCGATCCTCAACAATCTCCAGGAGGGTGACGTCCTCTTTGTGGATGAGATTCACCGGTTGAACCGCCAGGTGGAGGAAGTCCTCTATCCCGCGATGGAGGACTATGCGATCGATATTATGATAGGAAAGGGATCTTCCGCCCGTTCGATCCGGCTGGATCTCCCGAAGTTTACGCTGGTCGGCGCGACCACAAGGGCGGGGCTTCTGACGGCGCCGCTCCGGGACCGGTTTGGAGTGATTCATCATCTGGAATTTTATACGGAAGACGAACTTGCGAAGATCATTCTGCATTCCGCGAAAGTGCTGGATGTGGAGGTGGACCCGGAGGGTGCGAGGGAAATGGCGAAGCGCTCCAGAGGGACGCCGCGTCTCGCCAACCGGATCCTGAAGCGTGTGCGTGACTTTGCCCAGGTGAAATATGACGGAAAGATCACCAGGGAGGTCGCCGCGTTCGCGCTGGATCTTCTGGAAGTGGATAAGTACGGTCTGGATCAGACCGACCGTCTGCTTCTGACGACGATCATGGAAAAGTTTTCCGGCGGCCCGGTGGGACTGGATACGTTGGCGGCGGCGGTCGGCGAGGATGCCGGGACGATCGAGGAGGTCTATGAGCCCTATCTGATCAAAAATGGGTTTATCAACCGGACGCCGCGGGGAAGAGTCGCGACGGAGCTTGCATTTCATCATCTTGGGGTTGTGCGGCCGGGAGTAGATTGACGGCTATCAGGTCTATATGGAACATGCGCAGAGTGAACCGTTCAGCTGGATGAACGGTTCGCGCAGGGCGGCGGATTTTGCAAAAAAAGGTTGTTTTTCTGCGATATTCGTTATATGATAGTCTATATGAGTAAATTTTGGAGGAAATATAAACGAGATGGCAGTGAAAAACACAACGCAGGTCTTGATAGATGGAAAGATTGTTACGCTCAGCGGCTATGAAAGTCCGGAGTATCTTCAGCAGGTAGCTTCTTATATGAATCAGAAAATCAGCGAACTCAGTCAGCTTCAGGGATACAACCGTATGTCGGTGGACACGAAACATACGCTTCTCTCTCTGAACGTGGCGGACGATTATTTTAAGGCCAAGGAGCAGGCGGAGATGCTGGAAGAGGATATGGAAGCCAAGGATTCGGAGAGCTACGGACTCCGAAGCGAGCTGGCGGAGACAAAGGTCCGCCTGGAAAGTCTGAAAGGGGAACTGGAACAGGCTCGGAAGGAAAGCGAAGAAGGACAGGAGCAGATCCGGAAGGCGGGCGAAGAGGAGCTGGAGCGTACTCGCAGGGAGCATGAAGAAGAACTCATGCGGATCCGGAAGGAGCAGGAAGACCGGATCGGACAGATCCGGAACGAGCAGGAGCAGGAGTCCGAACGTGTGCTGAAGGAGCACGCGGACGAGCTGGAACAGATCCGCAGAGAGCATGAGGCGGAACTGGAACGCCTTCTGAAGGAACATAAGGACGACCTGGAACGTCTCCAGAAAGAAAAAGAGGAACTGTCCAGTCAGCTGGCGGAGGCCAATGAGGAACTGGAAGAATTGTTAAAATAAAAAGAAAGAAGAACGGGGGATTGCGTACAACGGTAATCGCCCGTTTTTAGGAGATAGAGAATGAAAGCAGAATTACTGGCGCCGGCAGGATCTTACGAGGCTCTGACGGCGGCTCTGTCAGCGGGAGCAGATGCTGTCTATCTGGGCGGCGCCGCTTTCGGCGCAAGGGCCTACGCAAAGAATCTGACGGAGGATGAAATCCTCCGGGCCATCGATTTTGTGCATCTTCACGGAAAAAAACTGTACCTGACGGTTAATACTCTGTTGAAAGAAGAAGAGCTGGAGGAGCAGCTGTACGGGTATCTTCTGCCTTATTACCGCCAGGGACTGGACGCGGTGATCGTCCAGGATCTGGGAGCGATGCGCGCGATCCGGCGCTGGTTTCCGGATCTGGCGATCCATGCCAGCACACAGATGACGGTTACCGGATCTGCGGCGGCGCGGATGCTGGAACGGGAGGGCGCTGTCCGCGTAGTTCCCGCGCGGGAACTGTCACTGGCGGAGATCCGGAGGATCCACAGGACGACAGGGCTGGAGATCGAATGCTTCGTCCACGGTGCGCTGTGCTACTGTTATTCCGGACAGTGCCTGATGTCCAGCCTGATCGGCGGCAGAAGCGGAAACAGGGGAAGATGCGCGCAGCCGTGCCGGCTTCCTTACGAAGTCTATGAAAAGGGAAAACGCCTTGGAGAACCGGGGGATGATTATCCGCTGAGCCCGAAAGATATGTGTACGGTGGAACTGCTTCCGGAGATCCTCAAGGCGGGTGTGACGTCCCTGAAAATCGAGGGCAGAATGAAAAAGCCGGAATACACGGCGGGCGTCGTGAGTGTTTACCGGAAGTACCTGGATCTCTATGAGGAAAATCCGGGAAGATACCGGGTGCTGTCGGAGGATCTGAAAAAGCTTTATGACATTTATAATAGGGATGGATTTAATCAGAGTTATTATAAAGTGCGCAACGGCAGAGAGATGATGGCGCTGAAAAACGAAAAGCAGATCGTCGGAAGCCGCAGAGGACGGCGCAACGAGCAGCTTTTCTATGAGATCCAGAAGAATTATCTGGAAACGCAGCCGAAAGAACCCGTCAGCGGCTGCCTGACACTCTGCAAAGGGACACCGGCGGTCCTGACGGTTTATGCGGGAGATGCCTGCGTGACCGTGGAGAAAGAAGGGATCCAGAAGGCGGTGAAACAGCCGTTGACCGAGGAACGAGTGCGGGCGCAGATGGAAAAAACGGGGAATACTCCGTTTGTGTTTGAACAGCTGGATATCTATATGGAGGAGGATCTTTTCGTTCCGATGCAGTTCCTCAGCGAACTCCGCCGGGAAGCGATGGAACGGCTGGAGCAGGAACTGGTTCTTCCGTTCCGAAGACCGGAGCCGAAGAAGACGGGTCCGGAGACGGCTGCTGTGCGGAAAACAGTCCCGTTCGGAGGGATAAAAGTCACGGCACTGGCGGAAACCGGAAATCAGCTCCGCACCCTTTTGAGAGTTCCGGAACTGTCGGCTGTCTATGCCGATCTGCTCTGTTTTTCCAGGGAATATTACCTGGAGGAAGCGGCTGCGGCGATCTCCCAGGCAAGAGCCGGAGGAAAGGAGTTCTGGCTGGCCTTACCGCATGCAGTGCGCGAGGGACAGCTGAACGGCTGGAGAGAGACGTTTCGCGAGCTGGTGCGGGAAGGACTGGACGGATTTCTCGTGCGGAATCTGGAGAGTTTTGCATTTCTGCAGGAGGCAGGTCTCGCGGACCGGGCGGCGGCAGACTACAGTCTCTATACGATGAACCGCGAAGCGCAGCGCTTCTGGGAAGAACAGGGGATCGCCAGAGATACTGTGCCGCTGGAACTGAATCAGTATGAACTTGCCGGGAGAGACAACAGCCGCAGCGAGATGATCGTCTATGGCTATCTGCCGATGATGGTGTCCGCCCAGTGCGTGAAGAAGACCATGGACGGATGTACCGGAAAAAATGCACTGGTCACGTTGAAAGACCGCTATGGAAATGATTTTTCCGTGAAATGTTACTGTGAATTCTGCTATAATGTTATTTACAATACGCTTCCGCTCGGTCTTCTGAAAGAGGCAGAGGCGGTGAAAAAACTGGCTCCCGGTTCTGTCCGGCTGTCTTTCTCCGTGGAAAACGCAGCGGAGACAGAGCAGATCACAGAGCAGTTTCTTCAGGCTTATCTGCATGACAATGTGCAGGAGACCGGACGAAACTACACGAAAGGCCATTTCCGCCGCAAAGTAGAGTAGGCGGCAGTTACAGTAAGGGGAAATATATGGTTCATATTATCGTACAATTATCAAAGTATCTGATCACACTTCTGATGGTACTTTTCACGGTCCAGTCCTTTCTGGCGCTCCGGGAAAGGGACGAGGAGGAGAGAAGCTATATCCTCGGCAAGCAGATCCTTATGATCCTGCTGATGGATTTTATCTGTTTTTTTGTCATGTATCTTCAGGAGCGGGAATTTTATATCATCACAATGTTTCTCTGTACCCTCGGTTATCTTCTGGGGGTTCAGGTGGCGTACCGGCTTCTGTTTCCGAAGGCGTCGATGATTCTTCTGAACAACATGTGTATGATGCTGTGCATCGGACTGATCATCCTGACAAGACTGCGTGTTTCCAGCGCTCAGTCTCAGTTTAAGATTATCGTTCTGTCCACGGTTCTGTCGTTTATCGCGATCGTGATCATACGAAAAGTTAAAATTCTGAAGGATCTGACCTGGCTGTATGGGATCGCCGGTATCCTGATGATCGGAGCTGTGCTTCTTCTGGCCGTGCGTACCGGAGGCGCCCAGCTGTCCATCCAGTTCGGCGGCGAGGACGGCTTTACATTCCAGTTCTCCGAGTTTGTCAAGATCACACTGGTATTTTTCATGGCCGGCATGCTCAGAGAGGACAACTCCTTCCGGAAAGTGGTCGTCACGACAATCGTCGCTGCGGTCCATGTACTGATCCTTGTGGCCTCCACGGACCTTGGAACCGCGCTTGTCTATTTTGTCGCCTATGTGGTGGTGATCTATCTGGCGACCAGAAAAGCGGCGTATCCGCTGCTGGGTCTTGGCGGCATGGCGGTCGCCTGTGTGATGGCCTATTTTCTGTTCAGCCATGTGCGGACCAGGGTTCAGGTCTGGAGAGATCCGTTCCAGGATTATGACGCCGGGTATCAGGTGATCCAGGCCTTGTTCGGACTGGCCTCCGGCGGGTGGTTTGGAACCGGTCTGTTCGAAGGTTCGCCGACGAGTATTCCCGTGGCGACGAAGGATGCAACATTCTGTGCGATCTGCGAGGAGATGGGACTGATCTTTGGAATCTGCCTGATTCTGCTTTGCATGTCCACGTTTCTGCTGATCGTCAATATTTCGATGAAAATGAATAAACGGTTCTACAAGTTGATCGCCATGGGCCTCGGCTCCGAGTATGCGATCCAGGTGTTCCTGACCATCGGCGGGATCACGAAATTCATTCCTCTGACGGGTATCACGCTGCCGCTTGTCAGCTACGGAGGAAGTTCGATCCTGTGTACCATTTTAATGCTCTCGATCATTCAGGGCCTGTATATTTTAAGGGAAGACGAAGGTGAAGCACTTGCAAAAAGAAACAAACAAAAACAGAAAAAGTCAAAAACAGTCTCCAAAAACAACGCAGGGGCGGAAAAACGCAAAAACGGGGACGCTGGCAGGAAAAAGCCGCAGCCCCCGGTCCAGGGAAAACGTGGAGCAGACCTCCCGGAAGACGACGACCTCGGACGCAGAATCGAAGAACAGACAGAAAAAAGCCTCCGCTGGTAATCTGGGAAGGCCGTATTTCATCGTGTCCTTTTTGTTTGTCGGAATCTTTCTTTCTCTGATCGCGTATCTGGTCTATTTTAATGTGACAAAAAGAGAGACTTATCTGAGCGATTCCCATAACACACGACAGAAGGATTATGCGGAAAAAGTCGTCAGGGGAAGTATCCTTTCTTCAGACGGTGTGGTGCTTGCGCGCACAGACGTGGATGAGGACGGAAACGAAACGAGGGTATATCCCTATGATAATCTGTTCGCCCATGTGGTCGGCTACCTGAGCAAGGGAAGCAGCGGTCTGGAGGCGACAGAAAATTATCAGCTTCTGGAGTCTCATGCAAATCCGCTGGAACAGCTGCGCAACGAGTTTAAGGATGAGAAAAATATCGGTGACAATGTGATCACGACTCTTAATTCCCATATGCAGCAGGTGGCCTACGATGCGCTGGGCGACAACATCGGCGCGGTGATCGCGCTGGAACCGGATACCGGGAGAGTCCTGGTCAGCGTCAGCAAGCCTTCCTTCAATCCCAATACCATAGACGAAGACTGGGACAGCCTTACGGCGGACGACAGCAGCGGTGTCTTCCTGAATCGTGGCCTGCAGGGGCAGTATCCGCCGGGATCAACGTTTAAGATCGTGACGGCACTGGCTTATCTGCGCCAGAATCAGACGTTGGACGGCTTTTCCTTTGACTGTGAGGGGGAAGTGACAAACGGCGGCTATACGATCCACTGCGCGGGAAATGAAGTACACGGCCAGGAGGACTTTTACAGTGCGTTTGCCAACTCCTGTAACAGTGCATTCTCCACGATCGGTCTGTCTCTGGACAAAGGAGCGTTTCAGTCACTGGCGGAATCGCTGTATCTGAACAGCAAGTTGGATCTGGAACTGCCGACAAGCCGTTCCAGCTTTTCCATCGACAGTTCGACGCCTGACGCCCTTATGATGCAGACGTCTATCGGTCAGGGAAATACGTTGGCAACGCCGATGGAGATGGCGCTGATCACCTGTGCGGTGGCAAACGACGGTGTGATGATGAAACCGTATTTTGTCGACGGTGTGGAAGCCTACGATGGCACGTCGGTTTCCAAAAATTCTCCGGAGATGCTGGCGGAAGTCATGAGTGAGTCGGAGGCGGAGACGCTGACCCAGCTGATGCTGGGAGTCGTACAGAACGGTACGGCCCGTTCGCTCAGTGATCTTGATTATAATATCGCCGGAAAAACCGGATCGGCGGAACATGGAGATATGACAGAAGACACGCATTCCTGGTTCGTAGGATTTTCCAACGCAGAGGATCCGGACCTGGTGGTCGCTGTGATCGCGGAGGCTGCCGGAGGCGGAAGCGCGGTGGCGGTTCCGATCGCACGTCAGGTTTTCCAGGCGTATTACGGGGATCTGTGAGAAAATGATTTAAGGTTGCGTGAGAGCGGAAAATGGCGTATACTTTGCTCAGGAGGACACAAGATGATAGAAGCTGTTAGCTGTGGAGGAGTTGTCATTTACCGTGGGAAAATTCTGACACTGTATAAAAATTTTAAGAACCGGTATACCTGCTGGGTGCTGCCCAAAGGGACGGTGGAAGAGGGAGAAGAATACAAAGAGACGGCTGTCCGCGAAGTATATGAGGAAGCCGGCGTTCTCGCAACTGCGGTGAAGTATATAGGGAAAAGTCAGTACAGCTTTAAAATCCCCGAGGGAAACGTCCACAAAGAGGTGCACTGGTATCTGATGAGTTCCCAGAGTTTTCACAGCAGGCCTCAGAGGGAAGAGTATTTTGTGGATTCCGGTTATTATAAATTTCACGAAGCGTACCACCTGCTGAAATTTTCCAACGAGAAGCAGATTCTGGAACATGCATATGAGGAGTACCTGGAGTTGAAACGTGCGAATCTCTGGGATAATCGGAAATATTGATCGCTGAAGGATGGGGTTTCATGCTGAGATGGTATAAAAATCTATATCTGGGAAATACTGTCAGAGGGCAGGAAAAAAAGCTGATGCGCCGGCTGGAGAAAGGGAAGCCGGCGCCGGGCGTCTGGCTTGTGACGATCGCTTCCAACGAACAAAACAATCTGGATCTGATCCCTTCTGAGCTTCTGCTCCAAAAGGCTTTTCGGGCGCACTGCCCGATGATCGTCGGGATCGGTTTTACCAAAGCGGAAGCGCTGGCGATCCTGCTTCGGATCGTACAGGAGGTTTATCGGGAAACGGAAAATATGAATATCAGAGCCTGGCTTCTGGAGAGAGAGCGGGCGGAAGACCAGAGCGGTAAAATCTGACAGGAGTTGCAAATGGTACATATTTTATTTCTCATCTTGAAAATAATAGGAATTGTACTGCTGATCCTCCTTGGGCTGCTGCTCCTGCTGCTGGCCGCGCTCCTGTTTGTCCCTGTCCGTTACCGCGGCAGGATTTGCAAACCGGAAGAGGGGCTGGAAAAGTTTACCGCCGGCGGCAGAATTTCCTGGCTGCTCAGGATCCTGACACTGGAGGCGCAGTATGAGAACGGACGTTTACAGGGCGCGATGAAGGTGTTCGGAGTCTCTGTCCGTAAATTTGGAGAACGCGCTGAAGAGAAAGTCCTCAGCCATGCGGATCCATTGGAAGAAGATCGCGGGGCCGGTGAAGCGGCGGAAGACCCACAGCAGACCGAGGAAGAGCAGAGACAGTCTGTTGCAGGAGAGCAAGGATCGCCGGCGGCGGGAGAACAGGAACAGGCGGAAGATCGTCAGCAGACGGCAGAAAGACCGCCGGAGTCCGGAAAACGGGCGGAAAAAGAATCGGTGACCGTGCTAGGGAAAGTTCATTTCCTTTCACGGGCCGGCGGGAAAGCAGCGGCGTTTTTTCGGCTGTTCTTCCGCATGATCGGAAGACTGTTCGGGATTCCGCAGCGTATTGCGAAGATGGCGGAGCGGCTCAGAAAAAAGATGAACCGTTTAAAGAAGTCTTTCCACTACTGGAAGAAGTTTCTGACTTCCGAACCGTTTCGCGAAGGGATGAAACTGCTGTTTTCAGAACTCCGCGGACTGCTCAAAGCGATCTGTCCGCGAAAAGTTAAGGGCGATTTTGTCTTCGGATTTGACGATCCGTCGGTGACCGGGCAGACCCTTGGACTGCTCAGCCTGTGTGCTCCGGCATTGACCGGAGAATTCCGGGTAATCCCGGT
This sequence comes from Candidatus Fusicatenibacter merdavium, assembly GCA_019115005.1. Classification (GTDB taxonomy): domain Bacteria; phylum Bacillota; class Clostridia; order Lachnospirales; family Lachnospiraceae; genus Fusicatenibacter; species Fusicatenibacter merdavium. Next base: position 1,008 of record DXEK01000119.1, on the reverse strand, counting down.
CTTTGAGCGTCAGATCCTGCGTCTGGATCTGGAAGCGGCAGGACGGATTTACGGGATCACGCTTTTGCGGGCGTTCTGGCGGCTGTTCCGTGACAGGAATGTTCGTTTTATATATCGAAAGATCCGCGGCGGCTCGAAGGGTTGAGCGGCAAATGATATGCTTTATTGGATCTCCGACAGAAGGAGGCAAAAGTTTGGAAGCAAACTTCCAAATCTACCATGATCGACGCGGCAAGTGCGTCAGAAGGAGGCAAAGATGGCAGAGAGAGAAAATAATTTCCAGTCAACCGTGGAGGCACTCTTCAAGGGAATGGACAGTTTTATCACTACAAAGACGGTCGTGGGCGAGGCGATCCACATCAATGATACGATCCTTCTTCCGCTGGTTGACGTATCCTTCGGAGTCGCTGCAGGCGCTTTTCAGGAAAATGCGAAAAACAACGGCGGAGGCGGTATGGGAGGAAAGATCTCACCGAGCGCGGTGCTTGTGATCAACAAAAACGGAACCCGTCTTGTCAATATCAAAAATCAGGACGCTGTGTCCAAAGTGATCGATATGGCTCCGGACATCATCAGCCGCTTTACCCAGAAAGGTGGAGAAAATGAGTATACGGCTGAAGAAGTCGAGCATATAATAAAGCAAGAGGAAGATCAGAAGGAGTAGACATGTGTGCCGGATTCTTGGGTTCCTGCTGTTCTGGATCGGCATCGGTATTCTGATCGGGATGTTGATACCGAATTCCTTTCTGTGTGTGCTGGCTGCGGCGGTGCTGCTCCTTTTGGGGTATAATCTTTTCTGCAGTTAACATATTATTCAAGAATCTTTAAGGAAAAGTGACAGATATTTTTAATATTTCTCTGGTATAGTATGCTCATAGCAAACAGAAGACATTGTTTTGCTGACCGAATGGTCACTGACAGCAGATCTTCCGGCGGAAGAAGCTGAGAGAGTTGCAGATTGTAAAAGAGGGTATTAGACTAACATGTCCGCAAAAAAGCCGTCGTGCA
>DXEK01000118.1 GCA_019115005.1 Candidatus Fusicatenibacter merdavium | reverse complement strand
ATCTTTTTCCGTTTGCCAATGATTACCTTATTTATTTTAAAAAAATGGAGGTTGATCCGAAATGAATACAGAAATTTCCACCGCCGCATTAAACGACGGCAATCAGATACCCGTACTGGGTCTCGGCGTCTATAAGGCGATCGGGGAAGGAGAGGTGGAGCGTGCGATCGCTGCCGCCGTTGAAAACGGATACCGGCTGATCGACACAGCCTCTGTCTACAAGAATGAGGAGGGCGTCGGACAGGGCGTCCGCGCGTGTTCTGTGCCCCGGGAAGAACTTTTTATTACGACAAAAGTGTGGAACAACGCCCAGCGGATGAACGATGTGGAAGGGGCTTTTCACAGAAGCCTTGACCGTCTGAAACTGGATTATGTAGATCTTTACCTGATCCACTGGCCGGTTCCCGGCTGCTATACTCAGACCTGGAAAGCGCTGGAAAAGATCCGGGAGTCCGGCCGCTGCCGTTCTATCGGCGTCAGCAACTTTGAGGAAACACATCTTCAGATACTATTCGAAATGTCCGGTGTAGTCCCGGCCGTCAACCAGATTGAATGCCATCCGCTCTGGAACCGGAAGAAACTGGTCGCCTATTGCCAGCAACACGGCATCGTTGTACAGGCATACGCGCCCCTCGCCCGGGGGCTTTACCTGGAGCGCGAGATCATCACCCAGCTGGCTGAGAAATACGGACGGAAGCCCGCTCAGATCGGGCTTCGTTATCTGGTGCAGAGAGGTATCTGTGTGATCCCGAAATCCACCAATCCGAAACGTATTGCCGAGAACGCGGCAATCTTCGATTTTCAGCTTTCCGATCTCGACATGGAACTGATCAATTCCATGGACGAACATTTCCGCAGCGCTTCGATTCCGGACGACATGATCGGGCAGGGAGTGAGCTGATCCGTGGGACAGAGGAATCGGTCTTTATCGTTTTTCTCTTCGTTTTTTCCCGGTGGTCTCCCACAGTTCAGGGGCAAGTTCGTCTTTTTTAACCCGCTGCATCAGTTCGTCGACGGCCATCCGCGGAGCTTTTCCCTCAAACAGCACATCGCCTACCGCGCGGATAATCGGCGTCTCGATCCCGTATTTCTCTGAAAGCTCCAGACCTGCGCGGGCGGAGTGAACGCCCTCAACGATCATTTTTACCTCGTCCATGGCTTCCTCCATCGTATACCCTTTTCCGATCAGATAACCTGCCTTGCGGTTCCGGCTGTGTACGGAAGCGCAGGTAACGATCAGGTCGCCGATTCCCGAGAGACCGTAAAAAGTATTTGCCTGAGCGCCCATCGCGATCCCCAAACGGGTAATCTCCGCGATTCCGCGCGTGATCAGTGCTGCCTTTGTATTGTCGCCGTACCCCAGTCCGTCTGCGGTCCCCGCCGCCAGTGCAATGACGTTTTTCAGGGAACCTCCCAGCTCGATCCCCAGCACATCAGGACTTGTATAGACACGGAATACCGGACTCATGAAAACATTCTGCACATAGAGAGCCGTCTCCCGGTCCTCTGCCCCGGCGACGATCGTCGTGGGAAGGCCGCGGCCTACTTCCTCCGCATGGCTCGGCCCGGACAGGACAGCGACGTTGGCTGACGGGATCTCCTCGGAGATGATATCCGTCATCGTCATCAACGTATCGGCCTCGATGCCCTTGGCAACATTGACGATCAGCTGGCCATTCGGGATCAAATGCGCCAGTTTTCTGGAAGTGGCACGCACATATGGCGACGCCTTCGCCATCACCAGAAGATCTCTGCCTGCAAGCGCCTGCTCCATATCCGTCGTAAACTCCATTTCCTCCGGAAGACGGACTCCCGGCAGTTTCGTCAAATGCTCATGGTTTTCCTGAAGCATCCGAATCTCTTCCTCATTTTCAGAACAGACCGTCACCTGATGTCCGTTGTTGTAAAGCAGCAGTGCCAGCGCGGTACCCCAGCTTCCCGCGCTGATGATACTGATCTTTGCCATATAGATTACTTCCTTCCTTTACCGCTTAAATAGGTTTTTCTCTCGGTTCCCGAGAGCAGCCGTCCGATATTCTCCCGATGTTTCCATACCGCCAGTATCGTCAGAAGCGCAACGACTATGTACATTTCATACAGGTAATCTGTCGGCATCGCAAACAGACCAATCTGTCCCAGCACAATCGTCCCGATCAGAAGCACACCGTATACGACCAGTGATCCCAGAGAAACGTAATGAGTCGTCAGAAATACCGCAACGAATAATACCAGCGCAACGATCGTGATTCTCCAGTCGAAGGAAACGATCAGACCGGCCGTCGCAGCGATCCCTTTCCCTCCACGAAATTTCAGATAAAACGGAAAATTATGTCCCAGGATCGTCCCTGCCGCCGCGTAAACCGCCAGCAGCCGGATCATGTCCGGATACGTCTTCCCGAACAGCAGATGCACCAGGAGCACTGCAAATACACATTTAAAACAGTCGCCGAAAAATGTGATGACTCCCGCCTTGGTACCCAGCGTGCGGAGTGCGTTGGTGGTTCCCGCATTTCCGCTGCCGTAATTTCTTATGTCGATTCCATGAAGTCTTCCGTAAATATAAGAGGTCTGAAACAGGCCGAAACAATATCCTATCAACAGACAAATAATCCTAATCATTGCATTACTGCTCCTTCTCTTTTCTTTCCCGGATAATAAAACGAAGGGAAGTTCCCTTGAAACCGAATGCCTCCCGGATCTTGTTTTCCAGATAACGGGTATAGGAAAAATGCATCAGTTCCTTGTCATTGACAAAGACCACAAAGGTCGGCGGTTTTACCGACACCTGGGTCATGTAATATATTTTCAGACGTTTTCCACGGTCCGACGGCGGCTGCTGCATCGCCATCGCCTCCGTCAGGATCTCGTTGAGCACACCGGTCTGGATCCGCAAGGTCTGATTCTCCAGCACCATATCGATCGTCTCAAAAAGCTTCTGTGTTCTCTGACCGGTCTTTGCCGAGATGAACACAATCTCTGCATAAGGCATATAGGCCAGCGTGGTCCTCACTTTCTCCGTGAAACGGTAAATGGTCTTGTCGTCCTTTTCGAGAGCATCCCATTTGTTGACTGCAATAACGATCCCTTTTCCGCGGTCATGGGCGATACCGGCGATCTTTGCATCCTGCTCGGTCACACCCTCCAACGCGTCGATCATCACCACAACCACATCTGCGCGTTCTACCGCGGATACGGTGCGGATAATGCTGTACCGCTCCAGCTCTTCCTTGATCTTGTTTTTCCTGCGGAGACCCGCCGTGTCGATAAAAACATATTCCCGGCCGTTGTGTACGATGGTGGTGTCGACCGCATCCCTGGTGGTTCCCGCAATGTCCGACACGATCACACGGTTCTCGCCCAGCAACTTATTGACCAGGGAAGATTTTCCCACGTTCGGCTTTCCGACGATTGCCACATGAGGAATCTCTTCTTCCTCTTCCTTTTCCGCCTGCTCCGGAAAGTGCTTTACCACCTCGTCCAGCATGTCGCCGATCCCCAGCTTTGCAGACGCGGAGATCGGCATCGGTTCTCCGATCCCCAGATTATAAAATTCATAAACATCCATCATCTGACGTTCAAAGTTATCCACCTTGTTGACCGCCAGCACCACCGGTTTCCGGCTCCGGCGGAGCATATCCGCCACCTTTGCGTCGGCATCCACCAATCCCTGACGTACATCTGTGATGAAAATGATCACATCCGCCGTATCGATGGCGATCTGCGCCTGCTCCCGCATCTGGGATAGGATCACATCACGGCTTTCCGGCTCGATTCCGCCGGTGTCCACCAGAGTAAACGTGTGGTTCAGCCACGTAACGTCCGCATAGATCCGATCCCTAGTCACGCCCGGCGTATCTTTTACAATAGAAATATCTCCACCCGCCAGCGAGTTAAACAGGGTCGACTTGCCCACATTCGGACGGCCCACTATTGCTACAATCGCTTTGTTCATACATGATTCTCCTTTTATGAGTCAATTCATTGGTTTCATTCAATACCGCCAGCACCAGATCCCTTCCGGGCTCGTCCACGATCTGGACCGGAAGATCCAGCCGACGTTCCACCTCTTCCACCGTGACGTCATCCAGAAAGACGTTCTCTCCTGCCCGGAGCATGTTGCAGGGAAGAAGCAGTTTTTCTCCCAGCGGTTTTCCATCCAACTGGGCGATCAGATCCTGTCCTGTGATCAACCCGGACACTGTAATGCTCTCCCCGAAGAAATCGTTGCGGATCGGATAAATCTGTACGTGTACTCCCGGGTACTTCCGGCAGATTTTTTTCATCAGCAGTTCCAGCGTCGGCGCCGCAAGTCTACCCGTCGCAAGAGAAATATGGATCTCCCTGCCATCGCCCTCTCTGCGTTCCAGTTCCTGCTCCACTTCCTCCATCAGCAGCCGCAGCATACCCACACCGTTTTCCAACTGCAGATAGCCGTCGTACACTTCTTCGCCGGGCAGTTCCTCCTCCGCCAGCAGATACCATTCGTCGCTGGCATGGATAAAGTGGAGTCCCCAGGTCTCATACAGTTTTTCCTGGCACCGGCGGATCACCCGGAGTACCTCTCTGGCGTCTTCTTTCGTGAACGGTTCCAGCGGATACAGCCCTTCCCGGTAACGGCTTAGTCCTACCGGGACCACAGATACGCTTTTCAGATGCGGCAGATACGCCGTCAAATCAGAAATGCTTCTCTCCAGCTCCCCGCCGTCGTTCAGGCCTTTGCACAGAACGATCTGACCGTTCATCTCGATCCCTGCGTCGAATAACCGCTTCACCTTTTCCAGCGCCTCTCCGGCAAACCGGTTGTGGAGCATTTTACACCGCAGCTCGGGATTCGTCGTCTGGAAAGAAATATTGATCGGTTCCAGGCGATAGCGGATGATCCGCTCGATATCTCTGTCATTCATATTTGTCAGTGTCACATAATTCCCCTGAAGAAAAGACAAACGTGAGTCATCATCTTTAAAATACAGGGTCGGACGCATTCCAGGAGGCATCTGATCGATAAAACAGAAGACACAGTGATTCCGGCAGGAACGATATTCGTCCATCAGACTGTTTTCAAAGACGATCCCGAGATCTTCATCGTATTCCTTGTCGATCTCCAACAGCCATTCCTCACCGTCTGCCCTGCGTACGCCCAGTTCCACATAATCAGCGCCTTTGATCTGAAACTGATAGTCAAAGACATCCTCGATCTCCTCGCCATTTACGGTCAGAAGCTCGTCGCCCGGCATCAGCTCCATCTCTTCGGCGATGCTGCCCGGTTCTATACTTTTGATAATATGCCGGCTCTGTGCCATTCCAATCTACTCCTCCGTCTCATATATTTCTGCCCACCGCCCGGCCGGACATGGGGGAGAATCCTTGCCTCCGTCCCTGCGTTTTCCGGGCAGCCTGCTATCTATAATAGCAATTTAACCGGCAAAAAGCAAGGTTTCTTTCCATTTTCACTTGACGCACCTTGTAAAGG
>DXEK01000117.1 GCA_019115005.1 Candidatus Fusicatenibacter merdavium | reverse complement strand
GAAAGCGGTTCAGGATCACGCGGAGCGGAAAGCGAGAGATCCTGGCGGATTCGGAACTGATCCTGGAGGTTTATGAGAATCTCCTGACGAATGCGCTCCGGTATGCGAGACAGGAGGTGCAGGTCAGCTTTGACGCAGGGGACAGGTATCTGACGGTCACGGTCCGGGATGACGGGGAAGGCTTTCAGGCAGATGCTGACACAGTGACGAAGGCTTATTACCATTCAAATCCGCAGAATCCGCTGGATGATCTGAAGCATTTCGGACTCGGATTGTATCTGTGCCGGATGTACTGTGAAAAACATGGCGGAAGACTGACAATGACGAACTCTCCCGGCGCGTGTGTCCAGGCGTCTTTTCGGGAAGAATAAAAAAGATAAACAGGGAGAAATGATCAACGCTCGGGAGAATTTTCCGGGCGTTGATCATTTCTCCCTGTTGTTTTTTTGTTGTGAAATGTCCGGTAGGATGAAAATACAGAAAAAACCATAGACCTTCCGGCGCATCGGCGTCGGGCGGATTGTGGGGAAAGGGGTAAAAAACGTGAAGGTGATAATCAGAAGAGAGTGGAAAAACTATCTGAAAAACCCGCTGTACTGGCTGGCCTTTCTGATCTTTTTGCTGGGGATCTGGCAGATGACGTCACCGTATCTGACCGTACATTATTTTCAGTCGGAAGAGGACCTGATGAGCCGGGAAGTATCGGCTCCTGCGGACAGAGACATTATGGAAGGGTATATCCGGCAGCCGGAAGAGAGGATGATCCGGGAATCGTTTCCGGAAATCCGCCGGTATCTGGTGGATGAAGACGGGTTTGGGATGAGTGACGAGGAGGCGGATGCAGTTCTGGATACGATGCTGTCGGAACATATGACAGTGGAGGAAGCAGACCGGTATATGGAGGAGACGTATTCGTTTCTGGGGGCAGGGTCGTTCATGGAAGACTATGAGTACGGACGTGCCGGGCTGGAGGAGACGAACGCGTGGATCCGGCAGAAAATGGAGGAGCATCCATATTCCTGGTATTTGGCCAGAAAGTTTACGGACGCGCTGAGTCTGTATGTGGGATTCGGCTCTGCGGTCCTGCTGGCATTTCTCTTTATGAGGGATACCAGAAGGGATACTTATGAACTGCTCCACACAAAGCCGGTCGGAGCGGGGAGTTATGTGGCTGGCAAAGTCCTCGGGGGATTTCTTCCGATCCTGCTGCTGATCCTGCTGCTGACAGGATGCTTCACGGTGCTGGGCGCTGTCACTGCGGTAAGGGAAGGATTTCCTTATCAGCCGCTGGATTTTGCTGTCGATGCGGCGCTGTATCTCCTGCCGAATCTGCTGATGATCGTGAGTATCTATGCTGCTGTTGCGCTGATCTTCCGAAATCCCCTGCCGGCTGTGCCACTGGTGATCCTCTACATGTTGTATTCCAACATGGGAACGATGACAGAGGAGGGATATCAGTATATCGGAAAACCTCTGGCAATCATGATCCGCTTTGACGGAAAGTTTTTTGAAACCTCCGTGCCGGAGATGGCGTACTGGAGCCAGCCGGCGCTGCTGCTTGTCTCTGCTGTCCTGCTTTGGATCTCTGCCGGAATCTGGAAAAACAGGCGTGTGTATTCCCGTGATCAGCGGTCAGGACAACGAAAATCTGGAAACCGGCTGTCCGGATGGTCCGCCCGGATGCCGGCGGGGATGGCAGGGACCGGAACGAGGCCTGGAACACAGGACAGAAAGATCGCGCTGCCGGCTTACAAAATTGCGTATTCCCTGTGTTTCTTTGTGATCCTTTCGGTGATCCGCGGGGTTACAGACACATCGGAGATCGGCATCACGCTGGCGGTTTACACCGGGGCGCTGGCGGCTGTGTTCTTTGCGGATACCTGCGAACTGGAGCGAAGAGAAAAACGGTGGGAAATTTTCTGCCTGTTTCCGGAAAAACAGAGGGTGCGGGCGGTTCTGCGCAGGATCCGTTATCAGTGGCTCTGGATCTGTGCGGCGGCATACCTGGGATACTGGCTGTTTTTCTGGCAGAGACCTTTGTGCGGGACGTTCCGGCAGGAGGCCGGACTGTACCTGATGTATCTGGCGGCGGTGACGGTGAACACGCTGTTTTTCGGTGTTCTGTCAATGACCCTGACCAATCGTTTCCGGAATCTCTGGGCCGGGATCGGCGGGAGTATCGCTATCTGGATGCTGATGAATTCTACGGTCGGGGAACGGCTGTTTGGGAACTGGAATCCTCTTGCATTTCAGTCCCGAGATCTCCTGGAGCCGGGAGATCTCGGATGGATGCTGGGAGAATGCGCGGCGTTGGCGGCGACGGCTGTTTTGCTGGCGTTGCTGCCGAAGATGATCAGAAAAGGAGTGCGTGGATGATGGGAGTAACGGCAAAAAACCTTACGGTGCGGTTTAAAAATGGAACAACGGCGGTGGATCATGTGAATTTCCAGATGGATCATGGGATTTACGGCCTTCTGGGAGAAAACGGAGCGGGAAAGACGACCCTGATGCGGGTACTGACGACAATCCTTGAACCGACGCAGGGAACCGTATCGCTGGACGGGATCGAATACTGTGAAAAAAATTACGGGAAGATCCGGAAACGGATCGGGTATCTGCCCCAGGAATTGAATCTTTATCCGGATCTGACAGTGCGGGAGTGTTTGGAGTATCTGGGGGAGTTGTCCGGAGTGCCGGCGGGAGAATGCAGAGAACGGATCGACAGTTATCTGGAGAAGACCAGCCTTACGGAACACCAGAAAAAGAAAAACCGTCAGCTTTCCGGAGGAATGAAGCGCAGAGTCGGGCTGATCCAGGCGCTGCTCAATGATCCGGAGTTTCTGATCGTCGACGAACCGACCACCGGACTGGATCCTGAAGAGCGGATCCGTATCCGTAACCTTCTCGTGGATTTTTCCAGGGACCGGATCGTACTGTTTTCTACTCATGTGGTGGAGGATCTGGCGGCGACCTGCAGCCAGCTGGCGGTGATGAGAAAGGGCAGATTCCTCTATGAAGGATCTGTGATCCGGCTTCTGAACCAGGCCAGAGGGCATGTGTGGCTCTGCGAGACGGATTCTGAGGAAACGGCCAGGGAGCTGGAGCAGAGGTTTCGGGTGGCTTCCAGACAGTATACGGAAAGGGGCATGAGTATGAAGTTTGTCGGAGACGAGCCGCCGGAGAGCGGAAAGATCAGATGCCGGCCGGTGGAGATCACGTTGGAGGACGCTTATCTGTATCTGATGAACCGGGAAGAATAAAATCTGCACAGGAAAATAGCGGTGAGAGAAAACCGCTATTTTTTTGTTCGTACTTGCGCGAATGTTACTTTATGGGATATGCTGTCTATAGGGGCAAGCGTGGAAATTTCTTTATATACCCATGAAAACGGAAACAAAATGTTAAGTAACAAAGTCGGAAAAACGGATCGGAGGGATAATTATGGGTGAAAAAAAGTATGATCAGAGCTATAAATGAGCAAATATCGAATTTTGCACAAACTTATCCCACAAGCTTAAAAGTTTCTTCGAACAAGGCGCTGCTTTTTATGAGGCGGTACAGGTTTGCAAACTGCTCCTGCTTTAGCTGTTGCTTCAAGGATGCGTATCCTTCTTCGAATGTGCAGTAGTTTCCAGAATGCATACAGCACAAATAATGGACCAAC
>DXEK01000116.1 GCA_019115005.1 Candidatus Fusicatenibacter merdavium | reverse complement strand
AATCCTGAAAACACCTCAAATCCGCTCATTTTTCTTCGAAAAATGGCTACTTTTCGGTGTTTTGCGCTCCACAAAGTCATAAATTTTCATGCAAGCATGAAATTTATGACCTTTTGTCGCTTGTCTCATATTTATACATGCCCGGATGACCGTGGCCATATTTCGTCATCTGGTTTTAATAACTACATTATATGATAGCATACTCTTACTGCCATTGCAAAACATTTTTACTGTCTTTTTTTCCTTTTTTGAGGTATACTGTAGCTGACTACAGCTGTAACAGTTCGGCAACTGAACGATTACCTGTAGGATTTTACTTGCATTCTGCCCATTAAAACCATGAATTAAGACAACTTCCGGAAAGGAGTACTTTATGCGCTATTATCTGCAGCCTGGTATGACAAAACTGTCTGAAGATACCATCGGTGAAGACCGGCAGAGGCTTGAACTGTATACTTTTGACACTGCCGGAAAGGAACTTTCGGAACTTCCTTTCTTTTCCGTACTTGCGAGAAACCTGGGGGCGGAAAAACTGCAGTATTGTAAAGCTGAAATGCTGCCCGGCTGTGTGATCGGCACACTGGTCGTGCCGGACAAAACAGCTCCCCTCCAGGAGCATATCCGGCTGACCTATTATCTGGAACGGGATCGGCTGATCTTCATCGACGAAAACGGTGCGATCGCGGACACCCTGTCCGGCCTTCTGGAATCGGAACTGCTGGACTGCCGGGACACACTGCACTTCTTTTTTTCTTTTCTGGAAGCGCTAATTCAGGATGATATGGCGTTTTTACAGAATTTTGAACGGCGGCTGGCTACGATGGAAGAATCCATCGCTGACACGCTCCCCAGAGAACTGAAGACAAATGTGATGACCGGACGAAGAGAGCTTCTGGTCTTTCACTCTTATTATCAGCAGTTGATAGACATGTGTGAGATCCTCTCGGAAAACGAGAACGGATTTTTTCCAAAGAACTTTTCCTCTCATTTCAACCGGCTCTCCGGAAGGATCGACCGCCTCTACGATCACACCCAGGTTCTCCGGGAGTATGCACTGCAGATCCGGGAAATGCACCAGACACAGGTAGACATCCGACAGAATGAGACGATGCGGCTGCTGACGGTCGTCTCCACCGTCTTCTTTCCTCTGTCTCTTCTGACCGGATGGTACGGAATGAATTTTAAAAATATGCCGGAGCTCCAGAATCCTTACGCTTACTTTATTCTCATCGGCCTGTGTGTGCTGATCGTGGCGCTGGAAATCTGGTACTTCAAAAAGAAAGGCTGGCTGTAAGGAGAATTCTATGCGCTCATTTAAGATAAAAAAACTGAAACACTTTATGAACCAACTGCTTCTGGCGGATACTTTCGATTACTTCTCCGTCTCGGAAGCCTCCGTGACTACTTTCGTCACGTTCACGATCGACGGCTCACTCCACCCGGATTTCTACGATCCCGACACGGCGGCCCGTCTGAAGGCTGCCGGGAAATCCCAGGTACGCTGGTCCGGGATCAAATCCTGGTGCTACTCCGTGATCCGCGGAAAGCGCACGCCAATCAGCTTCCGTTTTATCTTTATACTTCCGGAGGACAGAACCCACGCGCTTTGCGAAGCCTGCGGTTCTCCGGTGGAACCGGAAAATGTTTCCGGACTTTATCTCAATATTCAGTACAGCAATGCCTCGCTCACCGTCACGACCGGCACCTCCCTAAAGATTTTTACGCTGGACAAAACACTGGAACATGCCTTTGACGATGCCGCCAAAGATTTTCTGCTGCGCCATGACATTGACTTCGAGGAAGCATAAGCCGCCTCTCCATGCCATTAGTCTCAAGGGAACATAAGCCTGAGACACTTTATAAAAACTTAACAAATTCCAAAACCCTTAATTTCAGCGGCTTCTTTCATTTTTGTTAGCACTCATTATTCTTGAGTGCTAATTTTTTCTTGACTTTTTTCTCCTTCAGTATTAGTATTACTCTTATCAACAATAAGAAAAAAGGAGCGTGACTTATCATGGCAGAAAAACATGGTAATCTGTCAATCAACAGCGATAATATTTTTCCAATCATAAAGAAATGGATGTATTCCGATCATGACATTTTCGTTCGCGAACTTGTCTCCAACGGCTGCGACGCCATCACCAAGCTGAAAAAGCTGGACGTCATGGGCGAATACGAGCTTCCCGAAGATTACAAACCCAGCATTCAGGTAATCGTAAACCCGGAAGAAAAAACACTGAAATTTATCGATAACGGTATCGGTATGACTGCCGATGAGGTGGAGGAATACATTACCCAGATCGCCTTTTCCGGTGCGACGGAATTTCTGGAGAAATACAAAGACAAGACAAATACAGACCAGATGATCGGTCATTTCGGACTGGGCTTTTACTCTGCATTTATGGTGGCCGACGACGTACACATCGACACCCTTTCCTATAAGGAAGGCGCGGCGCCGGTACACTGGGAATGCGACGGCAGCACTGAATATACGATGCAGGACGGAGACAGAACGACCGTCGGAACAGAGATCACCCTGTATCTGAACGAAGACTGCCTGGAGTTCTCCAACGAATACCGTGTAAGAGAAGTCATTGAAAAATACTGCTCCTTCATGCCGGTGGAAATCTTCCTCTCCAAAGCAAACGCGCCGCAGGAATATGAAACCATCGATGAGAAGGATCTGCGCGATGACGATGTTGTCGTAGAGCATATCCACGAAGATGCAAAATACGAGGAAAAAGAAAAGGAAGACGGCACCAAGGAACAGGTAGAGGTTTCCCCGGAGAAAAATCAGGTAAAAATCAACAAGCGTCCGGTTTCCCTGAGTGACACTCAGCCGCTCTGGACAAAACACCCGAACGAGTGCAGCGATGAAGACTACAAGGAATTTTACCGCAAAGTATTCAACGATTACCGCGAGCCCCTGTTCTGGATCCATCTGAACATGGATTACCCGTTCAACCTGAAAGGTATCCTGTATTTCCCGCGGATCAACACAGAATACGATTCCATCGAGGGAACCATCAAACTTTACAACAATCAGGTGTTTATCGCAGACAATATTAAGGAAGTGATTCCGGAATATCTGATGCTTCTGAAAGGCGTCATCGACTGCCCGGACTTCCCGCTGAACGTATCGCGAAGCGCACTGCAGAACGATGGATTCGTCAAGAAGATTTCGGACTATATCTCAAAGAAATTTGCCGATAAACTGACCGGCATGTTCAAGACAGACCGCGAGAACTACGAGAAATTCTGGGACGACATTAATCCATTCCTGAAATTCGGTTGCATCAAGGACGAGAAGTTCTCCGAAAAGATGATGGACTATATGCTGTACAAAAACATTGACGGCAAATATCTGACACTGGAAGACTGCATCAAGGAGAATCAGAAAGCTGACGGAAAATCCGGTAGCGAAAGCGCTGCAGCTGACGAAAACGAAACTTCCAGCAACCATTCTGATGACAGCGGCGATACCGCAGCAGCAGAGACAGATAAGGCCAATGGAGAAGCAGGATCCGATTCTTCCAAAGAGACCGAAAAGGAACCGAAAGAACCGGAGAAGACCACCATCTACTATGTAACGGATGAGATCCAGCAGAGCCAGTACATCAACATGTTCCGCGCACAGGGAATGGACGCAGTGATTCTGAAACACAACATCGATTCTGCCTTTATTTCTCATGTGGAGCGCATCAAAGAAAACGTAAGATTCCAGCGCATCGACGCTGATCTGACCGACGATATGAAGGAAGAGAACTCCGAGGATCTGACGGACGCGACGAAGACGCTGACAGATCTGTTCCGCAAAGTACTGGACAAGAAAGACCTGGAAGTCAAAGTAGAAAACCTGAAGGACGAAAATGTCTCCGCGATGGTAACACTCTCCGAGGAGAACCGCCGGATGCAGGAGATGATGAGAATGTACGGAATGACCGGCATGGATCCGTCCATGTTCGGCGGCCAGGAAACTCTCGTCCTGAACGCAAAACATCCGCTGGTAAAATACGTCCTGGAACACGGAGACGGTGAGAACACCCCGATGTTCTGCGAGCAGCTGTACGATCTGGCAATGATCAGCCACAAACCGCTCGCCCCGGACGCCATGACAAAATTCGTAAACCGCAGCAATCAGATCATGATGCTCCTGGCAAAATAAAATCACGCATCCGTTCCGCTGCGTGAATGGTTACAGAATGCCCCCGCGGACCGGCTATATAGAGAGCCGGTCCGCTTTTTTCATATTACAAAAAACAGAGAGCAGTCATAGGATGCACCGTTCTACCCGGCGCCTGACTATGACTGCTCTCTGACGCATTACAGAAACATCGCAAAAACCGAGGCGCCGATCACCGTAAGCAGTCCCGATACCGCTATGGAGAGACTGCTCATCGCGCCTTCCACCTCGCCCATCTCCAGCGCCCGTGCAGTGCCGATCGCATGGGAGGCGCTGCCGATCGCGATCCCCCTTGCCACCGGTTCATGGATCCGAAAGATTTTGCAGACCAGCTCTGCAATGATATTTCCCAGAACACCTGTGACGATGATCACCGCCACAGTAATCGTCACGATGCCGCCCAGTTCTTCCGATACTCCCATACCGATTGCCGTAGTGATCGATTTCGGAAGCAGTGTCACATACTCCTCATGGGTCAGGCCAAAAGCCAACGCCAGAACCAGCACACTGAAAAGACTGGTCAGCACCCCTGAGACAATCCCGGCGGCGATCGCCTTGATATTTTTCTTCAGCTGCTCCAGCTGCTCATAAAGCGGGATCGCCAGGCAGACAGTCGCGGGGGTCAGCAGATAGCTGAGATACTTTGCCCCCTCGTTATATGTCTCATAGTCCACATGAAAGATCAACAGCACCGCCATGACCAGGACGATCGAGATCAGCAGCGGATTGAACAGTGCCAGTTTCCATTTCTTTTTGATCACCATCCCCACCTGATAAGCCAGCACGCTGACCACTACGCCGAAAAACAGCGAATCTCCCAACAGTTCACTCATCTTTCTTCCTCCTGTCTCTGCGAATTATCATCTGGGTCACCGTTCCCGAAACTGCCATCACTGCCACGGTCGTCACCACCGTGATCACCGCGACAGAGATCAGGATCGGCCGCAGTACGCTCCAGGAATCCAACAGTCCCACCGCCGCAGGAATGAACATCAACGGCATGATCTCAATCAGAAATTTTCCCGAATTCCGCACCATAGACAACGGCAAAATATGCATCATCAGAGCGGACAGCATCAGTACCAGGCCATAAATGCTCGCCGGGATCGGCAGCGGAATCACTGCATGAAGTATTTCTCCCAGAAAGGAAATAAACAGAATAATCCCAAACTGTTTCAGATATTTCATTTTTGTTCTGTCTCCTTCCACTTCTCAATCTCACGGTCTACCAGATCGTAATGCTCCATAACCGCCGCACAGCCTTCTTCCATCCGGCCGCCGACCAGCGCATCCAGCATATCCCAGTGACTCTGTTCCAGTTTTTTCTCCTCTTCTTCCGACATAGAGGCGAAAGCATTCCGGATCAGTTCCCGGCAGACGCCGGACAGTGCGTTCATCATCATAAGGATCAGCGGATTCCCACCGAATTCCAGAAGTTTCTCATGAAATTTTTCGTCACAGATCTCTTTCTGCTTTTCCTGCTGCATCTGTCCGAGAATCTGCCGGAGTTCAAGGACCTGTTCCGGCGTGTGATGTTTCATCACTTCTCTGTAATTCCAAAGGCCGATCGCCCTGCGAAGCTGATTCACCGTCCCGTAATCCATCTCCTTCAGCAGGATCATAAACTCAAGCATTTCCGCCAGCGACTTCTCCATCTTTCCCGAGAGATAATTTCCCGATCCCTGCCGGCTGACCAGTACGCCCATCCCCTCAAGAAGCCGCATCGCATCCCGCACAGTCGTTCTGCTGACATTCAATTTCTCGGAAAGCTGGCGTTCTGTGGGAAGACGGTCCCCTTCCTTCAGTCTCCCCCGGCGGATTTCCCGTTTCAGGTATTCCAGCACATCCTGGGACTCCTTCTCTCCCGTTCTCTGGGGCGGCTCCTTTTCCGGAACTCTGACGCTTTCCTTCTGATCCGGTGCTTTTTTCACAAGATTTTTTCCCCGTACTTTCTGATACGCGATCCTGGGACTTCCATCCGCCACATAGATCGTACCGCAGACTGTAAATCCGTTTTTCTCCAGGATATGCTGCATCACACGGTTGTCGCGGTGCGTATCGATACGCAGATTGCCACACTGATCAAACGCCCACGCCAGACAGCGATCGGCAACCCCATGGACATGTCCTCTTCCCGCGACACGGTGCACCACTCCATAGGGATCCTCATTGAGCCATTTTCCATCATCGATCTTCTGATACGTCGGATCCGGACCCTGCAGATAGGAAAAGACTCCCTCAATCTCTCCGTCCTGGACACAGACGTAGCAGACTCCCTGAGCGATATCGCCGCTCACTTTTTCTTCGTCCGGATAAGAAGACTTCCACTGATCAGGATTCCCGGTTTTCGCCATAAATTCCCGGGCATGAGCATAAATTTTCAGCAGCGTCTCCAGATCCTTTTCTTGCGCCTTTCGTATTTCCACAATTTTCTCCTCTGTTATCTGTTTTTTCCGCAGCGCTTCAGATATCTGAACTGTTACGTATTTTCTCTGCTTTCGTTCCACTGTCTGAGACAGGGAAAACACCGCGAATTGGTATTACCAATTTACCTTCTATATTATAACAGCTTTTTTCCATGCGTCAACAATATTTTACAGAACTATTTTTTAACAACAAAAAAGGGCATGCCGTATGAGGAATTTCATTTCTCATGCGACAGCCCCTTTTCAGTCACGTTAATCATCATAGAATGTCCTTCACAATCGTATGATAGGTGGTTTCCAGAATTTCTGCTGCCTGTTCCACGGAGACACGGCTGCTGTCCAGACAGAAATCATATTCGTCCATATCGTTCCAGGTGCCGTCTGTAAAATAATTGTAATAATACCCTCTCTGTTTATCGATCTTCCGGATCAGACTCCTGGCTTCTTTTGCATTTATCGCCGCCCGCTTCATGATCGTCTGCGTCCGGACCTCCATCGGCGCATAGACAAACACACTGACGCAGCTGTCCATCCCTTTCAGGATACTGTTCGCACATCTTCCGACGATCACGCAGTCCTCCCGGGCTGCCAGCTCCTCAATGATCTTTTTTTCCGTATCAAACAACATATCGTTCATCGGATAAAAGCGGAATCTGTTTTCCATCTGTATCTTTTCATCTACAGGATATCTCCATGGGTTTGCTCGCTGCTCATCCACTTTCTGCAGCTCCTCATAAGGGATATCGCTGCGCTCCGATGCCAGGCGGATCAGCTCTTTATCATAAAAATGAATCCCCATCCGATCTGCCAATGCCCTGGCGATCCTCCTGCCATTGCTTCCATACTGTCTCCCAATCGTAATCACACCCATAGTCACTTCCCCTTTCCGCAAAAATATTTTGCAGTTACATTGTAACAGTTCATCTGATCGAACCGTTACGCTGCATTTTTGCTTTCTGACCTTGGCATTATTTTACCACAGTTGCCGGATACTCTCCACTGTTTTTACTGTTTTTTCAGACAAAATAATATAAGAAAAGAGAGACCGCCCTCCGGCAATCCCTCTCTACTTCGCGGGTCTTTTGACCGTTTCTTCCGAACAGTTTCTTTTCCCGCTGTTTACGCACACAGAATCCTGCTCTTCTCCGGATAAACGGTCTTCCGCTCACCGGAATCTCTCCGACTTCATGAACGGCTACGTTTATCCCTCTTTCAGCGTATGATACACGCCTTCCAGCACTTTCGCACATCTCTCAATGGAGCATTTGCTGCTGTCAATACAGATATCATACTCATCCATATCTTCCCAATTCCGGTCGGTAAAGTAATTGTAATGGTATCTTCTCTGTTTATCCATCTTTCTGATCCGTGCCCGCGCTTCCTTTTCGCTCAGGTATTCACGCTCCATCACTGTGCGGATCCGGTAATCCATCGGCGCGTAAACAAAAACACTCAGGCAGTCTTTTCTGTCACTGAGAATCCGGTTTGCACATCTTCCGACGATCACACAATCTTCTTTCTCAGCTTTTTCCCTGATAATCTTTTTCTCTGTATCATACAGAATGTCATTTACGGAATAATACCAGCGGTCCTCTGTGATCCGCTCATTATCAGTAGGATACGCCCAAAAGCTCGCACGCTTCTCATCTGCTTTTACCAGATCATCGTAAGGAATATTGCTTTCCTTTGCAGCAAGGCGTATCAATTCTTTGTCATAAAAACGAAATCCCAGACGGTTTGCCAGTTCCTGCGCAATTTTCCGGCCATCGCTTCCGTACAGTCGGCCAATCGTTATAACACCCATAATCACCTCTCCTTTCTATAAAAATTCAAGATCACTTTTGTTACAATTATTTTAGCATATTTTTCGATGATTTTCCATAAATTATCTAATAAATAATTTAATAGTTTTTTATTATTATTTTTTCGCACTTTGCACTATAATATTTCAGAAAATTATATTATTTTTTCGCAAAAAAACGGAAGGCAGACAACAGCCGTCACGCTGCTCTCTCCTTCCGTTCCTGAAAAATTCACTGGATCTCTCTGGCAATTTCTTCTTTCATCTTCAGGACGTAAAACGCCAACTCCTCTACCCGCTTATCGTCCATCCGGCTGACCGGGGCTGAAATGCTGAATGCATATTTGGGACGTCCTTTATAATCGGTCACACCCGCGGCAATGCAGCGGACTCCCAGTTCATTTTCTTCGTTATCCAGGGCATACCCTTTCCGGCGGACTTCCTCCAGCGCCTTCAGATATTCGTCGCAGTCGACGATCGTATGAGGCGTCAGTGCATGGATCCGGCTCTTTGCCCACATCTTACGTACCTGTTCCTCTGTCATCTGGGCCGCCATCGCCTTGCCGACCCCGGAGCAGTACAGCGGGATCCTGCTGCCCACCTTGGAAACCATCCGCACGGAATTCTGATCGGATTCTACCTTATCAATATATACCGCATAATTTCCGTCTTTCTGAACAAAATGCACTGTCTCTCCTGTCTGACGCATCAGCTTTTTCAGATAAGGCCGGACAATCTCGATCACATCTACATGTGCCAGCAGCTGATTTGACAATTCCAGAAGTTTAAATGTGAGACTGTACTTTCCCGACTCCAGATCCTGTCTTGCATAACCCATATAGATCAGGGAATTCAGCAGGCGGTGAACCGTGCTCTTATGCAGGTTCAGCTGATTTGAAAGTTCGATCAGACCCATGGGCCCCTTCTGGGCAAGCACTTCCATCGTGAGAAACAGACGATCCGCAACCTGGATCGGGTTTTTTTCCTCCCGGATCTCTTCCCTTACACCGTCCTCCGTCTCATCAGCCAGAAACGCCGCCTTATTATCCTGTTCTCTTTTTTGTTCCGTCTTCATTTTTCCACGCTTTCCCGTGAAGCACATCGTTCCATATTCGCATTTTAACACAGCAAAATTACCGTGACAAGGGAAAAATAGACCTTCGAAAATCGCTGCGCGGCGGACAGAATACCGCAGACCCTGTGGTGTCTCTGCTTTTTTTTATTTTCTGCTTGACTTTTGGGGGTATGAAGGTATAATGAAATCATAAAGTATTACATCGTGAAACTTTGTTCCATATTGTGAAACTCGTAAAACTTTAAAAAAGGCAAAGGAGAAGAGAATTATGAATGCTGTATTGGAAGAGATTCAGAAAATTGGTATCGTACCAGTCGTAGTTCTGGACAAACCGGAGGATGCCGAGCCGCTGGCGAAAGCGCTGTGCGAAGGAGGACTTCCGTGCGCAGAAGTTACATTCCGTACCGCTGCCGCTGAGGAATCCATCCGTATTATGACGGAAAAATTCCCCAAAATGTTAGTAGGCGCAGGCACTGTTCTGACCATTGAGCAGGTAGACCGTGCAGTAAACGCAGGCGCTAAATTTATTGTCAGCCCCGGCTTGAATCCGGAAGTTGTCAAAT
Organism: Candidatus Fusicatenibacter merdavium; assembly: GCA_019115005.1. Taxonomy (GTDB): domain Bacteria; phylum Bacillota; class Clostridia; order Lachnospirales; family Lachnospiraceae; genus Fusicatenibacter; species Fusicatenibacter merdavium. The sequence goes on along the minus strand of DXEK01000116.1, from coordinate 3,682 downwards.
ACTGCGTAGAAAAAAACATCCCGGTAACTCCCGGTACCTGCAATCCGAGTGATATCGAGACTGCCCTCTCCCTGGGACTTGATGTTGTAAAATTCTTCCCGGCTGAGGCTGCAGGCGGACTGGCTATGATCAAAGCAATGGCTGCTCCGTATGTGAACATGAAATTTATGCCGACCGGCGGCATCAATGCGAAGAATATCAATGAATACCTTGCTTTCGATAAGATCATCGCATGCGGCGGAAGCTGGATGGTAAACAAAGCGATGGTAAACGCCGGCGAATTTGATAAGATCAGAGACATGACAAGAGAAGCTGTCCAGACAATGCTCGGTTTCGAAGTCCTCCATATCGGAATCAACTCCGCTAATGAGGCTGAGGCTGACAAGACGGCTTCCGCTTTCGACGCTCTGTTCGGATGGACCAAGGAAGATCACAGCAAATCTGTATTTGCAGGAAAACAGATCGAAGTCATGAAATCCAACGGACGCGGAACCCGCGGACACATCGCTGTGGGAACAAACAGTGTACTCCGCGCGAAATATTTCCTGGAGTCCCAGGGTTATAAATTTGACGAGGACAGCGCTACCTATAAGAACGGCAAACTGAACTTTATTTATCTGCAGGACGAGATCGGCGGATTCGCTGTTCATCTGGTAAACAAAAAATAAAGGAGAAACAAATCATGGCAAAGAAAGTAGTTACATTTGGTGAAATCATGTTAAGACTGGCACCGGAAGGATATTACCGTTTTGTACAGGCGGAATCCTACGGCGCAACTTACGGCGGCGGCGAAGCAAACGTATCCGTTTCTCTGGCAAACTATGGATTCGATTCCTACTTTGTAACAAAGCTCCCGAAACATGAGATCGGACAGGCCGGTGTAAATTCTCTTCGCAGATACGGCGTTCACACCGACTACATTACCCGCGGCGGCGACCGTGTAGGTATTTATTTCCTGGAAAAGGGCGCTTCCCAGAGACCGTCCAAGGTTATTTACGACCGTGCCGGCTCTGCCATTGCAACTGCTGACGCATCTGATTTCAACTGGAAAGAAATCTTCGAGGGCGCAGACTGGTTCCATTTCACCGGTATCACCCCGGCACTGGGCGACAATGTGGCAGAGATCTGTCTTGAGGCTTGCAAAGCTGCAAAAGAAGCGGGCGTTAAAATTTCCTGTGACCTGAACTACAGAAACAAACTGTGGAGCAAAGAAAAAGCAGGTCAGGTTATGGGTGAGCTCTGCAAATATGTTGACGTATGCATCGCCAACGAGGAGGATGCTGCCGACGTATTCGGGATCAAAGCTTCCAACACAGATGTAACCGCAGGCGAGATCAACCGTGAAGGTTACAAAGATGTCGCAAAACAGCTGGCTGACCGTTTTGGATTTGAGAAAGTGTGCATCACACTGCGCGAATCTCTGTCTGCAAATGACAACAACTGGTCCGGAATGCTGTATGACGGAAATGATTATTACTTCAGCAAAAAATACAAAATGCATATCGTTGACCGCGTAGGCGGCGGCGACAGCTTCGGCGGCGGATTGATCGCAGCAACATTAAACGGCTATGATTCTCAGGGAATCATCGAATTCGCAGTGGCTGCTTCCTGTCTGAAGCACTCCATCGAAGGTGATTACAACATGGTTACCATGGATGAAGTCACAAAACTTGCGGGTGGAGACGGCTCTGGACGTGTACAGAGATAATTGCTGTAAAAACAATCTACAATTTCAGTGAGACCGGCAGCTCCAACTGCCAGGAGAGGCTGACTCACTTTCACACACAATGATTTGATTATAGTTGGGGTACTGCTCAGGCAGTACCCCAATCCTATTTGAAAGGAGGATTTTTATGACTTCAGTAAATACTGTGAACCGGGATCGTTCCGTCTTGTCCGCTCCTGTACAGGAACGTGATTTTGATCTTCTCGCTCTGGGCGAAGTCCTGCTTCGTCTCTCACCGCCCATCAACGAACGTCTGGTACGAGGAGATACTTTTGAAAAGAAAGCCGGCGGTGCAGAACTGAATGTCGTGTCCGGAGTGTCTCTCCTCGGACTGCACACCGGTATGATCTCCAAACTCCCCTCCAATGATCTCGGAACCTACATCAAGAACAGAATCCGTTTTCTGGGGGTTTCCGACGACTATCTTGTATACGACTCCGACAAAAACGCCCGCCTCGGCGTTTACTACTATGAGGGCGGTGCGTATCCGAGAAAGCCGCGGATTGTCTATGACCGTGCGCATACGACATTTCAGGAAATCCATATCGACGACTATGACGAAAAAATGTTCTCCTCCACCCGCTGCTTCCACACCAGCGGTATTACCCTGGCCCTCAGTCCCAACACCCGGGAAACCGCCATTGAAATGATCAAACGTTTTAAGGAACACGGCACTCTGATTTCCTTTGACGTCAATTTCCGCGGAAATCTCTGGACCGGCGACGAGGCCCGCGAGTGCATCCAACAGATTCTGCCTTATGTGGATATTTTCTTCTGCTCGGAAGATACCGCGCGCCTTACTTTCCTGAAGGAGGGCACCGCACACGAGATCATGAAGAGCTTTACAGAGGAATATCCCATTTCCATCGTGGCCTCCACCCAGCGGATCGTACATAGTCCCAAGATCCACACATTCGGCTCAGTGATTTACAGCTCCACCGAAGATACCTTCTACGAGGAGGAACCGTATCACAATATCGAGGTGGTCGACCGGATCGGTTCCGGCGACGCTTACGTTTCCGGCGTCCTTTACAGTCTGCTGGCGAATCCGGGCGACTATGCCAAGGCTCTGGCTTACGGAAACGCCACCGGTTCGGTGAAAAACACAATTCCCGGCGATCTTCCGTCCTGTGACCGGAAAGAAATCGATGCCATCATCCGGGAACACCATTCCACCGGACGCCACTCTGAGATGGACCGCTGATCACCGTAAAAAATGGTTCTCAACGCAGCAAAACCCCCGGTCAGGAATCACTCCTGCCGGGGGTTTTCACCTGGAAGGTTTTTCATTTTTCATGCTGTCTCAGACAGCACTTCGATCATCAGACTGTTACATCATTTCAGCACTTTCATATTGTACTTGCCGCTCTTAAGGAAACCGGAAACGCTCGGGGAAATACTTCCCGCCGCATACTGCTCTGCTTTCCAGTTTTTTCTGTCAGCTGCGAAAGGAACGCTGCGGCTTCCGAAAATCCTGCTTCCCAGTTTATTTTTTCCTTCGCGCAGAGCATCCCATCCCTTTACCAGAAAATCACTTACTCTGAGATAAGCCGCCGAAAGCAGGCAGTAAAGCCGATGCAGTGGATTTTTACTGTAATCCTTACATCCGAACGCCCATACAATCCCGGCGCTGAAAATCAGAATGCATCCGACCAGTAAAATGAATTCTATCGTATACAACATAGGCTCAACTCCTTTCTGCTCTTCCTATAACGGTTCAGATGTCTGAATTGTTACCTTTTCTTATTTCTATCTTATCTCACTTTCTCCGTTCAGTCAATGATTATTTTGTTTTTTCAAAGATATTAATTTTATTTTTTATCATTTGAATATATAAGCAGAAATTTTCAGTCTTTTTTCAATTCACAATATATCTGCCGCACAGGCTGTACCAGCAGATCATCCTTCCACGATCATATACTTTCCATCCGGCAGGCAGAACACTTCACTCTCCTC
>DXEK01000115.1 GCA_019115005.1 Candidatus Fusicatenibacter merdavium | reverse complement strand
ATCGGAGCTGCGCCGTGATGAACGCCCTGAGTAACCGGACACATCATTTCTACTTCGTGTGAATAAATCATTGTTAGACTCCTTTCAAATATGTACTTATTTGAGATTTTGTCTTTGGAACAACCCGCAATTTGAAGTCCCACAGACCTGACATTATTTTCTCACAATCTTTCGGTTTCGTCAACTCCGAAATGACGGATTTTGCTGCTGCGCAGACCCGGCTGCACCGTAACGCTCCACACACAGCATTCTTTTCCACTCATGGAATATTATCTATTCCTGCAGTTCCATCCGCGTAAACGCCTGTGATCCGCCCAGCATCAGCACAAAGGCAGCAGCCGTCAGATAAATGCTCGCTGCCAGGAATCCCGCGGTCTCTCCCAGCAGGAACAGTCCACCAAGGAAAAACAGGACAGCAAACCCGATGAATGTCCAGGCGATCATCATCTGAAGCAGACTTCTTCCGACGCTCCCGAAACTGTTTCCGAGGATCGCTTTTGTGATCGTATCGGAATAAAGTCTCACCGCCCCGGCGGCGATTCCCATCCAAACCAGAAAAGCCAGAAACGGCGGCCAGACGCCCATTGCCAGTCCTGCCGGAACCACGAGCAGGATCATATTCACAGCTGATCTCACATGCTCCAGACACGTCGCATACCAGATCTTACGCACCGGCCGGTCAGGGATCAGGAAAACGTACGGATTTTCCAACTCTTTCATCCACTTTGTCGGAAGGCTTCCGAAGACCAGCATCAGATATGCCGCCAGACCGAGGAGCAGATAACATTTGTACTCCTGAGGCACTCCTAGCCTTCCCGTCCGGTCCAGATAAATAAGCACACATCCGACGATGAGATTGACCAGTGTCGCGGCGTCGAAGAGAAAAAATCTCTCTTTTCGATATTCCAGCCACTGGCGGAAGAAGACAGCCTTCGCACCGGTTCCTTTCCACTCGAACCGAATCCTTTTCAATTTCCGGTTTTTCTGCAGAGTTCCCGTTCCGTTCTTCTTTTTTTGCTCCAGAACCTGCTCGTAATGATCGGCAAACTGCATCGCATCCTCATAAAACTCTCCGGTGCATTTCATTCTGACCGCGGCAGCAATCAGTCCGAAAGCGGCCAGGAAAAACAATACCGTTCCGATGATGCTGACCGGATTCGGTCCAAGGAGAAGCAGCCGTACCACCGCTATCTGCCAGCCGACCAGTGGAATCATCTGAATCCCCGGACTGGACAGATATTCAAAGATCACAGAAAAATGCAATCCCTTCCTCCAGAGATACCACAGTCCAAGGAAAAGCAGGAGCGCAACGATCCCATACAGGAGATAGCTCAGTTTTTCCAGGGTCTTTCTCTTCAGCCGCTCATTTCCATACAGACAGATCACCAAACCGGATTCCATCGCCGCCCCGATTCCTCCGATCACAAAAAAATACAGCAGCATTTTCAATGGAGAGATATGAAACCACAAGATTCCGAGGATCACCACAAGCAGTTCCAGGCAAAGCCCCGGCAGCAGCAGCTTGATCTGGCCGTAGATCAGACAAAGCTTCGGAAAAACGGGCGCAGGAAAGACGAAATGTACATCACTGTTCCGGAAGATCATTCCCTTGCGCCTCGCGTAAGAACTGTAACTGACCGGCGACAGATAAAGTACCAGAAAACTGACAGCCGCCACCAGCGTCTCCGGCTGATCCAGTCCGTTCTCCACCAATTCATCCGAGAGACTGACATACATCATCACCGCATACGCCACGAGGAACAGCACATACACCCAAAATGCCGGCCGGCGAATCATCTTCTTCAGAGTATTTCTCGCAGTGCACACCCACACATAGATCAGGCTACTCATGTTTTTCTCCTTTCTCCGTCACGGAAAAGAAAAGATCGTCCAGATTCTGATCGCTGACTTCCTCTCTTCGGTAAACTGCAAGGATATGGCCCTGGTCCATGACAAACACATCATCCCAGAATTCCTGCACCATCTCCAGCATATGTGTACTGATCAGCACCGTCGCGCCGTCCTCTTTCAACTCCAGGATCACCTCTTTGAGTTCCTTGATCGCTTTCGGATCAAGCCCTACCATCGGCTCGTCAAGCAGGAGCACTTTCGGGCGGATCAGCAGCGCACAGCAGATACTGACCTTCTGCATCATCCCTTTGGAGAGTTCGCTGCCAAGCTTTTCTCTCTTATCGTCCATGTCGAATCGTTCCAGAAGACGAATGGTCTCTTCCTGAGAAGCCGTGATACCGTAGGCCCTCCTGATGTACTCCAGATGCTCCTCCACCGTCAGATTCGGGAACAGCGCGGGGAGTTCCGGTACGTACCCGAAGATTTTTTTCGCCTCCAGTCTTCTGGCCGGGATCCCATTGATCCCGACCCCTCCCTCATATCTCAGCAATCCGGCGATACTCTTGATCACCGTGGATTTTCCCGCTCCGTTCGGCCCCAGCAGGATTCCGATCCTTCCCGTATCGACTGTAAAACTCACATCGTCGACAGCAAGCGTCTTATTGTAACGTTTTGTCAGATTCTGTACTTCAAGCATTGCAGTCCCCTCCCATTTTTCAGAATTTCCGAGCATCAAAAAGATGCATTATTGTACTATTTAGATAATACAATAATGC
>DXEK01000114.1 GCA_019115005.1 Candidatus Fusicatenibacter merdavium | reverse complement strand
AAGCACCTGCCGTGCAAGCATGGCAGATGCTTGCCGGGTTTGCTCATATTAAAAACAGAAAGTGCATAGAATAGACAATAAAGCGGGAAAGAGGAGATTCTGTGAGACGTAAAAAGAAGGTGAATTCTCCTGTGCCTGCGCTTTTTTCAGCGATGCAGATTCCGGCGGATCTTTCTTATCGGGAGGCCGTTCTTACTTTTTTCGGAGGCCGGGAATTGTATGTGGAAAATTATCAGAAGATCCTTACGTATGAACCATGCTGCATTCGTATCCTGACTCGCAAGGGGAGTGTCAGGATTGAGGGCAACCGCCTGACGATCGTTTATTATTCCGGAGAGGAAATGAAGATCACCGGTCAGATGCAGACGATAACATTCGAACCGTAAAGGAGGCACAATATGAACCGGCTGATTCGTTATCTCAAAGGATATGTACACATCCGGCTGATCAGCCGTGAACCGGAACGTTTTCTGAATCTGTGTGCGCATAATCGTATCCTCCTGTGGCGGCTGGTCAGCCGTGACGGGTTTTATGAAATGTATCTCTCTGCCGCGGATTTCTTTCGTCTGCACAGTCTCTGCCGCAAAAGCGGGTCAAGGATCAAGGTGATTGGAAAATATGGACTTCCTTTTTTCCTTTACCGAAACAGAAAACGAAAGGCCTTTTTTCTTGGGATCCTGCTGTGTATGTGTCTGTTATATGTCCTGTCTCTTTTCCTATGGAATATCCATGTTTCCGGCAATTATGCCAACAGTACCGGAACGATCCTCGCTTTTCTGGAGCAGGAAGGCATCACCCATGGTATTTTGAAAGCTAAACTGAACTGCAGCGAGATCGCAGCGCTGCTTCGGGAAGAATTCTCGAATATCACATGGGTCTCCGCCAAAATCGAGGGAACTCAGCTGATCCTGGAAGTGAAAGAAAATGTAGATGGTTATGTTGCGGAGGAAGAAACACCGACGGAGCCATCCAACCTGGTGGCTTCCAAGGACGGGATCGTCGCGTCCATCATTACCCGCTCCGGTACGCCGCTTGTCCTTCCGGGCGCCTCCTGCAAAGAGGGAGATGTTCTGGTCAGCGGAGAGATTGCTGTGAACAATGACAATCTGGAAGTGGTCGGATACCGGTATGTTCCGGCAGATGCAGATATTTTGATCGAAACGGTGTGGTATTATTATGACGAATTTCCGCTGGTCTATGAAGAACGGTCTTATCAGGAGGAAGGCTTTCCGTTTCCGTTTCTTCAGATCGGAGATTTCCGTCTCGAGAGCTTTCTTCCCTGGAAGGAGACAGAGACGTCGGACGTGGAAACATATCTCTGGAAGATTCATCTGACGGAAAATTTTGTTTTGCCTGTCTCTGTCGGATATCAGAGGAATCTGCCATATACTATTGAGAAAAAAGAGTATTCCCGGGAAGAGGCGCAGGAGTTGGCGCGGCGTCATTTTGAGCAGTATAAAGAAAAGCTGGAGAAGGAGCAGATCCAGGTGAAGGAAAGTTCCGTGACCACGGAGATCACCGACACCGCCTGCCGGACCAGGGGAACTGTCACCGTGCTGGAGCAGGCGGTAGAACGGCAGAACTGCGAACAGCGGACAGTGGAACCAACAATCGTTCCGGAGCAGGCAGACTAAGCTGCTGTATGATGTGGTCTGGCTCACACGGTCTGCACAGCAAATGTGCAGGCCTGGCCGGACGGTTACGAAAAGTACGCAAATTCAGGATGAAAAATCATGGAATCTATGGTAAACTAATATCGCGTGTTTTCTGCGCTTATAAATACCAATCTGCACGACCACCGAATGGACATGCAGACATATCCGTCGGATATGTTCCTGGCGGAAAGAAAAGGAGAAGGCAGTGCAATGATAGACAAAGAGAGTTTTTTTAAGAAATACAATTTGGGGGATGAAGATCTTAAAGAAGCCAAAATAACGTGGGAAGAGCTGGAAAAGATCTATGACAGCTATTGTCAGCTGGAACCGAGGCTTCGTGAGGTCAGCAAGGACTTTGTAGATGATTATCTTTACGACATTGAAAAGGCGGGGATTCATTCTTACCGCTACCGCACCAAAGAGCCGGGACATCTGTTGGAAAAAATCATCCGGAAACGAAGGGAAGAATATCAGAAGTACAGAGAGATCAATGCTGACAATTTTTATAAATATCTGACAGACCTGATCGGTATTCGTGTACTATTTCTATATCGGGAGGACTGGATCAATTTTCATCGTTATATTACATCTGTATTTGAAAACAATCCGGAACTCTATATTCAGGATCGGCTGAAAGATTACGATCCCGATGAAAACCATTATTATGTGGCGGAGCGCCCGAAGGTTTATAAACGTGCGGGTGACAGCAGGATTTATGATGAAAAATTGATCGAGATCCGCTCAGACGGGATTTACCGGTCGCTGCATTATATTATTAAGTATAAAGGATATTATGTGGAGATTCAGGGAAGAACGCTGTTTGAAGAGGGGTGGAGCGAAGTGGACCATGACATTGTTTATCCCTATAACAAAAATGATGTGATGCTCAAGGATTTTTCTACTCTTTTAAACCGCCTGTCAGGTATGGCGGATGAGATGAGTTCTTATTTTCGCCGGATGACGGAGCAGAAAAAGGAAAATGATCGATGAAGAACCAACATCAGAAGGGTTTCCGTAACTGTTCGGCCAGAGGAACGGTTACGGGTTTTCCGCTGCCGAAAGAGAAAATAAATCCTTTTTCGGAAGCGGAAAGCTATTTGTAAAAAGAAGTGAGAGACAAAATGGGACGATTCGTGAAGTGTGGCAGACGGATCGTCCCATTTTCGTCAGGCTTTGTACTCAGTGGTGTAATAAGGGATACACAGGTACATGCCATCGGTAATCTGGCTGGAAGTCAGGTGATTGATTTCTTTCACCTCTTCGATATAGCTGGAGATGTCTTTGTATTCTTCTGTCCGATATTTCTCGGCGATTTCCCACAGGGTATCGCCGCTGTTTACCCGAATGCTTGTATAGTATTTATAAGTCGGTTCCTCAGGAAGTCCTTCAGCCTGTGCTTTTGTGTGTGCAGTGAGAAGAACAGCTCCCGGGACACCGAGGATCAGAAGGAGCAGCAGGAGAGTAGTATACTTTTTCTGCCGGCGGCGTCTGGAGCGGGCAGTGGAAGAGTGGTTTGTTTTGGAACAATTCTTTTTCATAATGGTTACCTCCCGTCTGCGTATGCGGCCGGTATCTATGCGGATCCTCCGGAAACTCCGGTTCACTGTTTCGTACGGTGCGGCATACGTTCTTTTGTATTATTTTTCTGAACGTTTGTTCAGAACATGTGTTCTTTATACTCGTATTATATAATCAGAACACATGTTTGTCAACGAAAAAATCGAACAAATTTTCGGAAGATATGTTTGCCTTTGAAATTATGCTATGTTATAATAATTATGATGAGACAAGCGACAAAAGGTCATAAATTTTCATGCAAGCATGAAATTTATGACTTTGTGAAGCGCAAAACACCGAAAAGTAGCCATTTTTCGAAGAAAAATGAGCGGATTTGAGGTATTTTCAGGATTGCGGGAGCATGAAATGAGGAGCAATCCGTGTCTCATGCCCATTTGTCGGGCAACTCATTATGATGATGCCAGGGTCAAAAGGTCATGCTTTTTCATGCAAGCATGAAAAAGCATGACCTTTTGATTTTGGCGTCTGATAAATGATACAGGAAACAGTTTAAAGTAAAATTGATACGGGAGGACCGAAATAAATGGCAGATCATCATACATTGAGCAAAAAACAGGAAGAGATTTTATCATATCTGAAAAACGAGATACTTACACGCGGATTTCCCCCTTCAGTGCGTGAAATCTGCGAGGCAGTACATCTGAAATCCACGTCGTCTGTCCATGCACATCTGGAGTCGCTGGAGAAAAAGGGGTATATTAAGCGGGATGCGACAAAGCCCCGGGCGATCGAGATCTGCGACAAGGATTTTCACACGGGACGCCTGGATGCGATCCAAGGGATCCAGAAGGTTGCCGAGGATGAGACGGCGTCGGAACCTTATATCGTACAGGTCCCTCTGATCGGAAAAGTAGCTGCCGGGGAACCTTTGCTTGCCGTAGAGCATATCGACGGCTATTTTCCGATGCCTTTGGACCGTCTGCCCAACGCAGAGACATTTCTGCTGAAGGTACAGGGGGAAAGCATGGTAAATGCGGGAATCCTGAATGGCGATTACGTTCTCGTGGAACAGCAGGAAACAGCCAGCAACGGCGAGATGGTGGTTGCGCTTCTTGAGGATTCCGCGACGGTAAAGACCTTTTACAGAGAAGATGGTTATTACCGCCTGCAGCCGGAAAATGACTATATGGACCCGATCATTGTAGAGGGTGACCTTCAGATCCTCGGAAAAGTGATCGGCGTGATCCGGCTTTATTGAGCGGATCTAAAAAAGCAAATAAAATATAGAAATTCGTTTAAAAAGAACAAGCTTGAAAAACAGGTCAAAACGGGCAGATTCATGGGAAGTTCGGCCAAACTATTCGAAAAACCTGTGTTTTCCGAATAGTTGAAAGGCACTTTCTGAGGCCGGTTTTTCACTGTTTTTTGTCTGTACACGCGTTTTTTTATCTGCACTCTTTTCCTAAATATAATCAATCATAAAATCATGGCTGCGCAGAAGGTGCGGTCTTCTGCGCAGTTCATGGATTTCAAAGGAGCTGATACGGATGGGGAAAAATTCTAAAATGACTTACCATGAACAGACCGATGTGGAAAATACGTTGAAACTCCGTGAAGTTTTAAAATCACTTCCTGATTTCGCAAATGACTTTTTCCGTGCGGTCAGCACAACGACTTCTACAAGTACACGGATCAAATATGCCTATGATCTACGGATCTTCTTTCAGTTTCTGCTGACGGAAAATCCGGTCTTCCGGAAGTATACCATGGAGGACCTGAAACTGGACGTCCTGGATTCGGTCACTGCTCTCGATATTGAGGAATATATCGAATACCTGAAGGCCTACAAGGATTCCAGAGACGAATATACAACAAACGGGGAAAAAGGTTTGAAGCGGAAATTGTCCAGTCTCCGCACTTTTTATGCATATTTCTTTAAAAAGGAGTTAATCCAGACGAACCCCACACTGCTGGTGGACATGCCGAAGCTTCATGAAAAAGAGATTATCCGTCTGGATCCGGATGAAGTCGCCAGACTTCTGGATTTTGTGGAAAGCTGCGGCGAAGGTCTGACCCCTCATCAGAAAGCCTATTATGAAAAAACCAAGGACCGTGATCTCGCGATCATCACTCTTCTGCTCGGCACCGGGATCCGGGTATCTGAATGTGTCGGTCTCGATATTGAGGATGTGGACTTTAAGAATAACGGGATCAAGGTGATGCGAAAAGGCGGAAATGAAATGATCGTCTATTTCGGCAGTGAAGTTGAGAAAGCACTGCGCAGCTATATAGAAGTGCGTGATAAAATTGAGCCGCTGCCCGGACATGAACATGCACTCTTCTATTCTTCCCAGAGAAAACGGATCAACGTGAAGACTGTGGAGAATCTGGTAAAGAAATATGCGTCTCAGGTGACCACGACAAAGAAGATCACACCGCATAAACTGCGCAGCACCTACGGAACAACGCTCTACCAGGAAACCGGAGATATTTATCTGGTGGCCGATGTCCTTGGCCATAAGGATGTCAATACGACAAAAAAACATTATGCTGCGATTGATGACGCCAGACGTCGTAAGGCTGCGAGCGCAGTGAAACTCAGAGAGGAATAAAATCATTTCGTTCCCCATCATTAATTGACATAAAAAAGTTATGTTAACTAATGATGGGGAATTTTTCTTTTCTGTTCAATCGTCTGTCTGTTCCAACCGTACTTTTGCTAAAAGGAAACCTCAGGAAAACATATTTTCCCGGAAACTTTCGATGACCAACTGCTCTCCCGACACCGGCTGCCGCAGATGCAGTTTCCAGGCGTGAAGCGCCGTTCTGGATGAGGAAACGGAGACACCGTTTCCATAAAGCGGATCGCCCAGCAACGGGTGACCGATGGCAGTCATGTGAACGCGGATCTGGTGGGTTCTCCCAGTCTGAATCCGGCATAGTACAAGGGAACAGCGGCTGTCGGAGCACAGAACTTCGTAACGGGTCACTGCTTTTTTGCCCGTCGGAGAAATCTGCATGGTCATCAGTTTTCCCGGCGCAGGCGCGATAGGCAGACGGATTTCGCCGGAGCGTTCCGGGGACGGAAAGGTTCCGTTGACAAGGGCGAGATATTCCTTATAGAAAGTCCCCTCTTCCCGCTGCTGTGCAAGCCGTCCGGCTGCCAGTTGATTTTTGGCGAAGAGCAGTGTTCCGGAAGTATCCTTATCCAGACGTCCGATACAGCGTATCAGAGAGGGATCGTTCTCCTTCCCGCGCAGATACGCGGCCACCTGATTGGCCAGTGTGTCCTGATGATGACCATGCGCCGGGTGACAGATCTCGCCTGCCCTCTTGTCAATGATCAGGAGGTCTGCATCTTCATACAGAATGTGAAGTGTTTTTTCCAACGGGAGCACCTCTCCTGCTTTTCGTTTCTGATCGGAAAAAGAGACACGGATCATGTCTCCATAGTGTACAAGACGATCCGTCCTTCGCTGTACTCCGTTGATGGTGATCCCCCCGGGAAGATATTTTAACTGCCGGATCTGCCGCATGGACAGGCCCAGTTTGCGTTTCAGAACCAATTCCAGACGTATCCCTTCATCCTGCCGTTCTGCCCGGTATTCCAGCACCCGCATGCTCAAAGGTTCTCCAGAAGGATCGTGAAGGGACCGTCATTGATAAGAGAGACTTTCATTTCTGCTCCGAATATTCCGGTTTCAACGACAGACACCTGTTTTCTGGCCTGTTGAATGATATACTGATACAGCTGTTCCGCTGTTTCTGGATCTCCCGCATCGGTAAAGCTGGGGCGGTTTCCCTTGCGGCAGCTCGCGTAAAGGGTGAACTGTGAGACGAGAAGAAGCTCGCCGTTTACGTCCTTCAGAGACAGATTGGTTTTTCCGTTTTCGTCCTCAAAAATGCGCAGTCCGAGCAGTTTCTTCAGATACCGGTCTGCAGTTTCCTGCGTATCCTCCTGCCCGACTCCGATCAGCACCAGATATCCTTTTCCGATTTTTCCTACCGTTTTATGATTTACTTCCACGGAGGCTTCCGTGACACGCTGAATGACAAATTTCATGATTAATATCCATTCCTTTCGCTTCGCTCAGGCACAAAACGTTATGTAAATATTTCCCTGAGCTTCTTTTTTTATAATTCTTTCTGTATGGAACTCGGCATACTACTTGTCATGTATTGCAGACACCTGTCTATTATAGCAGAGAGAAAAACTGATAGACAAGTCTCAGACAAAAATTTCTGCCTATGGTTATTTTTAATGGCTGAACGGTTGTGTGAAGCGTGCAGATGGAGAAGTCTGGCATTTACAAAATCCCGGACTTCCTTTATAATGAATCATGCGCCTTTTGGCGGAAAGTAAAGGAAATATCAGATTCTGCCGGTCCGTCCGGGAATGATCAGCGGATGGTCTGTGAGGCAACAGGATCAGAAATGGAGAAAATTTATGAGACTTCAACAACTTTTAAGCTATACACGAAAAGCGATCGATGAATATCAGATGATCGACGAGGGAGACAGAATCGCGGTCGGGATTTCCGGCGGAAAGGATTCCCTGACGCTGCTCTATGCCCTTCAGGGGCTGAGACGCTTTTATCCGAAGCATTTTGAACTGGAGGCTGTGACGGTGGATCTGGGATTCGAAAACCTGGATTTGAGCCGGATACAGGCTTTGTGCAGGGAACTGGAGGTTCCGTATACGATCGTCAGAACGGAGATCGCGAAGATCGTCTTTGATGAGCGTAAGGAAAGCAATCCTTGTTCCTTATGCGCAAAAATGCGGAAAGGAGCGCTGAATGAGGCGATCAAGGCGAGGGGCTGCAATAAAGTAGCCTATGCGCATCACAGGGACGATATCGTGGAAACCATGATGATGTCCTTGATCTATGAGGGACGTTTTCATTCCTTTTCCCCGCGAACGTATCTGGATCGGATGGATCTGACCGTGATCCGGCCTATGATGTTTGTCAATGAAGCGGATGTGATCGGGTTTTGCAACAAGTATCAGCTTCCGGTAGTCAAAAGTCCCTGCCCTGCCGACGGTCATACCAAACGTCAGTATGTCAAAGATCTTCTGGCTCAGCTGAACAGGGAGAACCCCGGTGTCAAGGAGCGGATGTTTTCAGCGGTAGTCAATGCAGATCTTCCGGGGTGGCCGGAGAGAATTCCGCATAAACGTTGACCGTCTGATTTTAACAATCCCTGACACGGTGTTCGCTCAGATATTCTCTGCTTTCTTCAGCCTGCGGTAAAAGATTCCGGCTGTGATCAGGGATATTGAGTCAACGATAGGCTGCACCCACATGCAGCCGTAGAGTCCCAGAAATCCGTTCATCAGAAAGAGAAGCGGGATATCCAGAACGCCTTTGCGGATCACGGAACACACCAGAGATTCTTTGAACTTTCCCATTGCCTGGAACTGTATGATCATCGGGTAGCAGACGGACATCATCGGCATCGCAGTCACCATTCTGCGGAGAAAATCCGCCCCGTATCGGATCGTCACAGGGTCATCGATAAACAGAGAGGAAAGGTTTGGAGCAAAGAGTTCGTAGATGATCAGGCAGCACAGGGAAAACCCCAGGGAGATCAGGCATCCCAGCCGGAAGATCCCTCTTCTTCTCTCCTGATTTCCTGCCGAGTAATTGTAAGCCAGGAGTGGGAGTAGCCCGTTGGATACGCCGATGGAAAAATATAAAGGGAGTTGATCCAGCTTTTTCACGATTCCCAGTGCCGCAACGGCTTCTGTGGAATAACGGGATACGAAGCTCGACTGCGCTGCGATAGCCACGACGGTCAGCGCATACTGTACCGCTGACGGAAAGCCAATGCTCAGAATGACTTTCAGATAGCGGGCTGTATGACGCAGCCTGGCCGGATGGAGATTTACCACTGTTTTTTTGTGTTTGACAGCAAGCCAGATCAGGAAAAACACCGCTGCCGCCAGGTTGGAAAGGGCTGTGGCAATGCCGGCGCCCACAGCGCCCATATGGAGAAACTGCGGAAGAACGAAAAACGGATCCAGCAGGATGTTCAGAATCCCGCCCATGGACACGCCGATGGAGGCGGCCGCAGCGCTACCCTCCGCCCGCACCAGATTTGCCAGCAGGTTGTTCAGAATGGTTCCCGGTCCGCCGATCACCACAACCCAGAGCGCATAGCCGAAAGCAATGTCATAAATTTCCGGCGTCGCGCCGCACAAAACCAGCACAGGACGGGAAAACACCAGGAACAGCAGTGAAAAGATCAAGGAGCACAGGATCCCGCCCCAGATGGAGATCGACGCAATATTCCGCGCATCTTCCGGTGATTTCTTTCCGAGCGCCCGGGAAAGCGCGCTGGCGCCCCCGACACCGAACAGGTTGGAAACGGCTGTGAGCATTACAAAGGAAGAATATACAACAGTGATCGCCGCTGTCTGATTCGGCTCGTTCAGAAGACCGACAAAGTATGTGTCGGCCAGATTGTAGATCAGCGCGATCATCTGGCTTGCGATCGCCGGAAGGATCTGCAGGCCTACTGCACGGCGTATGGGCATCGTCTCAAAAACTTCTGTCTTGTCTTTTATTGCTCTCACAATTGGTCACTCCTTCAGATTCCAAATTCGGCCGCATAGATCATCTCCCCGCGGAGATTGCCGGCATGTTCATTCAGACGAACTGCCATAAAGTTTTCCCGCGGCATACCATCAGGGACATGGATACCAAACTGTTCTGCCGGCACATATCCCATTCTCGGATAGTATGTTTCGCTCCCGAGAACCACAGAATACGAATATCCCAGTTCCCGGGCGATCCGGTGTCCTTCCCGGATCAGAGCGGTTCCGATGCCCTGGCGCTGCATATCCGGGCTTACAGCCAGCGGGGCCAGGGCAAGCACCTCCTGTTTCCCAACTCTGGCTTTGGTAAACAAAAGATATCCTGCGATTTTTCCGTCATATTCCGCTACCAGTGACAGTTCCGGTATAAACGCGCCGCTTTTTCGAAGCGCAGTTACCAGATCCTGTTCATTTCCGTCCGAATGCTCCGCAGAAGCAAAAGCATTTTCGACCAGTTCATAGACAGCTTGATGATCTTCAGGCGTTTCCCGCCGAATGATTGTATCCATAATTTATATGCACTCCTTTTCCATAATTTGCGGTGCCGCTGAAACAGTCCTGACAGGCTTATTTGTGGTACGGCGCGCCTTCCGTGATCCGGAATCCCCGGTAGATCTGTTCCAGAAGAATGACACGCATCAGCTGATGGGGAAAAGTCATCCTGGAAAAACTCAGTGCGTAATCGGAGCGTTCCAGAAGTTCCTTTCCGAGGCCGATGGATCCGCCGATCACAAAGGTCAGGTGGCTTTTCCCCTGAACGCCAAGCTGTTCGATCTTCCGCGCAAATTCCACGGAATCCAGCATAGTCCCGCCGATTTCCAGAGTGATCACGTAGGAGTCGCTGCGGATATATTTCATCAGACGTTCGCCTTCTTTCTGACGGATGGACTCTTCCGCTGCCGGACCGGCATTCTCCGGAACCTTTTCATCCGGAACTTCGATGATTTCCAGTTTGCAGTAGCGGCTGAGACGTTTGGAATATTCCGCGACAGCATCTTTCAGGTATTTTTCTTTCAGTTTTCCTACAGTGAGGATCGTCAGCTTCACAGTCTCGTTCTCCTTTTCTGTTTTTCGCGGCAAAGAATCACTGCATGAGACAGGAATACCCTGCGTATGAAAACCATACGCAGGGCTTCCGGATTAGGAAAGTCACTCTTCATAGTCTATGCATGCACGGTCGCAGACATACGGTCTCACGTAGGTATCTGCAACATTTACATGAGCCGGGTGGCTGCCATAAAAAGCCACATCCTCCGCCTTCTCCAGTGTCGTCACAAGCGCCATGTCGTGCGTACTGGAGGACAATGGGGTGGTAATAAATTTTGCGCTTAAAAGTCCGGGAACAGTCCCGACGAGGCCTTCCAGATGCTCCGCCATGTCCTTCATGCGGGCATCGCGGTCTTCTTCTGGCACTTCGCTCCGGAAATTCCACATAACAATATGATGTACCATGCCGTTTACTCCTGTTTTCCCATAATATATTCGTGGATTCCCTTTGCACCTGCTTTTCCTGCACCCATTGCAAGAATTACGGTAGCGGCGCCTGTCACAGCATCCCCTCCGGCGTAAACACCCTCTTTGGAGGTCTTGCCAAACTCCTCATCCGCGATGATACATTTTCTCTTGTTGGTGTCCAGACCATAAGTTGTGGAAGAGATCAGCGGGTTCGGGGAGGTTCCCAGGGACATGATCACCGTGTCCACATCAAATTCAAATTCGGATCCCGGGATTTCCACCGGACGTCTTCTTCCGGACGCATCCGGCTCGCCTAGTTCCATACGGATGCAGCGGATGCCGGTTACCCAGTCGTTCTCATCGGTCAGGATTTCCACCGGGTTGGTCAACAAATCAAAGATCACGCCCTCCTCTTTTGCATGGTGGACTTCCTCCACACGGGCCGGGAGTTCTGCCTCGGAACGGCGGTAGATGATATGTACTTCTGCGCCAAGACGGAGAGCCGTTCTCGCAGCGTCCATCGCAACGTTTCCACCGCCGACAACAGCCACCTTCTTTCCGCGGGCGATCGGTGTATCATAATCTTCGCGGTATGCTTTCATCAGGTTGTTTCTGGTCAGATATTCATTGGCGGAGAATACGCCGTTTGCCTGTTCACCCGGGATTCCCATAAACATCGGAAGACCTGCGCCGGATCCGATGAACACGGCCTCATAACCTTCGTCCTGCATCAGCTCGTCGATCGTCACGGATTTGCCGATGATCACGTTTGTCTCGATCTTCACTCCGAGAGATTTCACATTCTCGATTTCAGCGGCAACGACTTTGTCCTTCGGAAGACGGAATTCAGGGATTCCATAGCTGAGTACGCCGCCGGCCTTGTGCAGAGCCTCGAAGATCGTTACATCGTAGCCGAGACGGGCCAGATCGCCTGCGCAGGTAAGACCTGCAGGGCCGGAACCGATCACAGCGACCTTATGACCGTTTTTCTCTGTCGGAGCCTCCGGCTTAATGCCGTTTTCCTTCGCCCAGTCAGCGACAAAACGCTCCAGTTTACCGATGGATACCGGATCTCCTTTGATACCGCGGATACATTTTCCTTCACACTGGCTTTCCTGCGGGCAGACACGGCCGCAAACTGCCGGAAGGGCGCTGGACTCGCTGATGATCTTGTAGGCTTCTTCGATGTTTCCTTCCTTTACCTGTGCGATAAATCCGGGAATGTTGATATTTACCGGACAGCCGGTAATACATTTTGCATTTTTACAGTTCAGGCAGCGGGAAGCCTCTTCCATTGCCTCTTCTTTATTGTAACCGAGACATACCTCGTTAAAATTTGTCGCGCGTACCTTTGGATCCTGTTCACGAACCGGTACTCTTATTAATCCTTTTGCCATTATTTGTCACCTCCGCAATGTCCGCATCCGCCGTGATGCGTTTTCCCTTCTTTATATCTGAGGATCGCACGGCCCTCTTCTGTCTTGTACATCTGCTGGCGTTTCATTGCCTCGTCAAAATTAATCAGATGTCCGTCAAATTCAGGTCCGTCTACGCAGGCAAATTTGACTTCCCCGCCCACGGTGACACGGCAGGCGCCGCACATTCCGGTGCCGTCTACCATGATCGGGTTCATGCTGACGATGGTGTGGATTCCCAGTTCCTTGGTCAGCAGACAGACGAACTTCATCATGATCATCGGTCCGATCGCCACACAGACATCGTAGTGTTTGCCCTGATTCTGGACAAGATCGCGGAGTACATCCGTACCCATACCTTTGCGGACATAAGAACCGTCATCGGTGGTGATGTACAAGTTGCAGACTTTTTTAAATTCATCTTCCAGGATGATAAGATCTTTGTTTCTGGCGCCGATGATCACATCTGCCTCGATCCCATGCTCATGCAGCCATTTTGCCTGAGGATAAACCGGAGCTGTGCCGACTCCGCCGGCAACAAAAACGATCTTTTTCTTTTTCAGTTCTTCCGGATCTTCCTTGCAGAACTCTGACGGCTGTCCGAGAGGTCCCACGAAATCCATGAATGCATCCCCTTCCTTCAGCTCGGACATGCGCATTGTGGATTCGCCGATTGGCTGGAATACAATGGTGATCGTACCCTTTTCTCTGCTGTAATCGCAGATTGTCAATGGGATCCGCTCCCCCTCTTCGTCCATCTTGACGATGACGAACTGCCCTGGCAGACAGTGCTTTGCAACTCGCGGCGCTTCTACTTCCATGAGAAAAATGTTTGCAGCGAGTTTTTCCGCTTTTACAATTTTGTACATAACATCCTCCTAGAAAAATTAATTTATACTGATATTCAGGCAGAAACCAGAGGCAGGTGGCTGAATATCAGTGATTATAACACATTGTCGCAGAGCGTACCCGGGAAAATTTCTGCCGGATGCGTTCCAGGGCAGTATGTTAGTAGCGGTTGGAACCGGCGGCTTTGGCGCCGGACAGATCAGTGTGACTGTGAATCGGAAGAAATCGTTCCCAGATATTGTTCGAACTGTTCCATAGTCATCAGGATCTTTCTTGGCTTGGTGCCTTCTTCCTCACCGACGACGCCGGCTTCACAGAGCTGGTCCATGATACGCGCCGCGCGGTTAAATCCGATCTTAAAGACTCTCTGGAGCATCCCGATGGAAGCCTTATCTTTTTCAATGATGAATTTACCGGCGTCTATGAAATAGGCGTCTCTGTCTTCGCCGCCGGCAGCCGGCGCAGAAGCTTCAGAGACAGCGCTGTTGATCTTCTGTTCCATTTCAGGATTGTAAGCTGCCTCCCCGTAATGTTCTTTTAGGAAAGCGACAACGTCTGAGACCTCTTTGTCGGAGACGAAAGATCCTTGCAGCCGGGCAGGCTTCTGGTAGTCCTGGGGCTTAAAGAGCATATCGCCCTTTCCCAGAAGTTTTTCCGCGCCGTTCATATCCAGAATGGTACGGCTGTCCACACCGGAGGAGACGGAGAACGCGATACGGGACGGCATATTCGCCTTGATCAGTCCGGTAATGACGTTGACGGATGGTCTCTGCGTCGCGATGATCAGATGGATCCCGGCCGCACGGGCAAGCTGTGCCAGACGGCAGATTGCGTCTTCCACTTCGCCGGGCGCTACCATCATCAGATCCGCGAGCTCGTCGACGATGATGACGATCTGGGGCATTTTGGCAGGAGCGTCGCTGCCCGGGACGGCGTTCATCTGGGCGATTTTTTCGTTGTATCCGCGGATATCGCGGACATTGTATTCTGCAAATTTGTTATATCGGTCGGTCATCTCCGAAACCGCCCAGTTCAGCGCGCCGGATGCTTTCTTCGGGTCCGTGACTACCGGGATGAACAGATGCGGGATTCCGTTATAAACAGAAAGCTCCACAACCTTCGGATCAATCATGATCAGCCGGACATCCTCCGGTTTTGCCTTGTAAAGTATGCTCATGATCAGTGTGTTGATGCAGACAGATTTACCGGATCCCGTGGCGCCTGCGATCAGAAGATGGGGCATTTTTGCGATATCGGTGATGACCGGTTGTCCTGCGATGTCCTTGCCTACCGCAAAGGCAAGATTCGACGGATGTTTTTTGAATGCGGTCGACTCCAGCAGATCGCGGAGCATCACAGGCGTGTTAGTCGCATTCGGCACTTCGATGCCTACGGCAGCTTTGCCCGGGATCGGGGCTTCGATACGGATATCGGCAGCCGCAAGATTCAGCTTGATGTCGTCGGTCAGACTGACGATCTTGCTGACCTTGACACCCTGCTCCGGCAGGAGTTCATACCGGGTAACAGTAGGTCCGCAGCTGACGTTTGTGACGGTCACGTTTACCCCGAAATTCCGCAGTGTCTGTTCCAGCTTCCGGGCGGTTTCCCTCAGATGCGCGTCCGAATCACCGGAAACTTTCCGGTCGCCCTTTTTCAGGAGAGACAGTGGCGGAAATTTATAGGCAGTTTTTACAGGAGCAGGTTTTTCGCTGATCTCCTGACGGATATCAGATACATTTTCTTCTATCTCTTTCGGAGACGATTTCGGATTGGAATGTTTTCTCCGGGAAGAGGATTCAGAAGCCGTCTCGGTTTCATCGGACGGTTTGTCCGTCTGCTCCGTTTCCGTCTCGGAAGCTCTGTGAATGGACAGTTCCGGCATGGCCATTTGATGAGTATTGGCCTCTTCCTTTAGGTTAAAGTCAAAGAGAAAGCGTTTTCTCTTTGCGGAGTTCTCAGATGAAGAACCGGGAGTTTCCTTTTCGTCCCAGCTGTCGTCCGCTGCCGCCTGCGCTGCGCGCTGCCGGCGAACCTCGTTTTTCTGTCGGACAGACTGCTGCCGCTGTTCTTTTGCCGTCTTCCAGACGCGGCTGCTCCCCTCATGGAGTGAAGAAAAGAACGGTCTCTGGGTCATGATGATTGCAGAGATGATAATTCCGATGATCACGATGACATAGGCGCCGATCTTCCCGAAAGCGAGTCCGAAGATCCGCACGAGAATACCGCCGAACAGTCCGCCGCCCAGGTGATCGTAAACGCTGTCGCTGTAATAGTCGAAAATCCGTGTCGTCTCGCTGTAGCCTGAAGTCAGAAGCTGCATGAAGGCACAGAACAGAAAATAGCATGCGATACAGCCGCACAATTTCCGGATCACCAGAGAATTATCTTTGTTGGCAAGATAAAAGGCTGTCGCTCCGAACAGAAGGATCGGAAAGATCCATGCGGAGATCCCGAAAAGGCCGAAAAAGAAATCACTGACAGCGCTTCCGACGATTCCGCCGCCGCCGAAATTGCTGACGATCAGAACAATGGCTGCCGCCAGAACGGTCAGCAGTATGATCTCGATCCGGATCCCGTCTGACTGCTTCTGTTTTGGCGGACGTCCGCGTTTTTTCCCTGTGGAGTTGCTTTTCTTTGCGGTCGCCGTCTTTTTTGCAGCGGATTTTTTTGCGGTTGTTGTTTTACGAGTGGTGCCGGTCTTGGAACCGGCGGTCTTGTTTTTGGTTGCATTTGCCATAAAGGCGTTCCTCCCCTGATTTAACTGTCATTACAGTGCAAAACTGACGGCGATAAAGACAATGCCGATGATCACGCAGTAAAAAGCAAAAACTCTCAATTTGATCCTGGAAACGATCCGGAGCATCGTACGGATCATAAAGAAACCGATCCCGGCAGACACCGCGATCCCGACAGCATATGCTCCCGGTGATACGGAGACCGGTCCGCTGAGAGAGACCAGTTCCAGGATCATGCCGCCGATAACTGCAGGGATCGACATGAGCATGGAATATTTTATCGCAGACTTACGGCTGAATCCCGCCAGCAGGCACGAAGAAAGGCCGGTGCCGAAGCGGGAGATCCCCGGGAGCACCGAAAACCCCTGAAATACGCCGGCGATCACTGCATCGGAAGGCTTCATATTTCTGGGGATCTTTTTCCCCTGCGGGACCATATCGGCCACAAGCAGCATGACTGCCGTGATGAAGGACAGAACGCCCGGCATCAGCAAAGATCCGAAGGCCAGAAGCGCGACGCCGCGCATCAGAAATCCGATGACGGCAGTGGGGATCGTCGAGATGATCAGCCAGAAGGTCAGTCTGCGGTAATTGGTGGCGAGAACTTTCCGGTACGGTTCGTCGGAATGACCGCTCCGGTGACGGAACCAAAGTTTCAGATTGCAGAACAGATCCTGAACGATCCCGAACAGAGACAGGACGATCCTGCGGAGATCTTTCTGAAAAAACCAGATCACCGCGGCAAGCGTGCCGACATGCAGCGCCAGATCAAACAGGATCGTCTGATCGTTCTGTATTTTCAGTAACTGCTGGATAAGAACAAGATGGGCGGAACTGCTGACCGGAAGAAATTCCGTTATGCCCTGAATGATGTCCAGCAGGACAGCTT
>DXEK01000113.1 GCA_019115005.1 Candidatus Fusicatenibacter merdavium | reverse complement strand
AACGAGTGTCTCTATAAAGTAAGTATTTTTACATTCTTCCTTACATATCTCATACAACTTCTGAGTATTGGAACTGTGTCTTCCGCCGATCACGATCATCGCGTCTACAGTCGCTGCAAGGTCTCTCGCCTCTGTCTGTCTCTCCTCCGTTGCGTTACAGATAGTATTTAAAACACTAATATCATAACTCTTTTTCGAAAAAATTTCAACTAAATCTTTAAATTTGTTGTAATTAAATGTCGTCTGTGCCACGATACTTACTGCTTTTCCGCTCTCAGGTGTGAACTTTTCCGCCTCTTCCGCAGTGGAAATCACCGTGACCGGACCTCTGGCCCAGCCTTTGATTCCTTCCACTTCCGGATGGGGTTCGCTTCCAATGATCACAATATGTCTGCCATTTTCGCTCTCTCGCTCAACGATCCGGTGGATCTTCCGGACGAAAGGGCACGTGGCGTCCACCAGCGTGAGCCCCTGCGCACGGATCTTATCACAGATCCTTCTGGATACGCCGTGAGAACGGATGATCACCGTCCCCTCCGTAAGCTTTTCCAGTTCTTCTTCCGATCCGATCACCTGCACACCTCTGCGTTCCAGATCTCCGACCACCTGCTCGTTATGGATGATCGGTCCATAAGTATAGACCGGCTTCCGGCCGTTTTCAATCTGCTCATAAACCGTGTCCACCGCCCGCTTCACACCGAAGCAGAAACCCGCGCTGCCCGCCACCGTCACTTCCATCTTTTTCCTCCTTCTGACACACGTTCCGTGTCACTGAACCCGGCAATATTCAAACAGAAACCTCTGCACGCTCCTGATACAGTCTTCTCACCACGTCGACGACCTGGTCGATCGTCAGGCCCGAAGTGTCCACCTCCACGGCGTCCTCCGCCTTGCAAAGCGGGGAAACCTCGCGGGTCATGTCTCTGTGGTCTCTCTCGATGATATCCGCTTCGATCACAGAAAGGTCACTTTCCATTCCTTTCGCCTTCAGTTCCTCATAACGACGCACCGCACGCACGTGAGAACTGGCGGTCAGGTAGATCTTCAGCTGCGCATTCGGAAGCACAGCCGTCCCGATGTCGCGACCGTCCATCACCACATCCTGCTTTGCCGCAAGGTCCTTCTGCAGAACTGTCAGCTGTCTGCGCACGCCCGGATACACGCTTGTAGCAGACGCCATATTTCCAACCGTCTCCGTGCGCAGGGAAGCCGTCACATTTTCCCCGTTCAGATAGACCTGCTGTTCGCCGTTTTCATAGCCAATGGTCACATGCGCTTCCTCCGCGGCTTCTTCGATAGCAGCCGCGTTTTTCGGATCAATCCCCTTCCTGAGAAACAGCAGACCCATCGCCCGGTACATGGCTCCCGTATCCACATAAATGAAAGACAACTCCGCCGCAATCTTCTTCGCAATCGTACTTTTCCCCGCGCCAGCAGGCCCATCTATCGCAATATTAAAACTCATACCCTTTCCTCTTTTTCTGATTATTTCTCTCTGTTTTTCGGATGTCACCTTTCGATGTTCTCCCACACTGCCGATGCTGCCGCATAGGCGGTCGACCAGGCAACCTGCAGATTAAAACCGCCGGTCAGCGCGTCAACATCCAGCACCTCTCCGATGAAATACAGATTTCTCACCTTCTTCGATTCCATCGTCCCCGGACGGATTTCCCGAACGGAAACACCGCCCTGAGTGATGATCGCTTCCCGGTACGGCCGGGTTCCAACGATCGTCAGCGGAAAATGCTTGGTCTTTTCCACCAAAGCGCGCCGCTCTTCTTTCGAGATCCCGTTGACCGGGCGGTCCGGAGCGATCCCTGACAACTCGATCATCACAGGAACCAGACGGGCGGGAAACAATTCCGGCACTACATTCTTGAACTGCCGGTTCTGTGCCGACTGAAATTCCCGCAGCAGCCGGTCGTCCAGCTGATTTTCCGTCAGTGCCGGCTTCAGATCAATCTGCGCATCCAGTGGCCAGGAAAGACCGGCCGCCCCGATGTAGGAGCTGGCGCTGAGGACCAGCGGCCCTGTAATCCCGAAATGTGTGAACATCATCTCCCCGAACCCTTCATACACCGGTTTCTTTTTTCCCATGACGCGGAGTGTGACATTTTTCAGGGACAATCCCTGAAGCTTCGGTATATAGCTCTCTCCCGTCTCCAGAGGCACCAGCGCCGGCCGCCGGTCCGTGACTGTATGGCCGCATTCCTTCGCCAGTCGATAACCGTCTCCGGTAGATCCGGTGGACGGATAAGAGAGACCGCCGGTTGCGACCATCACGGCATCCAATGCGATATGTGCGCCGTTTTCCAGCACAACACCGCTCACTGCACCATCCGGGCAGGAAACATGGCGGACTCTCGTTCCCAGATGGACCTTTACGCCCGCCTCCTTCATCGCCTGTTCCAGTCCCCTGATGATATCCGAAGAGTGATCCGACGCCGGAAAGGCCCGGTTCCCTCTCTCCACTTTTACCGGCACGTGATGCTGTTCAAAGAAATCCATGACATCCTGACTGGTAAATCCGTAGCCGGAGCTGTACATAAACTTCGCGTTACTCACAATGTTCTGAAGAAACTCCTCCACAGAACAGGCATTTGTAAAATTGCACCGTCCTTTTCCGGTGATAAACAACTTTTTTCCAAGTTTCTCATTCTGCTCATACAGATGCACCTCGTGCCCGAATCCGGCCGCCCAGACAGCAGCAAACATTCCCGCGGCGCCGCCTCCGATAATCCCTACTTTTGCCATACTTTTCTCCCGGTTATGATAAATTGCTTAACGCCGCCTTTGTCCCCGGCGGCGGAACTGTCACGAAATTTCATCGTTGCTGTACACCTGGTATTCATCCCAGATTCCCTCCATGGTCTCCAGCGTCTCCACGACATTTTCCTGACGTCTCATGCAGAGCGCCACCACCAACGCATTGATCAAACTCAGAGGCGCCACCAGCGAATCCACGATGGACGCCATATCACTCTTTGCGATCAGACTACAGGAAGACCATGCGTTCATCGGCGAATGGACACTGTCCGTGATCGCAATGACTTTCGCATGCCGCTTGCTGGCAAATTCCAGTGCCTTCTGCGTGCGCAGCGAATATCTCGGAAAACTGATCCCGATCATCACATCATCCGCGCTGATCCGTATCATCTGCTCAAAGATCTCGCTGGCGCTGCTTGTCTGCACCAGGCGGACATCATCAAAAATCATATGGAGGTAAAACGCCAGGAAACTGGCAAGAGGCGCACAGCTGCGGATCCCGACAATATAGATCGTCCGCGCTGCCAGAATCATATCCACAGCCTTCTCAAACGATTCCGTGCTGACTTCCTCCATCGTCAGCTTGATCTTCTCAATATCCGACTGGAGGACCGTGCCCAGGATCTCTCCCTGCGGTACTTTTCCGTAGGTCATCTGCATCCTCTGGATCGAATTCAGCTTATTCATCACCAATTCTTCCAGCGCCCGGTGAAATTCCGGAAAACCTTCATATCCGAGCTGCATTGCAAATCGCACGGTCGTGGACTCGCTGACATTCGCCTGCGCTCCGAGCCTGGCGGCAGTCATCGACACCGCCTGATCATAATGTTCGGAGATATAATCCGCAAGACGTTTCTGCCCTTTGCTCAGAGAACGGTACTGACGATTCATCCTGGCAAGAAGATTTTCCTGCTGTCCGGGCGTCCCGCTGTCCTGTACCGCACCGGACCTTTTCCCGGAAGAACCGACATCCTCCGAGCGGTGTTTTTCTATATGAACCTTATCTGTCTGATCCTTACCCAACTTTTCTTTCCCCGTCATTTTCATTTATTCCCATTTTTATTTTGTGCTATGATTTTTGGGCAAAAGGTATTAGCCCTCAATGAGAGTATATCCTATACTCCGTTTCCGATTATAGCATGATTTGCAATCAGGCGCAAACAGAAAAGAAACTGTAAATACGCAGACCGTTACAGTTCAGCGGTCAGAACAGTCATAAGAAAATACCGCCCGGCTTCCCGGACTTCACTGTCCGGGCCACCAGGCGGTTTCTCTCATTTTCACTTTTCCTTTTCCATCCGGATATCCGAATCGAAGATCGGAACAGTTATCGTATCAATCTTTTGCTGTCTGCGCATGATCCGGCAGTTTTATACCGGATACGCACCGTTCTCGTTATCAGCGATCGTCGGATCAACTTTGGTTTTCTGCGCTTCACGGTATTTAAAGAATTCAACCGCTACCTGCGGGAACAACGCATAAGTCAGGACATCCTCATCCTGCTCTTTCCACTGAGCCATCTCGGATTCCAGTTTCGGAAGCTCCGGTTCAAGCAGATCTGCGTAACGGCAGGTGATCGGCTTGGTATCTCCGATACATTTCTTCTGCACTTCCGGATTGAACGGTTTGATCGTCGCACCATATTTTCCGCTCAGCACGTCCTTGGTCTCTTTGGTGACCATCTTGTAACGCTCGCCCATGATGACATTGAATACCGCCTGGGTACCAACGATCTGAGAGGACGGAGTAACCAGCGGACACTCTCCCAGATCTTTTCTTACACGCGGAACTTCTTCCAGTACCTCGTAGAACTTATCCTCCGCATGCTGCTCTTTCAGCTGAGAGGTCAGGTTGGAAAGCATACCGCCCGGCACCTGGTACAGAAGCGTCTTGATGTTTACGCCAAGGTTCTTCGGGTTCATCAGGCCGGTATCCAGCGCTTCATCCTTCATCGGACGGAAGTAATCAGCAATCTCAGACAGCAGATTCTGATCCAGACCGGTATCATACGGTGTACCTTTGAACGTCTCGACCATAACCTCGGTCGCCGGCTGGGAAGTACCCATAGCGAACGGAGACATTGCGGTATCGATGATGTCCACACCTGCTTCCACAGCCTTCATGTAGGTCATCGCAGCGACGCCGGATGTATAATGTGTATGAAGCTGGATCGGAAGCTTGGTAACCTCTTTCAGCGCTTTCACCAGCTCGGTTGCTTTATACGGAACCAGAAGTCCCGCCATATCCTTGATACAGATAGAATCCGCACCCATTTCTTCAATCTGCTTTGCAAGATTTACCCAGTACTCCAGGGTGTATGCATCGCCAGTCGTATAGGACATAGCAACCTGTGCATGCGCTTTTTCCTTATTAGCCGCACGCACTGCTGTCTGAAGGTTTCTCATATCGTTCATACAATCGAAAATACGGATAATATCAATTCCGTTCGCCACAGATTTCTGTACGAAATACTCTACCACATCATCCGCATACGGACGATATCCCAGGATGTTCTGCCCACGGAACAGCATCTGAAGTTTTGTGTGTTTAAAGCCGTCACGCAGCTTGCGGAGACGATCCCAGGGATCTTCGTGCAAAAAACGCAGGGAAGCGTCGAAAGTCGCTCCGCCCCAGCACTCTACCGCATGGTATCCGACTTGATCCATTTTATCGATGATCGGAAGCATCTGTTCTGTTGACATTCTTGTCGCGATCAGGGATTGGTGCGCATCACGGAGCACCGTCTCCATAATTTTGACAGGTTTCTTTTCTACTTCTGCCATTTCTATCCTCCTAAAACAATTCTTATTCATCTGCAGACCGAACCGCCGAAACAGGCGGACCGGAACCGCAGCAGTTTTCTTATACTCCGAAGATCGCCATAAAGGTACCGGCAGCGACCGCCGTACCGATAACACCGGCAACGTTCGGGCCCATCGCATGCATCAGCAGGAAGTTGGTCGGATCCGATTCCGCTCCCACCTTCTGAGAGACACGGGCAGCCATCGGAACCGCGGAAACGCCTGCGGAACCGATCAGCGGATTGATCTTTCCATGGGTCAGCGCGCACAGCAGTTTCCCAAGGAGAACACCGCCGGCTGTACCGAAGATAAATGCGATCAATCCAAGAGCAACGATTTTCAGTGTATCCATGTTGAGGAAAGCCTCTGCACTTGTGGATGCACCTACAGATGTGCCCAGCAGAATAACTACAATGTACATCAGAGCGTTGGATGCGGTATCTGCCAGCTGATGTACCACACCACACTCGCGGAACAGATTTCCGAGCATCAGCATACCTACCAGCGGAGCCGTAGACGGCAGAAGCAGGCAAACAACGATCGTGATCACGATCGGGAACAGGATCTTCTCCAGCTTGGAAACCGGACGAAGCTGTTCCATTTTGATCTTACGCTCCTTCTCAGTCGTCAGCAGTTTCATTACCGGCGGCTGGATGATTGGTACCAGAGACATATAGGAGTACGCCGCAACCGCGATCGGCCCCATCAGATGCTGCTGTCCCAGTTTGTTCAGCAGGAAAATAGAAGTCGGGCCGTCAGCTCCTCCGATAATGGAGATTGCGGCTGCTTCTCTTCCGTTGAATCCCATCGCAATCGCGATGAAATATGCTACATAAATTCCAAGCTGTGCGGCAGCTCCCATCAGGAAGCTGATCGGGTTTGCGATCAGCGGACCAAAGTCCGTCATCGCGCCGACGCCAAGGAAGATCAGAGACGGGAAGACGCTCCACTCATCCAGCTTGAAGAAGTAATAGAACAGGCCGCCTGCATGCTCCAGGCCCTGTACATCCGTGTATGGCTCTGCCATGATATCCGGATAAATATTTACCAGTAACATACCGAATGCAATCGGCACCAGCAGCAGCGGCTCAAATCCGTGTTTGATCGCCAGATACAGGAACACGCATGCCACCAGGATCATAACATAATTTCCCCAGCTCAGGCTCAGAAACGCAGTCTGATTCAGGAGATTATTCAATGTATTTAAAATCATTGTCACACCTCCGGTCATTCCTCACAACAAATCAGGTAGTTTTAATCCATTGTTGCAAGAACATCACCGGACTCTACAGCATCGCCGACAGACACGTTGATGCTTGCGATCGTTCCGTCAGAAGGAGCAACAACCGGAATTTCCATTTTCATCGCTTCCAGAACGACAACGCTGTCCCCTGCTTTCACAGCTGCGCCAACAGAAGCCTCAACCTTGCAGATCTTGCCCGGAACAGATGCGGTAATCTCAACGCTTCCAGCGGTGCCTGCCGGCGCTGCCTTCGGAGCCGGAGCGGGAGCTGCTGCAGGAGCCGGTGCCGGTGCTGCCTGCGGAACGGGAGCCGGTGCAGGAGCTGCTGCAGCTGCCGGCGCGCCTGTTGTGATTCCCTCTTCAACGGTTACGTTGTAAACATTGCCATTTACTGTAATGGTATAATTTTTCATTGTGTTATCCTCCTAAACATTATCTTTTCCAGTTATTTTTTCTGTTTTTGCGGATGCTTCGTACCACGTAGCTGTCTCCGCCTGCTGCGCCTGTCTCTTCCTCATACATCGCAATCGCCATACCAAGCACAATCTGAAGTTCTATATCGTCCTGAGCCGCTGCCACCGCAGGTATGTTCACTGCCGGTGCAGGTGCAGGAGCCGGTGCCGGCGTCACTGCCTTTTTCTCGGTCTCTGTCGGCTGTGTCTTGCTTCCCGCGCCGATCTTCCCGAACAGGAAGATGATGACCACCAGGAAGATCAGGACGACAAATACAACACAAAGTCCTGTTACTGTATTCGTTCCAGCTTCTCCCATCAGAACACTTATGGAACTTTCTACCGTAAAGGTCATATCTGTCGCCTGCTGGCTAACCATATTCCAGTATACACGAACCGTAGCCGGATTGTATTCAAACTCGGCAGGGATCGTACACGTCACAAAATCGCCGTCAACTTCATATGTGGCTTCTTCTGCATCATAACTTACCAGAGCGCCCAGCTCATCCTGAACAGACTGCCATGCCTCCACAGCGCGGACGGTAAACTGATAATCGGAGGTCTTCAGTGCCTCCAGATCCTCGTCACCGTAACCGCAGAGTTCATCAATCAGTGACTCGCTGGTGGAGAGCATACTGTTCAGTGTAGACTCTTCCACCGGAAGGTATGCAGGTGTAGATTCTGTGTCAGCGAATGCCGGAACTACGGACATCGCCACAGCACATGTCAGGCTCAGGAACAGGCTCCCGAGTTTCTTCCAGTTCTTATTCATCTGCCTCACCTTCCTTATACTGTACCATGTTTTCTATCCGGTCTGTCTTCTCTCTTGCTGTAGAGCATCTCAAATGCGCCAATGACATACTTACGTGTGTCTTCCGGCTCGATCACTGTATCTACGTATCCTCTTCTCGCCGCGGAAGTCACATTATTCTGCAAAGTAGCGTATTCTGCAGCTTTCTCATTGATCGTCGCCAGATCAGCGTCCGAGTACATGATCTTTGCAGCTGCTTTCGCGTCCATCATACCAATCTCTGCGTTCGGCCATGCAAACACCATGTCAGCCCCGATCGATTTGCTGTTCATCGCCAGATATGCGCTTCCGTAAGCCTGTCCGACGATCACGTTTACCTTCGGAACCGTCGCGTCAGCAAACGCATAGGTCAGTTCCGCCGCATTCTTTGCCATGAATTTTTCAGAGCACTTGGTTGCCTTGAAGCCTTTGACATTCGTGATGGTCAGGACCGGGATTCCGAACGCATCACAGAATTTCACGAAATCCGCTGCTTTCTTTGCGCCTTTTGCGCTCAGGGTTCCGTCAAAAGTCGCCTCGACCGTGCCGTCCTGGCTGTAGATCTCGCTGCGGTTCGCAACTGCGCCTACAGTAGCTCCGTTCAGGCGGATAAACGCGGTTACCATATCTTTCGCGTAATTTCTCTTTGTCTCAAACACAACGCCGTTGTCGCTGATCTGGGACAGGAGGATGCCGGTATCTCCTGCGCAGTTCGCAAGGTCCGGACACGCACGGTTCAAATTGTCCGTGCAGTCGGTATACGCTTCATCCTCGTTGTTGGACGGGAGCATACCCACCAGCTGACGGATCTGAGCCAGAAGATCTGCCTCGCTTCCGACAATGTCCACAAGACCTGTCTCCTCACTCTGGAATTCTGCTGCCGCGGTATCGCACTTGGACGCGATGTTTCCGTCCAGCGCATTCGGAGAGTTCACAAACAGTTTTCCTTTTTTCTCTTCCATAAATGTAAAATCGGTCAGCGCCGGAATCAGCGCCATACCGCCGCCGCAGGTCCCGAAGATCGCTGTGATCTGCGGGATCACACCGGAAGCCATAGCCTGTGCCATGTATATCTGGCCGAAGCCATTCAAAGCATCTGTAGCTTCCTGCAGACGCATACCTGCACAGTCTACCAGTCCGATTACCGGTGAGCCTGTCTTCTGGGCAAACTCATACAGCTTTGCGATTTTTTTTGCGTGCATCTCGCCTACCGTGCCATTCATCACGGATACATCCTGGCTGTAAACATATACCAGAGTTCCGTCGATAACACCGTAGCCTGTGATAACACCGTCGGATGGTGTCTCCGTCGCCGCCATGTTAAAATCGGTATTTCTGGCCGTAATCTGGCCGCCGATTTCAACAAAGCTGTTTTCGTCCAGCAAAGAGGCAATTCTTGTGCTTGCTAAACTTTGTGCTGTGTTACTCATTCTTTAAACCTCCATCTTATATAATTCATTATAAAATCTTTAGCAAAATTTTATACATATCCCTATCATAGCCGTTTTTGATGATTTTTTCAATAGGTTTTGTGCGTTTTTGTCAGAAAAAGCGTAACAGTTTTGGCTATTAGAAGGCGGACGAAAGCAGACCGGCGCAGGCGGCATGTGTGTGCGCCGGGCGGCTGCAAAGCGCGTGGAAAATCTAACCGTCCCGAAGTCCCGCCGGGCAGACGCCGGAGCGATTCGACAGGAATGCCTGATGCATTCCCGTCTCAACGCTCCTCAGGCTCCGGGCCTGCAGCCCTGCGCCTGTCCTGCCCGGCAGAACTTCGGGACGCTAAGATTTTCTCACGCCTTTGCAGATGCCCGGCGCACACACATGCCGCCTGCGCCGGTCTGCTTTCTGATTTTCAAACGTGATTAATACAGTCTAATATGGCAGGGGATCCCGTTTTTGTAGGTGACCGGGGATTCACCCTGGATCAGAGGTTTCAGGTAAGCGGTCATTTCCGGAGTCACATCGTGCCCGTCCGGAGTGATCCATTCTGCCGGCACGGTCTTTTCCGCGTTGGCGGACTCGCTGACCGGCACGTCGGTCAGTTCAATCCGGTAGGGTTCGTCACTGATCCGGCGGATGGCTGCCATCCGGCCGCTCTTTCCGTCCAGCGCGCACTGGCAGGCTTTACGACCGAGCATCTGGGACTCGCGGATATCTGTGGCGCTGGCAATGTGGGCCGCGCTTCTCTGCATCAGATTCAGTTCGATGGAACGGACTTTGCATCCGATCCTGTCGCGGACCAGCTGTTCCAGAACGCCGGCCGCTCCGGCGATATAACTGTGGCCGAAGTTGTCCGTCGCTCCGCTCTGGGTCTGTTCCGACAGGTATCTGCCCTGCGCGTCGTGAACCCCTTCGCTGACCGCCACAAGAACACTGTCCCAGATCTTCAGCTGTTCCTGTACATCCTGCAGGAATTTCTCCGGGTCAAAAGGCACTTCGCACAGGTAAATCAGCGCCGGGCCTTCCCCTCCGTTGAGGCGGGCCAGGGAGGATGCCGCAGTCAGCCATCCGGCGTTTCTTCCCATCACCTCCACGATCGTCACTGCCTTGACGTTGTACACATGACAGTCTCTCTCCAGCTCCGAAAATGTGGTCGCAATGTATTTTGCCGCAGAGCCAAATCCCGGACAGTGATCGGTCCCCATCAGATCGTTATCGATGGTCTTCGGAGCGCCCATCACCCGGATATCATCGATCCCCTGCGCGCTGACATAAGCGGAAAGCTTGTCCACTGTGTCCATGGAATCATTTCCCCCGATATATATGAAATAATGAATCTCATGTTTCCGGAAAATAGAAATGATTTTTTCGAAATCCGAGGGATCCTTCGCCGGGTCCTTCAGTTTCAGACGGCAGGATCCGAGCGCTGCCGCCGGCGTCTGGCTCAAAAGTTCCTGATCCTGCGTGTTGCCAAGAAGTTTTCGCAGATCCACAAAACGTTCTTCCATCACTCCCTGGATCCCGTTGACCGCGCCGTAAATATTATCCACCCGGTCCGAGCAAACGGCTCCCTGAAATACTCCGGCTAAGGTGGCATTGATCGCTGCGGTCGGTCCGCCGGACTGTGCGACTAATAAATTTTTCATCATGATCTCCTTCTCAAAAAAAATTATTCTGATGCTTATTATCT
>DXEK01000112.1 GCA_019115005.1 Candidatus Fusicatenibacter merdavium | reverse complement strand
AAAAGATAAGGGACAGGCTCCCGGGTCGTCAGATAATAATACACATCTTCAGCGAGATTCCTGTGGCATTCCGGAAGAGGATAATCTTCGGAATGATAAATTTTATCCGGAGCGGAGGCGTGGGGAGTCTGATAAAGACAAACTCTTGTGCTGTTGCTGTGATCGTAATTTTCAGCAATGAGCGTACCCTTCTCGCCCCAGAGAATGGGACCTGTAGGAAGACCGCTGCTGACAGTCGTCCATGTTCCCTCGAGATAAGCAATGGTGTCCGGATACAGGAGTGTAAGAGCAGCATAGTCTTCCGCATCACAGAATTTCTGATGGAAATTTTTTGTGACGGCAGAGACTGCTTCCGGCTGTCTTTCCAGAAACCAGTCCGCGAGGACAATGCCGTAACTGCAGTAATCGATCATACTGCCTCCGCCGCAGCGCAGCTGATACCACCACTCTTTTTTCAGAATGCTTTCATCCATCTGTGCTTTGCCTTCATAGACGCCCAATGTGTCAGGATTTCTGTACTGGAACCGGTAGACGGA
The DNA here is from genome assembly GCA_019115005.1 of Candidatus Fusicatenibacter merdavium. GTDB lineage: Bacteria > Bacillota > Clostridia > Lachnospirales > Lachnospiraceae > Fusicatenibacter > Fusicatenibacter merdavium. The sequence continues at coordinate 3,346 of DXEK01000112.1, read as the reverse complement.
TCCAACGATCCCTTCCCGCATCAGCTTTCTGGCAAGACGTATTCCCGGTTTCCAATAGGAAAACCAATTGGTAATGCATCTTGCACCGCCTTCTATCTCTGCTTTTCTTATGGCTGCCGCATGTTCTTCACAGATCGCAAGAGGTTTGTCCACAACCACATGGATTCCCCGGAGAAGAAGTTCCGGAACAACGGTTCCGTGGAGAGCATTTTCTGTTGTGACCAGGATAAGTTCCGGTTTTCCTGACAAGAGTTCTTCCACGCTGGCACAGACAGCGTCCGGTCCCATCATCTGTTGAAACAGGGCTTTGTTGGAATTTCGGCTGAACCGCCCACTGAAATCCGTTTCAATCATCGGCCTGGTATCTGCCGCCCCGATAAACTCATACTGTTCCGGCATCTGCAGGAATCCCCGGATCAATTCCAGTACATGCAAATGTGCAAAACCAATCACACCAAATCTGATTTTCTGCCTGTTCATTCGTTCTTCCTCCTGTCCTCTGTAATATGAAAAAGGCATCTGCCTTTCCTGTTTTATAAGATACAGATGCCTTTTCCGTCCGCAAACTCTTTGTCCTCTTACAATTTCTGCAGCTTCGCAAACGACGCAAACATTTTTTTGACGCCTGCTTTCTCAAAATTTACCGTCACTTCGTAGTCCTTGCCGCCCTCGACGATCGCCTGGACGATCCCCACGCCGAACTTGACGTGGCGCACCGTGTCGCCGACTTCGTAGTCGAGTTTATCGGCCTTCTGGACGGTGAACTGACGAGGTTTGAAGTTTTCCATACGGTACAGGTTCTTCATGGCACCATAGAGACCGCCCTGCTGCCGGACTTCCGGTTCCGGCTTTGGCTTTGCCTCGCTGAACTCTCTTCCCATATCCACCAGCTCCCGTGGGATCTCCCGGACAAAGCGGGAAGTCTTGTTGATCTGCGTCTCGCCGCGGATCATTCTCTGTCTGGCGCTGGTCATGGTCAGTTCCTTCATCGCACGGGTGATCCCCACATAACACAGCCTCCGTTCCTCCTCCAGATCGCCCGGATCATCGCTTGTGACGGTCATGTAGCTCGGAAAAATCCCGTCTTCCATTCCCGCCATGTATACACATGGAAATTCCAGACCTTTGGCGCTGTGGAGAGTCATCAGCAGTACATAATCGCTGTCCTCATCCACCGTGTCGATGTCGGAAACCAGCGCCACATCCTGAAGAAATCCGCCAAGTGTCGGATGTTCCGCCTCGTCCTCGTAGGTGACGATCTTGGAGATCAACTCGTCGATATTTTCCAGACGCGCCTGGGCCTCGTCCGTGCCTTCCGCCTCCAACTCCGCCGTATAGCCGGTCTCCTCAATGACAAGATCAAGAATCTCTTTCACTGTCAGATATTCCTCCTTTGCCTTCATCACTTCGATCAGAGAGGTAAAGGAACGGATCTTCGAAGCTGCCCGCCCGATCGTCGGGATCATTTCCGCCTCCAGCAGTGCGTCAAAGAAGCTGATCCCATGAAAATCCGCCCATTCCTGCACCTTACCCATGGTCGCGGCGCCGATTCCCCGGCGCGGGATGTTGATGATCCTCTGTACCGCCAGATCATCCTCGGCGTTGTCCAGAACTTTCAGATAGCTGAGAAGATCCTTGATCTCCTTCCTTGCATAGAAATTGACTCCGCCGACAAGTTTATAAGGAATATTCGCCATCAGAAATTTTTCCTCAAACAGACGGGACTGGGCATTGGTACGATACAATACCGCAAAATCCCGGTATCGGTAATCCTCCGTCCGCACTTTCCTGGATATTTCCCCGGCAATGTACTCCGCCTCCTCAAAACCAGTCATAAACTGACGGTAATTCACCAATAGCCCGTCTTCACTCTCCGTCCAAAGCTTTTTGTCCTTGCGCCCCTTGTTATTGGCAATCACCTCGTTAGCGGCGGCGAGAATATTTCCGGTGGAACGGTAATTCTGTTCCAGCTTTACAACCTTTGCATCCGGAAACACTTTCTCAAAACTGAGGATATTTTCGATGTTCGCTCCGCGGAACTTATAAATCGACTGATCGTCGTCGCCGACCACACAGAGGTTCCGGTATTTGCCCGCCAGGAGACTGATAAAGCGGAACTGCACGGTATTGGTGTCCTGGTACTCGTCCACCATTAGGTAGCGCAGACGATCCTGGTAAGACTCCAGGACCTCCGGACATTGCAAAAACAGTTCCACCGCATTGACCAGCAGATCGTCAAAATCCATCGCATTATTCGCCTGCAGCTGACTCTGGTATTCGTCATATGCGTCAGCGATCTTCTGCAGCTTCCAGTCGATCCCCGCGTCCTTCCGGAACTGTTCCTGAGAAATCATCTCGTTCTTCGCCGCAGAGATCGCCGAGAGGAGCGAACGTTCCTTGAACATCTTCGTGTCCAGATTCAGCTTCTTGATGATCGCCTTCATCAGCGTCTTCGAGTCGTCGGAATCGTAAATCGTAAAATTATTTCCGTAACCGATGCGGTCCGCATATCGCCGCAGGATCCGCACACAGCTGGAATGGAAGGTGCTGACCCAGACCTGCTCCGCCCCGAAAGATACGATCCGGTTCACCCGCTCCCGCATCTCGTGGGCCGCCTTGTTGGTGAACGTGATCGCCATAATCTGATAAGCCGGCACATGTTTTTCTTCTATTAAATATGCAATCCTGTGGGTCAGCACCCTGGTCTTCCCGGAGCCGGCGCCTGCCAGAATCAGCAGCGGCCCTTCTGTGTACTCCACCGCCTCCATCTGTCTTGGATTCATTCCCTCTGAAATATTCATACTTTTCTCCTGTCTGCTCTTCATTTCCGATCTTTTCCGCTGCGCCGCCCGCCATGATCCGTCCGGGGAACGCATTCCGGATTTCATAAAGTCAGCCTGTCTGTGTCTGCGGTTCACGGAACCCCGCATCCGGATACTGAACTTATGTTCCAGTATATAATATTTTTGTTCCGGAAACAATACTTGATTCCACGATAAAATACGCATGTGCCATAAAGTAACACAAACAAGCGAACAGATTGAAAAAAATCCTAATGTAGGAATATGCGGAGATTGGTTCACTGCACATGGAACAGGCATGAGTTTCGGCTGGTTTTGCAAAAAAGAAAACAAATGGATTGCAGAAAAGCTGAAGAACGCCTTTCGCGAGTGGATTGATAACGGTCACAATAATTTTGATGATGAAAATACCATTATTTTGTGCGTTAAATTAACTAATACTTTCCCAATCTGCCGTACTATAGAGTAGCGGCAGACGGGGTGCTATTCTTCCTTGGCCGGCCTCTTGGACGATTAGGTTTGGGCTCTGTAGGTTCCTTCTTTGG
>DXEK01000111.1 GCA_019115005.1 Candidatus Fusicatenibacter merdavium | reverse complement strand
ATCACCGCTGCATTTGGAATGCCATTCAACTCCCCTTCATAGCGGTATACATAGAATTCACGGCTGCCAACGGTCACGAGGCTGACATCCGGGTCTGTTTTCCGCAGATGAAGGGCAAATGCACTGGCTTTCTGACGAATCCCGCATGGATAAAGGATCCGGTTGGTCTTTAGCGCCCCAATCGTATAGAATCCTTTCTGTATGAAACGGTCCATCACTTTTGCAGAGGTGTACCAGCTGTCACAAAGGAAATAAGAAATGACCGGTGCAGCGGGAAGTTCTTTCGCGACCTCCTGTACGATCTGGATCTTTGATTTTGATTTATCGTACAGGATGACGGCATAATTCAGGGTAATCCCGTTGCAGGAAAGCATGACAGAGACAACCTGATGCCCATAGTCCTGGCAGCCTTTTAAATGTGATTGGTGGAAATACGCAGCCTCGATTGGATGAACCGCCTGTGACGAAGGCTGGGTATGTGAGGCAATCGTATCATCCACAATACAGTAAATCGGTTGTCCGGAACGCTGTGCTTCCCTGTAAATAATTTGGAGAATGCTGCTTTTTAGAATATCTTGTAAAGCATGGTCATTCCATTTTCCGTGGTTCAGGAAATAGGCGGTTGTTGTCCTGTGGCACTGGCTGATCTCTTGGAAATCAACCGTTTTTCCCCGGTATCCCCGGAGGAAAACAGAAAGGATGATGGTCAATAAGTGGTTCAGATAGACATCGGATAAAAATAAACCGAGATTTAATGCTTTAAGGTAATTGTAAATATGGTTGGAATGATGTATACTGTTTACAACGGACACCCCCTTGTTTGAGTGAGTATGTTGTTTTTTGGTACTTCAATTATACATCATTCTACAGAGGGTGTCTTTCTTTTGTGCAATATTTTGGATTTGCTCATTCATAGTAAGAATAAAAAATAAACAATCCGCCGCGCCGGAAGACGCGTGGGAGAGGATCAGAAGGAGGAAGCATGTATTTTCTGGACAAGAGAGTCAACGTAATCTGCAACGAACTGAAAAAGCTCAAAGTAAAACAGAGTTTTCCGGTGGAAAACTGGAAGTACAAGGAGGGAAACTATATCCGCCCAGAGGATGCCGACGCGGATCCGATTCCGTGGGAAGATTTTGACTGCAAGACGATGCACTGGTACGGTCTGGACCGTCACTACTGGTTCCGGACGGAATATACGGTTCCGCAGGAACTGGACGGAAAGCGGATGTGGATGCATGTGCGCACGCAGGTGGAAGAGGGATTTGACGCGAAAAATCCGCAGTTCCTTCTGTTTGTCAACGGCAAGGTCGTTCAGGGCATCGACCTGAATCACAGAGACGTGTTCCTGTGTCCGGAGGCGAAGGCAGGGGAGACACTGGTTCTGGACCTCCAGTCCTATACGGGTACGGAGCACACGGAATTTAATCTGTTTGTGGACATGCAGGAGATCGACGACAAGATTGAAAAGCTGTACTATGATCTGTGGGTGCCGCTCTCCGCATTCTCCCGGATGGAGGAAGACGACAAGAACCGGAAAGATATCGAGAACATCCTGAATAATACGGTCAATTATCTGGATCTGCGGACTCCGTATTCCGATGATTTTTACCGGACGCTGCAGGAGGCTTCCGATTACATCGACCAGGCGCTTTATTCGGATATGGCGGGATACAAAGATGTGATCGCGACCTGTATCGGACATACCCACATTGATGTGGCATGGTGGTGGACGGTCGCGCAGACAAGAGAAAAAACGGGAAGAAGCTTTGCTACGGCGCTGAAGCTGATGGAAGAGTATCCGAATTACAAGTTTATGTCCAGCCAGCCACAGCTGTATGCGTTCCTGAAGGAGAGATATCCGGAACTTTATGACCAGATCAAGGAGCGCGTAAAAGAAAAACGCTGGGAGCCGGAAGGCGGTATGTGGGTCGAAGCGGACTGCAACCTGACTTCAGGAGAATCTCTGGTACGTCAGTTCATGCACGGAAAGAAATTTTTTAAGGAAGAGTTCGGCGTAGATAACCGGATCCTGTGGCTGCCGGACGTATTCGGCTATTCAGGAGCTCTGCCGCAGATCATGAAAAAATGCGGGATCGACTATTTTATGACTACGAAGCTGGCATGGAACCAGTTCAATAAAATCCCGTACGATACCATGATGTGGAGAGGAATCGACGGAAGCGAGGTCCTGACCCATCTGATCACGACCCTTGGCGTCAATCAGCCGATTCATGACTTCTTTACGACCTACAACGGCATGCTGCACCCGGATGCGATCATGGGTGGATGGATGCGCTATCAGAACAAGGATATCAACAACGACATCCTGATCTCCTACGGCTACGGAGACGGAGGCGGCGGCCCGACCAGAGAGATGCTGGAGACCTCCAAGCGTATGGAGAAAGGGATCAAGGGGATTCCGATGGTACGCCAGGAATTTGCACGGACTTATTTCGATGAATTGAAAGAACGGGTGGAGGACAACCCGCGCCTGCCGGTGTGGGAGGGCGAATTCTACTTCGAGTACCACAGAGGAACGCTGACCTCCATGGGAAGAAATAAACGTTCCAACCGGAAATCCGAGCTTGGCCTGATGGATCTGGAACTGCTTGCCGTTCTCGCGGGAGACAAGGTTTCTTATCCGACGGAGGAACTGGACGCGATGTGGAAAAAGGTATTGATCAATCAGTTCCACGATATTCTGCCGGGTTCTGCGATCCACGAGGTTTACGAGGTGACGAAGCAGGAATATGCGGAGATTGCCGCTGAACTGAAAGCGCTGATCGGAGAGCGGGAGAAGGCTCTGCTGGAGAGCGGAGACGGCATTACGATCTTCAACACCACCGGAAATCAGAGAAACGATGTGGTTTCTCTCGGCGCCTGTGACGCGGAGGTGCTGTATGACGGAGACGGAAACGCATGGCCGGTACAGCAGACAGCGGACGGCGCGGTAGTTTATGTGGAGAACCTTCCGTCCAAGGGATACCAGACGTTCACAAAAGGACATAAGGAAAGCACAGACGGCGAAGCAGAAAGTCCGTTCTGTCTGGTAAATGATCATTGCCTGGAGACTCCGTTCTACACGGTACGCCTGGATGCGCAGGGGCTGTTTACCAGCATCTACGACAAGGAAAATGACCGTGAAGTGGTGCGGGAAGGCGAGCGGCTGAATCTGATGCGCATGTATGAGGACAAGCCGATGTACTATGACAACTGGGATATCGATATTTTCTATACCGAGAAATACTGGGATATCGATTCCGTAGAGCGGATGGAATGGGTAGAAATGGGACCGGTGCGCGCGGCGCTGGAGATCGAGCGGAAAGCTTCGAAATCCACGATCTGCCAGACCATTTATTTCTATGCGGACAGCAGAAGGATCGATTTCCGTACTCATGTGGACTGGAAAGAGCATCAGACATTGCTGAAGGTACATTTCCCGGTAGATGTACATACAGATGAGGCAACCTTCGACGTTCAGTTTGGAAACCTGACGAGAAAGACTCATCAGAATACAAGCTGGGATGTGGCGCGGTTTGAAAGCTGCGGACAGAAGTGGATCGACGTTTCTGAAGGACATTACGGCGTCAGCCTGCTCAACGACTGTAAGTACGGCCACTCCGTAAAAGACAGCAATATGGCTCTGACACTGATCAAATCCGGAATCGAGCCGAATCCTGTCAGTGATCAGGAAGAACACGAGATCCTCTATGCGCTCTATCCCCACACGGAAAACTGGAGAGCGGCGGGCACTGTTGCAGAAAGCTACAATCTGAATCAGCCGGCGCTGGTCATGGAAGGCAATGCGCCGGAGGGAAGATTCTCCCTGGTATCTGTGGATCAGCCGAACGTGATCCTGGAGACGGTCAAGAAGGCGGAGGACGGTCAGGGAACGATCGTGCGTATGTATGAGTCCGAAAACGCGCGGACAAAGGTGAAAATGACGTTCAACCGGGCATTTGAAAAGGCATATATTTGCAATCTGCTGGAAGAAGTGGAGCAGGAGGCAAAGGTAACAGGAAACGAAGTGGAATTTGTGATCAAGCCGTACGAAGTAGTGACCGTGAAACTGGTATAAGCCGCTTTCTATGCCATACTGTTTCGCTGAGAACGTTTTTTCGAGTATATCGTGCTCCATACAGTCTGCGCCTTTGCCGCACAGACTGTATGGAAACACAGCGCCTGAGGGCGTAAACTATCACACCCCGAAGCAAGCCATAGGGGATAAAAAAGGAGGCCGGGAGAGGGCGGATGGAAAGACAGGAACTTGTAAAAAACTGGAAGCTGTTGTGGAACAGCGGATTTTTGGAGACGGAGGTGCCGTTTTCCATGTATGGGGACCTGCTGAAATATCATCAGATTGGGGATCCTTACTATCGTGACAATGAAAAGGAAGCATATCCCTATTCGAGGGAGGACTGCCGGTATCAGACAGAGTTTGATGTTTCGGAAAAGCTTCTGAACTGCCGGAAGATCTGGCTGAGATTTGAGGGGATCGACACGCTGGCGGACATTATTCTCAACGGTGTGGAGATCGGGAGCGTGTTTAACATGCACCGTGTCTGGGAGTTTTCCGTGGAAAAGCTGCTGAAGCGTCAGGGAAATCTTCTGGAGGTGCAGTTCCATTCTCCGGTTCGTTATATGGAGGACCAGGTGGAAAAACAGGGAGCGATCCCCTGCAATACAGATACCATCGACGGTTTCTGCTATCTGCGGAAAGCGAATTATATGTCCGGATGGGACTGGGCGCCGAAGCTGCCGGATATGGGAATCTTCCGGAATGTTGTGCTGCTGGGAGAGGAAGAAAGCAGGATCGAGGATGTCCTGGTGCGCCAGTTCCATGAAAACGGACAGGTGTGGCTGACCTTTCAGGTTCATACATCCGGCGCGCAGTGCCTTCCTGTCAGAATCACAGTGACGGATCCGGCCGGCCGGACATTTGTCTGCGAAGGAGATCAGAGGGAACTTCTGGTGGAAGATCCGAAGCTCTGGTGGCCCAGAGGGTTCGGCCGGCAGGACCTTTACCGGGTCAGAGTCGAACTTCTGGCGGGAGAAAAGCCGGCGGATGTGTGGGAGAAACGCATCGGCCTGCGCACGATGAAGATGCATATCGAAAAAGACGCATGGGGCGAAAGCTTTGCCCATGAAGTCAACGGTGTCACAATCTTCGCGATGGGCGCGGATTATATTCCAGAGGATTCTCTTCTGTCCCGGAGAAACCGGGAGCGGACGGCAAAGCTGCTGGAACAGTGCGCCCGGGCAAATTACAATACCATCCGGGTGTGGGGAGGCGCCTATTATCCGGACGACTGGTTTTACGATCTCTGCGATGAATATGGATTTCTCGTATGGCAGGATTTCATGTTTGCCTGTTCGACCTATCGGCTGACGGAGGAGTTTGAGGAGAATATCTCCCATGAGATCGAGGATAATGTCCGCAGGATCCGCCATCACGCCTGTCTTGCTCTCTGGTGCGGAAACAACGAGATGGAGGGCATGATCTACGACGGTTACGGCGAGACTCCGCTGCTTCGCGGCGATTATACGAGAATGTACAGCTATGTGATCCCGAAAATCGTGAAGCGGGAGGATCCTGATACTTTTTACTGGCCTTCCAGTCCGTCCTCGGGCGGCGACTTTGACGAGCCCCACGATGAGACGCGGGGAGACGCCCATTACTGGAAGGTATGGCACGG
>DXEK01000110.1 GCA_019115005.1 Candidatus Fusicatenibacter merdavium | reverse complement strand
AGACACGGATTGCTCCGCACTTCGTGCTCCCGCAATCCTGAAAACACCTCAAATCCGCTCATTTTTCTTCGAAAAATGGCTACTTTTCGGTGTTTTGCGCTCCACAAAGTCATAAATTTTCATGCAAGCATGAAATTTATGACCTTTTGTCGCTTGTCTCATTTATATTTTACTCTGTCAGATAATCTTTGTCTACTGTTATCACACACTGATACCTGGAATCTACTTCCTTCATAAGAGATTTCACCTGATGGACCACCTTCGCCGCCTCCTCCGGCGTATAGGAAAACGGGGTCACCAGATCAAAGATCAGATTAATCTGTTCCTGCCCGTTGACCACACGGAAATCATGAAAAGACAGCTGCGGATCCAGCGCCTGGACGACACCGTTCAGTTTCGCCTTCACAGCCAGCACTTTCTCATCATGGATCTCCACCGGGTCCATGTGAATGACCAGAAAAATATTCAGTTTTCTGGCAACATCCCTCTCGATCCGGTCAATGATCTCATGGGACACTTCGATATCCGTCTCCCTGGGCACCTCCGCATGGATCGAAGCCATACTGCGGTTCGGTCCGTAATTGTGAATGATCAGGTCATGGGTTCCCACGATGCCATCGTAGGACTCCACCATCTCCTGGATCTGATGATACAGTTCCGGATCCGGTCTCTGGCCGATCAGCGGCTCCAGCGTATCCTTCGCAATGGAAATTCCCGCCCAGATTACCAGCAGGGACACTGCCACTCCGGTAAACGCATCGATGTTCACCGACGTAAAATAACATATTAATATAGAAGCAAGTGTCGCGCTTGTCACGATCACATCGCCGGCGGAATCCGCCGCCGTTGCCAACATGACCTTGGAATCGATCCGTCGGCCAAGCTTTCTGTTAAAAAACGACATCCACAGCTTCACACCAACCGACAGCAGCAGGATCACAAAAGAGAGCCAGTCAAACGTAATATCCTCCGGATGAAACAGTTTCTCAACAGAACTCTGGAGACAGGTAAGCCCCACTTCGATGACAAGAAACGCAACGATCAGCGCCGAAATATACTCGATCCGTCCATGTCCGAACGGATGCTCCTTATCCGCCGGCTTTCCGGCCATCTTCACTCCGACGAAGCTGATGATCGAGGAGGCGGCGTCCGAGAGATTATTGAATGCATCCGCCATGATCGCCAGAGAATTCATCAGAAATCCGATCGCCAGTTTCACAGCGAACAGCAGAACATTACAGAAAATCCCCACACAGCTGGACAAAACGCCATAGCTGGTACGGACTCGAAGATCTTCTGTATTCTGATAATTTTTTACAAATCTTCTCACAAGAAATTCTGTCATAGTTTTCTTCTCTTTCCATTTATGTTTCTTCCTATTTTATCAACCCCCCGCCAAAAGTCAAGACTAACATAGGGGGGACGGGCCGGGAACGGAAAGAAGCGTGGGCGGTGCGGGACACATGGGCGGAGGGCGCAGGGAGGAGCGGCGGGGTGCGGTTTCGGGATGTAAGAGCATCTAAGGCGCTGCCGCTTTTGCTAAAACCGCCGGCCCGGGCCACAAACTCGCTGGCGCTCAGACAGTGTGTCCCGGACCGGCAACGCAAAAGCGTCACCGCCTAAGATGGTCTAACATCCCTGCAAATGCGCCCCGCCGCTCCTCCCTGCGCCCTCCGCCCACGCGTCCCGCACCGCCCACGCTCCCTTCCGTCCCGTTCCCAGCCCTGAGAGTGGCAGCGAAAAGGTGGCGGCGACAGGTATTGGCGACAGCCATAAAACGTAAACACCGCCAAATGACTGTCGCCGTCCCACCATTGTCTCGCAGCCAGGCTGCAGAGCGCACCGCACAGTGCTCTTCCGGCCGGGGTGTCGACGGCATGGACGGTGCGTGTGCATTTGCAGGGATGTTAGTAAATCTTAGACGGTGCGGTTTCTGCGTTGCGTGCCCGAACCACACTGTCTGAGCGCATGCGAGTTTGTGGTTCGGGCACGCAGTTTTAGCGGAAACTGCAGCGTCTTAGATGCACTTACATCCCGAAACCGCACACGCACCGTCCATGCCGCCGACACCCCGGCCGGAAGAGCGCTGTGCGGTGTGCTCCGCAGCATTTCCGCACGACAATTCTCTCTAATTCTTACGGTTTGTTCAGGATTTTTTTAATATTCTTTCCGAAAACTTTACAGTTTTTTCATTGATTGTCCGAAGCATTTCTGGCATAATATGACTATAAGGTTTTTTGATTTATCTGTGCAGATGGCTGCGGGGCTTGACAGAAGGGCTTGTCCTGTGGTGGTCAGAGATCTGAGGAACACAGACAGAAGCTTTAGTTTACATATAAGGGCGGTGAACACCGTCGGAGATAAAAATCAGAACTCCCGGTTCCTTTTCAGAGAGGGGCCGGGAGTTTTGTCTATAAAACCGCGTCGATCAGACGTTTTGTATATTCTTCTTTGGGATGCCGGATCACTTCGTCCGGCGTTCCGGATTCTATAAGTTTTCCTTCTTTCATGACCAGGATCCGGTCGCAGAACTGCTGTACCAGGGCCAGGTCGTGGCAGATGAACAGGATCGCCATTCCTTTTTCTTTTCTCAGCTTTGCCAGCAGTTCCATCACCTGTTTCTGAACTGTCACATCCAGGGCGCTGGTCGCCTCGTCACAGATCAAAAGTTCCGGTCCGATCGCCAGCGCTCTGGCGATTGCTGCTCTCTGGCACTGTCCGCCGCTCACCTCGCGGGGATACCGGCGGGCGTACTCTGCCGGGAGACCGCACTGATCCAGCAGCTCTTCCACGCGTTTTATTCTCTCTTTGCGCGGAACACCGGCATTTTTCAGGCTTTCCCCGATCCCGTCTCCAAGTGTCTTTCTCGGGTCAAAGGAACCGGCGGGCGATTGAAAGACCATCTGATAGCTCCGGCAGATCCGCCGCAGCTCTCTTCCTTTCAGAAAGGTGATGTTTTCTCCCTTCAGAAAGATCTCTCCTTCCGTCACATCAATCAGCCGGGTGACAGCTTTTGCAACGGTGCTTTTGCCGGAACCGGATTCCCCCACGATCCCCAGTGTCTCTTTGGGATAGAGACAGAAATTCAGGTGATCGACCGCGGCAAGTTCCGTCTGTCCCTTTTTCTGAAATATCTTTGTAAGGTTTCTCACCTCCAGCAATGGTTCCATTTGCTTCCTCCAAAATATCAGGGCGTATTTGAAAATTGTGTCAGAGGATCAGTTTCGGCACCGCGTCGAGAAGTTCTTTTGTGTAATCCTCCCGGGGAGTATTCAGCACCTGACCGGCAGTCCCGTACTCCACGATTGCTCCGTCCTTCAGCACCAGAACCGTATCCGCCATTGCGCGGACCACACCGATATTATGTGTCACCAGAACAATGGCGGTTCCGTAAAGTTTCCGCATCAGCAGCAATTCCTCCACCGCCTGCTTCTGTACCGAAACGTCCAGAGCGCTGGTAGGCTCGTCGGCCAGAAGTACCGACGGATTCATCAGCATTGCCATAGCGATCCCGACACGCTGGTTCATTCCGCCCGACAGTTCAAAAGGGTAACTTTTCAGAATTCTCCGGCCGTCAGGAAACCCCAGTTTGTCCAGCAGCTCCAGCGCCCTTTCATCCGTTTCCCTGCGGCGCGCCTTCCGGTGGGCGGATATACTCTCATGGATCTGGTCGCCGATCGTCCGGATCGGGCAGAGAAAGGCTCCGGCGTCCTGAAAGATCATGCCGATGCGCGCCCCGCGGATGTTCCGCATTTCTCTCTCGGAGAGATCAGACAGTGATCTCCCCTCAAAACCAATGGTTCCCCGGGTCACCATCCCGCCCCGTCCCAGGATCCCGGCCACCGCCCGGATGATCGTACTCTTCCCGCTTCCGGACTCTCCTACGATCCCAAGGATTTCCCCCGGTCTCAGAGAAAAACTGATATCCCGGACCACCGGTTCCCCGTTGTACGAAACCTCTACTCCGCTGTACTTCAAAAGTTCTTCCATCGTTTCCTCCGTTTTCACCGCGTCCGGCCGCATGTTCTCTTCTGTCCTTTTCCGGATTCTCTGCTAAAGGAACGGAGCCCCGAATCTTTCAGCCGTCTGCCGGAAGCTCTGCGGTTCATCTGGCGGAACTGTCGGCAATATCAAGATCCGCCGTGATTTCATAATAATCGCAGGGGTGTGCAGCCAGACCTGCAACAGATGATTTAGAGATCATACTCATGCGCAGATGTGAACAGAAAACGTAAGCATTGTCATCCAGGATCACTTGCTGCATCTCCACCGCCAGTTCTCCGCGCCGGTCCGCATCAAAGGTCTGCGTCATCTGGCCGGCCAGTTCCTCCAGCCGGTCACTGTGATAATGTCCGTCGTTGTTGCTGGAACTGTCCAGACAGTGATAAGCGAAGAAATACTCAGGATCTCCGGTCGGCGCAGTCACCATGGCGCTGAAATAGATATCCCACGCGCCGGTATCCGTGCGGATCCTGTTGTGGTCCGCAGTATTGTTGATCTGTACGTCAAACCCGATCGCGCCAAGGGTCGCCTGCGCAGCCTCGGCCAGCAGCGGCAGTTCCTGGCGGCTGGGATAAGTCAGCCAGCGCAGTGTCAGCGGCTGTCCGTCCTTCTCGCGGATCCCGTCGCCGTCTGTGTCCACCCATCCGGCTTCCTCCAGGATCTCCGCCGCACCTTCCGGATCGTATGTTTCCGTCGTGACCGCATCGCCGCCGAAGGTGAAGCTGTCCGGATAAACGCCGGCTGCAGGATATCCGTTTCCGTCTAACAGAGTTTCCACAAAACTCTCCTTGTCGATCCCCATCGCGATGGCTTTCCGCACCGCCGGATCGCTTGTGATCTCACTCTCAAAGTTCATCGCCCCGAAGAACACACGGCTGGTGGCACAGCCGGTAAAGGTGTAATTGTCATTTTCAAACAGCGGATAGCTGGCGTAGGGCATTCCATAAGCCGCGTCGATCTCTCCCGACTGCAGCGCCATCGTCAGAGTATCTCCGTCCGTGATGGTCCGCACAGTGATCTCATCGATCTTCGGCTCCCCGTTCCAGTAATTCTCGTTTTTCACCAGTTCGAGACTCGTATCTGTCACCAGGGAAACGGCCCGGTACGGCCCGGTTCCGCTGACAATGCCGTCTTCCGTGACTCCGGCCTGCATGTCGATGATGCATCCGTAAGGATCCGCCAGGAAATTGATCAGCGCCGGCACCGGCTCCTCCGTCCGGATCGTCACTGTCTGACCTTCCGCAGTGATCTCCGCGATCTGCAGATCCCCGGCCGCCCGCTCATGTTCCGCCACCAGATCCTCCAGACATTCCTTGACTGCTTCCCCGTCCATAGGACGGCCGCTAGTGAAAGCCACATCGTCCCGGAGTGTGATCTTCCAGGTCAGTTCGTCCACATTTTCATAGCTTTGTGCCAGCCACGGCTCGATCTCCATGGCGTCCGAGAAGCGGAACAGGGTCTCGCCGACCCCGTAGCGGATACACGCCCAGCCGCTGCTGTCCCGGTGAGGGTTGATGTCCGGCTCTCCGTTCTCTGCGTTAAACGTTGTGTCGCCCCACACAAGGCGCTTTGTCTCACCGGAGGTTACTCCCGGATCTGCCCCTGTCTCTCCGCCCTGCGCGGCACTCTGACTCTGTGCATTTTGATTCGCGCTGTTCTGAGAAGCACTCTGGCTGTTTCCGCCCCCGCCGCAGCCGGCAAGCGCAGATGCCAACAAACCCAGAGCCAGCATCATACTCATCATTTTTTTCTTCATCTGTCTCTCCTGTTTTCTGTGAATGTTTCTGAAGATTTTTATTTACGCATTTCCAGAATCCATAGAATCCCGGACGGTGTCTCCCAGCAGATTAAAAAGTGCCACGGAAACAAAGATCGCCAGCCCCGGCGTGAGCACCACCCACGGGTAAGTCTGGAGCATACTTCTTCCGCCGCTCATCATACTTCCCCATTCCGCCGTCGGCGGCTGTGCGCCGAGTCCGAGAAACGACAGGCCGGCGATCTCCATCATCATTGTTCCGATGTCGAGCATCGCCGTCACCAGCACCGGTCCCAGAATGTTCGGGAGTATGTGACGGAAAATGACCTGAAACGGGGAATCTCCCGCCAGCCGTGCCGCCGAGATATATTCCGCCTGTCTCACCGCCAGTGTCTGGCTCCGGGCGATCCTGGAATACTTCGGCCAGCTGACCACTGCCAGCGCGAGGACCGCATTGCGGACGCCGCCGTTCAGCACCGCCGCGATCGCCATCGCAAACACCAGGCCGGGAAACGCCAGACAGATATCGGAAATCCGCATGACCACCGTGTCCGGGATCCCTCCGAAATAACCGCAGGAGACGCCGATCACTGTCCCGCCCACGGAAATAATCGCCACAAGTGCCAGCGCAGAAAAAATACTGGTCTGCGAACCGGCGATCACCCGGGAAAGCATATCCCGCCCGTACCTGTCCGTTCCGAAAGGATGCGCCAGGCTCGGAGCCTGCAGCGCATTCGCGAGATCCTGCCTATTGGGATCATAGGGACAGATATGCTCCGCAAAAACCGCCGTAAACAGCAGTGCAAGAACTAAGATGCCGAAGATGATCAGGCGGAGTTTTGTGTGATTCTTTTTTCTCTTCCGCGCAATACCGGCGGCCGCAGAACTGCCTGCATTCCTTCTCATGTCTTGTCACCTCCCAGGCGGATTCTCGGATCCAGGATCCGGTAGGAAAGATCCGTGATCAGATTGATGACCACATAAATCAGCGCCATCCAAACCACATAAGCCTGGATCATCGGATAATCCCTCATGTTGATGGCGTCCACCGCCAGCTTTCCTACCCCGTCCCACATAAATATGGATTCCACAATGGCCGTTCCGCCCAGCAGACTGCCGATGGACAGCGCCAGAAGCGTCAGGATCGTGACCAGACAGGCGCGCAGCACACTCTTCCACAGGGTCACGGAAAAACGGACGCCTCTGGCTTTTGCCCCTGTGACGTACTCTTTGTTCAGTTCCTCCAGAACAGCGGCCCGCACCTGCCGCAGGTACTTGGCAGACATGGCAATCGCCAGCGTCAGCGTGGGGAGCGCGGCGCTCTGAAGACTCAGGCCGTTGGAGATCACCGGGAATACCGGAAAATGAATAGAAAATACATACATGAGAACCAGCGCCACAAAGAAGTTCGGCAGGCTGTTCCCGATAAAGCTGCAGATACGGATCAGATAGTCGGTCAGACGATTCTGTTTCACCGCCGAAAGGATCCCCAGCGGAACAGAGATGACCACGGTCAGCAGAACAGACGTCCCGGTCAGCAGAAGCGTCGCCGGAAGCTTTGACAGAAATGTGGAGAACACATCATTCCCCGAAACGTAGCTGGTCCCCAGGTCTCCGGTCAAAAATTCTCCCAGCCACCGGAAATACTGTACCAGGAACGGCTGATCCAGTCCCAGCTTTGCCCGCTCTGCCGCAAGGACTTCCGGCGAGAGTGTCACACCGGACGCCTCGGCTCTCTGGACCACCACATCGCTCCCCGCGATGCTCATCATCGCAAAGGACAAAAATGTGGCGCCGAGCAGAACCGGGATCAGCAGCAACAGCCGCCGGATCACATATTTTTTCATACCACGTCCATCCTTTCTGCCGTATTCTCCCGAAGATCCGGAAAATCTCCTGCGGATCTTTTGTCAGTTATCGCGACCGCTCAGCCCGCTGAACGGCCACCCATTATCATCGGTTACGCTTTCACTGCCTTGATGCGGAAGATCGGGTAAGGAACGGAAAACGCACTCTCGTGGAGATACAATTTTTCTCCGATCCGATCGTCCGCCGTCACTTCGCGACATCCCATCTGCTTCAGGATACAGACGTCCCAGTCCGGACGTTTCCATCCGCTGATCGGAAGCATCCGGTAAATATTCATACACTCGTCCATCTGAGCCCCGGACAGCATCCGATGGGCTTCCTCCCCCTCCAGGCCGTTGCGTCTGTGATACTTTGCATGCTCCGCATCGTAATTCAGCAAAATTCCGCCCGGTTTCAGCACACGGATCCATTCCTCATACGCTTCCGCCGGATGCGGCAGCGTCCAGGTCAGATTCCTCGTCACGATCGCGTCAAAGGTATCATCGCTGAAATCCGGATGCTCTGCATCCATGACCCGCAGATCCGCCGCGACTCCGTATTCCTGTGCCAGTTCCCGCCCTTTCCGGATCATGCTTCCCGTAAGATCGATCCCCGTCACGCGGTGTCCGTGTTCCGCCAACATCAGCGTAAAAAATCCACAGCCGCATCCCACATCCAGAATCCGAAGCGATCTGTCCTGCGGCAGATGAGACAGAAGTTCCTGCTCCCAAAGCTGATGCTGCTCACTGTGAAGTTCCGCGTCTCTCTGCTCCTTAAAACTTTCAGAACGGCTGTCCCAATAACGGGCGATACGGCCTTTGACCGCCGGAGTCTCTTTCCATAAATCTCTCTGTACCATTGCTTCCACCATGCTTCACCTCTCAGACTCTCTGCGCCGTCACCATAAACATCGGAGTTGACGCGAAATTTACCTGTTCCACAGGCGTCCAAACCTTTTTCCATACTTCCGTATCCGCCTGAATTTTCTTCAGTTCCAACCGCTCCAGCGTTTTCAGATCCCATACCGGACGATCTACTCTCCCGAGAGGAACCGCGCGGACAATCTCTTCCATCGCTGCCTCGTCAATGTCAGGAGCCGTATTATAATCTTCCATTCCCCGGGCTTTCACCGCCTCACGGTCCCGCTGATATGCTTCCTCCTTCCGGTCATCGTACATGTAATGATACCAGTTGGCGTCAAAATTGATCAGCAGACCCGGCTTTTTCAGGACACGCTTCCAGGATGCGTAGGCCATCTCCGGATATTCCAGCACCCAGGTCAGGTTGCGGGAGATCACTACGTCAAAACTTTCATCGTCAAATTCCAGGCGCTGCCCGTCCATCTGCCGGAAATCAATCTTTTCAGCAAGAACCCCGGCATTCTTCCTCGCCTGCTCCAGCATCGCCGGCGTATAGTCCACCGCCGTCACCTGATAACCTGCCTCGGCGAGAATGATCGCAAAAAAGCCCGGGCCGGTACCCACGTCAAGGATGCGGATAGTCTCCTTTTCCCTGTCCCGAAACGTATTGTGTATCTGTTGTTCTATTTTCTCCAGCCAGTCCCGCCGCTGAGCGCCGGCCAGTTCTTCCTGGTTGACCTTGGAGTAGCCGGCCGCCCGGCCGGTCCAGTAAGTTCCGATTTTTTTCAATAATTGATCTGACATCGTCTCCAGAGCCTCCTTTTTCCTGCCTGTCGTAAATTCTGTGACAGTTCAGCCAACTGAACTGTTACTAAATTCTTTCTTATCATAGCGGATTCGTCAGACGCCCACAAGCCGGGGGTGGGGATATTTTTTCCGAACAGCCGCTCGAACAGATCCGGCACATCAGAACCCGAAAGCGGCGTCAGCCGGCTTTCGTAAGGCCCCGTGCTGCCATTATACAAATTTGCTCTTCAGCATCTCTGCAAATTCTTCTATATAATAACCGGAATTGTCCTTTTTCCAGAACAGACAGTACTTCCGGGTGATCGGCTCTTTCCCGTGGCAGAGCGGAATCCGGCAGATCGAAGTACCGGGATTCATCGTCTGACTGCCGTCGTCCACAGGCGTAAAACCCTGACCGCTGATCACCCGCAGACGGGCTTCCTCCAGATTTTCCGCATACAGAAATTCCCCCTGGAAACCGACGACTGTCCTGTAATAATCCTGTTCGATCTCTCTCTGTTCTCTGGAGGCGACGAGAATACAGGAATATTTTTTAGTCCCTGGGGTGTGGCGGACGGAAGCGCAGCCATGGGATTTCTGGCGGAGATCTCAGCGTACATACTGCTCGTCGTCAGGACCAGGTTGACATACTCGTCGGAAAACGCCCTGCGCTGATCATTCAGCACCAGATCAGTGCCCTCTGTGCGCAGCAGCCGAAACAACTCTTCGTGATTGCCGTACATAAGCTGCACGGAAATTCCGGGATATTTTTCCGTAAATTCCTCCAACGCAAGTTGAACCTCTCTGCCGCTATAGCTGCGCAGATACCCGATCCTCAGGGCTGCGTCGTCGCCCCTGGCTATCTTTGCGGACTCTCGGCATATCTGTTCATAATCTGCGACCAGAACGATCTATCCCGATCTCTCCGCTCAGCTGTCCGCTCTTGCCAGCACCAGCGAGACGCTGTCCGGGCTGACCGGTATTTACGTGGCGATCTTTGTGGGCATTCCGCTGACAAGGAAACTTTACGAATTTCTGGAACCGAAATTCGCCCGTCTGCGCCATGAGCCAAGCGAAGTCCTGACACGAAAAGCAGGCGGCAGCGGATCCGATGAAACCTCCGGACAGGATTCCGATACGCCGTAACCCGACAGGTGCAGGCGCGGCGCACCTGCACCTGTGGCTGCACACAGTAAAACATCCGAAATTATAATAAGAGAAAGAAGAGGAAAAGAAAAATGAGATATCTGGAATGGATCCTTCTGCTGATCATATCCGGCCTCGGCATCGGCCTGGCAAATTTCGTAGGCTTTCAGGTAGGGTTTATGGACTCTCTGCCCGGAATCCTTGTGCTGCTCGCGATCTCCATAGCTGCCGTGGTCTGCACCAAACTGATCCCGCTGCGCCTCCCCATCGTGGCTTACTGCTCGGTCATCGGCCTTTTGGTTGCAAGCCCGATCTCCCCGGTACGCGAATTTGTCATTGAGTCTGCCAACAAGATCAACTTCACCGCACCGCTGACTCTGGTGGGCGCTTATGCGGGAATCTCCATCAGTGATCAGATCCGCTCCTTCCTGAAACAGGGATGGAAGATGATCATCGTCGGCGTACTCGTCATGACCGGAACCTTCCTCGGCTCCGCGATCATCTCGCAGGTTGTTCTCAGCCTGACCGGGGCGATCTGACACAAAGCAAGGAGGAACGGACATGAAAAAACACGCAGATCTGCTGATCCGCCACGCCGATTACCTGGACGGATCTTTTGAACTTCAGCAGGGAAACAGTATCGCGGTTACAGACGGGAAAATAGAAAAGATCGGATCTCTCGACGAACTGAAAGAAGCCTATACGTTCACCCGGACGATAGACGGAAGCGGCTGTGTCTATCTTCCGGGTCTTGTGGACGCCCACATGCATACCGGGCAGCAGCTTCTCCGGGGCCGTGTCCTGGACGAAATGCCGATGATCTGGACCCGGATCATGCTGCCCTTCGAGAGCACTCTGACACCGGAAAAAATGCGTCTCAGCGCACAGCTTGCCACTCTGGATATGATCCGGTCCGGCACAGTGGGATTTATCGACGCCGGAAGTTATTTCATGGAAGAAGCCGCGGAAGTTTATCTGGAGAGCGGCCTTCGCGGCGCATTATCTTACTCTACCATGGACCAGAAAGGTCTCCCTGCGTCTATTTCTATGGACGCCGGGGAAGCGATCCTCCGGACCGACCGTCTGTACGATGCGTTTCACGGAAAAGGAAATCTGAGCGTCTACTATTCTCTCCGCTCCCTGATCTCCTGCTCCCGGGAACTGATGGCGACGGCAGCCTCCCGGGCAAACGAGCGGAAAACCATGCTCCAGGCCCATATGAACGAATATCCCGGCGAGATCAATTTCTTCATGGAGCGGGAACAGATGCGCCCTTACGAATATCTGGACCGTCTGGGAATCCTGGGTGAAAATTTTCTCGGCGCTCACAGCCTTCTCCTCTCGGAAGAAGAAAAGGATCTGCTGGCGCAGAGAGGAGTAAAGATCTGCCACTGCCCTTTCAGCAACTGCGGAAAAGCCGCGCCCGACACACCGTCACTTCTCGGGAGAAAGATCACTGTCGGCCTCGGAACAGACGGAGCCGCTCACGGCGGAATGAGCCTGTGGAATGAGATGAAGATATTCCGCTCTGTGATGAATCTCCGCTTCGGCGTTCCCCTGTCCAACCCTGCGGTCATGCCCGCCAGGACAATCCTTCGCATGGCAACGGTCAACGGGCAGAAATGTCTGGGGAATCCTGACGGCGGCGTGATCCGGGAAGGCGCGCCGGCAGACCTGATCGGCATCGATATGCAGAAACCCCATCTGGCAGTTTACGGCCGGCTCTCCAACACACTTCTGGAGAGCGTTGACGCTTCCGACGTGACGGATTCCATTGTCGGCGGACGTGTTCTGATGGAAAAAGGACAGATCCTGGTGCTCGACCAAGAGAAGATCCTGGCAGAAGCACAGGCATACCAGGAAAAGATCTGAAACCGGAGTGCAGCAGGTCTGTACTTCATTTCGGTCGAGCAAATCATAAAGGAGTTTTTTATGCTTTCTTACCTTATCATCATTGTTGCAAATCTTCTGGTCGGCGGCATGATCGGACTCACAGGGGTTGCCGGATTCCTGCTGCCGATCCTTTACAGCGGGTTTATGGGAATGCCGGCGGTACAGGCGCTGGCGCTGAGTTTTTTTGCCTTTCTGATCTCTGGCATTCTGGGGTCCTGGAATTATTATAGGGCAAAAAATCTTGACCTGAAACTCGCGATGCTGATCAGCATCGGCAGCCTGATCGGCGCCGTGATCGGCGTCCGTCTGAACCTGCTGATCGACGAGGCAGTCGTGAAGCGCATTCTCTATACGGTCGTGCTTCTCTCCGGTATTTCCATCCTGCTGCGAAAAGAGGCAAAAGCAGCACCGGAACCAGCATCTTCCGGAGACGGTACGCAGCGTCCGGGAACATCACCCGGCGGTAAAAAAAGCGTTCCATCCGCCATATATGTTCTGTTCGGACTGGTTACCGGCGCCGTCTGCGCACTGTCCGGAGCCGGCGGTCCGGTGCTCGTCATGCCTCTGCTGGTTCTGATGGGCGTTCCGGTCAAGACTGCGGTAGGCGTAGCGCTCTTTGACTCGATCTTTATCGCCATCCCTTCCTGCGTCGGGTACACGCTTCAATGCAACCTCCTGTCCATCGCCGGCGTGCTGGCTGTCTCTGTCGTCAGTCATGGCGTCGGCGTCTGGATCGGGAGTCACAATACCGCCTTTCTGAAGCCGGAACTGCTGAAAAAGGGCGTCGCGGTCTTCTCTGTGGCGATCGCTGTTGTGAAGCTGATCACCGGGTAAACTCAAAAATCCGAGAAACCAGTCCGTCTGTACACCTTTGCGATGATCATCAAAAGAGTACAGATGGTACTGGCTTCTCGGATAAAACCACCTTCCCTTTGGCTACAATGTTTCCCCTTCTACAATTCGAAATCCCAAAATCCGTTCTGTATTAACATTTTCTTCCTTATTAATAAGTTGAAAAAGCAATTCCACGGCAGCATTTGCAACCTGCTTTACAGAATTATCGATTGTCGTCAAACGCGGAGACACATACTTAAGGAAATCAATATTATCAAATCCCATAATTCCATAATCTTTTCCTGCTTCAAGTTCTCTGAGTTTCAGATATTCAATCATATCCAACGCAATCATATCTCCCGTACACAAAAAAGCGGTTTTTTTACCGGATGAACGCAAATATTTTTCCGTCTTCTCCAGATAATCCCAATCCGAAAAAACCATCGGCGCCTTTCCTTTTCTTGCCATCGCATCTTGGTAAGCCGCCAAACGTTCCTGATGTGTATAGATATTCGTCTTTCTGGCATCCGCAAGCGGCGGACAGACGAAAGCAATTCTTTCATAGCCGCGATTCATAATATCAGCCATAGCCTCCTGAATCGCCCGGTATCCATCACTGGCTACAAATGGAATCCCTGCATCTACGCGGTTATCAATCGTGACAACAGGCGTTTCCAACTCCTGCAAAAACTTTTTATATTCTGTTCCTCCATTGATAGAAGACAAAATAATTCCATCCACATGATAATCAACGAGCCGCAAAAGTTGCTCCTTCTCGAGTTCCGGATTCTGTTCGTGCATCGTAACATTCACAAAATAACCTTCCTGGCGTGCCGCAGTTTCGATTTCGCTGAGCATCTGAGAAAAATAACGGTTATTGACATCCATAATCACAACACCGATCTGAAAAGTTTTCCCTTTTACCAGACCTCTTGCCAACATATCGGGACGATATCCATACTGTTCCGCCACCTCCAGAATTTTCTTTTTGGTTTCCGGATTGATTCTTCCCGTACCGTGCAGCGCCCGGTGAACTGTCGTTCGTGACACATTGCAGATATTTGCCAGATCTTTCGTCGTTATCCCCATAATCCTTATCTCCTGCACAGTTTTCACTCATTTTATCAAGAGAAAGTTTACCATATTTTTTTTATACATACAATATCGAAACTTTAGTGCAGGCAGGATCACATCAAACCTCTGCTCACTGAACCTTTACCCGAATTACATTCCATGAAAGAGGACGCAGCATACAGGAAATAGTTTGATCTTTCGTTGTTACATCCTGAACCTCAAAAGGTTTTACTGCATTATGATTTTCCCTATTCGTAATTTTTCTGTTCTCATGGCACATAATAATATGTTCTGCGATTCCTTCAATTCTAAAATTCTGCAGCTCCGCAGAAAAATCCATATTCTCTTCTCCACGATTTACCAGAAAAAACACGACCTCGTTCCTCTCTACATTATAAACGGCAACACTGTCCAGATACTCCACTTCCCCAAATGAACACGAATAAGCGTCTCCCCTTCCCTGCTCTTCCAAAACTATACCTCTACCATAGGCAGACATATGAGCAAACGGATAAAAAATCGGCTGAACCCATGCTTCTGCTCCCTCTTCCGTCATAATCGCTGCGCTGACATTCGTCAGCAGCGACTGACATGCAATTTTGATTCTATCCGCATATTTCAAAAAATTCATCATCATGCTTGCAAACAAAAGCGCGTCTTCCATTGTGTAAATCTGTTCACTTAGATGTGGCGCCACTTGCCAGGGCTTTGCATCTACTTGAGATACAACTTCCTGATCCGGCATTTCCCAGACCCCCCACTCATCAAAACTGATATTTAAAATCTTCTGTGATCTTTTCTTTGCTTTTACAAAATCACAAGTAGCAATTACCGTCTTGATATAATTCTCCATATCAACGGACTGTGCAAGAAACTCCGCTGTTCCCTTCTCCTGTCCGCCATAATATTGATGCAGCGAAATATAATCCACATAATCATAAGTATAAGAAAGAGTCACTGCCTCCCACTCCGGCCAAGTAAGCATATCCGATTTCGAACTTCCGCAGGAAACCAACCGAACTTCCGGATCCACCAGTTTCATCGCCTTCGCTGTTTCTTGTGCCAGTCTTCCATATTCCTCTGCAGTCTTATGCCCAATCTGCCATTCTCCATCCATTTCGTTTCCAAGACACCATGTTTTAATTCTATACGGATTTTCAATACCATGGCTTCGTCTCAGATCACTATATTTTGTTCCGCCTGCAATATTACAATATTCCAGAGCTGAAACAGCATTTTCAATCCCTTTTGTTCCCAGATTCACAGCCCATATCGGCTCCACTTCTGCCTTGTGAGCCCATTTCATAAATTCATTTGTCCCCACCTCATTGGTTTCAACTGCTCTCCAAGCCAATTCCAGGCGACGAGGACGTTGTTCCTTCGGTCCCACACCATCACGCCAGTCATAACAGGAAACAAAATTTCCGCCCGGATATCTGACAGCCGTAACCCCCATTTTTTTTACCAATTCCAGTACATCCTGCCGGAATCCGTCTTCATCTGCACTGAAATGCCCCGGTTCGTAAATTCCACCGTAAACTACTCGCCCCATGTGTTCCACAAAAGATCCATAAATTCTTTTGTCAATCGTACCTTTTCTGAAATCCTTATTTATAATCTTTCTTGCTTTCAATAGTTTGTACCATCCTTTTCTATTCCTTTTCTCCGCCTGCTGCAATTCCCTCAACAAAATATCTCTGGAAAAAAATATAGAGAATCAACAATGGCAAAATCGAAATCAATGTAGCTGCTAAAGTTGGCCCATACTTAATAACTTTATTTCCAACCAGTACTGCCAGGCCTGCCGATAACGTTCTCATACTTGCCGAACTGGTCAACATCAGTGGATAAAGAAGATCATTCCAGTTATTCATAAAATGAAAAATTGCAAGACTGGCTACAGCCGGTTTACACAAGGGAAGCATAAGTGACCAAAAGATTCTGAACTCACCCATTCCATCAATTCTTCCCGACTCCTCGATAGATTTTGGAAGTCCCTGAAAAAAAGATGCCATCATATAAATGCCATATGCACTGGTTGCTCTTGGCAATATAAGACCTAAATATGTATCCAGAAGATTCAATTTATACACTTCAATATACAGAGGCGTCATAATAACCTGGAAAGGCACCATCATCGTAAGAAGGATGATAGAAAAAATCATTTTCTTTCCCTTAAAATTCATTCTTGCAAATGCATAACCCGCCATAGAATCAAACAATACACTGATCACCGTAACACATCCGGAAAAAATCACTGTATTCCCGAGCATCCGAAAGATCGGAATACTGTCCGTCACATATTTAAACTGATTGATCGTCCACTCATCCGGGAAAAATCTGGGTGGGTAAGATATAACACCCGCATCTGTCTTAAAGGCAGAAACGATCAGCCAGAAAATCGGTATCAGTATCGTCAGCGCTACAAGAAAAGTCAAGATAAAACCAACTGTATTCCCCACAGAAAACTTTTTACGCATCCGATTCTTCCCCCTTGTTCAATACAACTTTTCTGAGAACAAAAGTTACAACAGCAATAATTGCAAATAAATATACGGAAATCGCTGAAGCGTATCCCAAATCATAAGGCGCAGTCTGAAATCCTCGATCATAAATATACTGCACCAACGTCTCCGTCTTATACAAAGGTCCGCCCTGCGTCATTACATACGTCTGATCAAAAACCTGAAGAGAACTGATCGTGGTCGTCACAATACAAAAGCTTATTGTTGGAAAAATACCCGGTATTGTAATATGAGTAAATTTTGTCCAGGCACTTGCTCCATCAATATCTGCCGCTTCATACAGGGATGGTGAAATATTCAGGACGGCAGCCGTGATCAATGTTAATGTATATCCAAAACCTTTCCAAGCAGTAATTACAATAACTGTCGGCATTGCCAGCGACGGATCTTTTAAAAAAGAAATACTCTCCAAACCAATTTGTTTCAGCCAGTACGGTACCAGACCAAGATTGGGATCCAACAGCATAGACCACACAATACCAATAGCTGTCATAGAGCATACAAACGGAAGATAATAAATAGATCGAAGCATTTTTGTGTATTTATTATTTTTAGCCACATACATAGAAAGGAGCAGCGCCAGCCCTACCTGCAGCGGTACCTGAAACAGACTGAAAACCACCGTGTTTAACGTAGCATTGGAAACCCTGCTGTCAGAAAAAAGTTTCCTGAAATTTGCCAGTCCGGCAAAAGAAATATCATTCATAAAAATATTCATATTCAGCAGGCTGATCACAAGTGACGCAATCAGTGGAATAAAGACAAATACCGTAAGTATCACCATAGACGGCAAGATAAAAAGATACGCCGCTTTCTGATTGTGTGGCTGATATTTTTTCTTTCTTTTCATAATTTTCTCCTAAATTATATGTCTTTGGACTGAAACAGCCCAAAGACATATATCATTCCGATTTCACCGCTGCAAAATTTGTACAACTTACAACAGTATCCTATCCTTAATTAGAGCCCGCAAGCACAGTATCCATCGCTGCCGAAGCTTCTTTTAATGCATCCTCCGGCGAAGCCGCACCTGTAAGAACTTTTTCAAACATAGGGAACATAACATCATTATCAATCTGGCTAGCCAAAGAATATCCCAGATTATAGGAACGTCCGATCTGTGTCGCCTCTGAAATTGCACTAAGCACTTCATCATTTTGAATTTCCGGATCTTCCATCAAAGTTTCTGACCAGACAGGAAATCCATTTTTCTGAGACCATTCCTTCAGTACCTCATCACTCAACCAGTATTTCATAAACTTATACGCAGCTTCTTTTGTTTCCTGATCTGTTCCCTTCGGGATCACATAACTACATCCACCAGCCGGCGAATATGCACCGTCCGTTCCTGCCGGGCATGGAGCAATTCCAAAATTAATTCCCTGTTCTCTAAGACCATTGATCTGCCACGGACCACTGAAATACATGGCAATCTGTCCGGCCTGTAACATTGCGTCGCAATCAGAACCAGTAGAATTTACAGGTGTAACCTTCTTATTCACTGCAAGATCCTGCAGCCACTGGAGAGTTGCAAGATTCTCCTCAGAATCCAGAAGATTTGTACCCGTTTCCGGATCATCGGCATCCCCACCGTTTGCCCAGAGGAACTGCATATATGTTGTTTGCACGGGCAGGGCAAGTCCATACTGATTTTTGGAAGCATCGGTACATTTTTCCGCAAAATCTGCAAGCTCATCCAATGTCGCCGGAGGTGTCTCAGGATCCAGACCTGCAGCTTCAAATAGATCTTTATTCCAATAGAGATAGGAAACATTGTACTGCATCGGTGTACCATACAATTTTCCATCCACATAAGATAACTCCACAACGTTATCCAGGAAATTACTCTCATCTACATCCGCAGTTTCCCAGAAATCGCTGATATCTTCCAGCGAATCATTCGCAACATAAGGAGCAATATTTTCCACACCGAACAGCACAAGATCCGGGGCCGTATTGGTAGCTATAGCTGCCGGAAGTTTCTGCTGAAGCGTGTCATTTGGCATGATGTCCATATTAATCTGAATATTATCAGTATTCGTCTCATTATAATTGTTCACGATTTCTTTCAGGATATCGCCGTCTGATCCTGTAAATACGTTCCAAAATTCCAGTTCAATCTTGCCATTCTGTTCTCCAGACCCGGATTTTGTCTCTCCAGACGTTCCGCTGGAGCATCCTCCCAACAGTGTGGATGAACATATTACTGCTGTGAGCATCAAGCTGATTGCCATTTTTCGTTTCATGTCGTCTCCTTTCCTTTACGCTTCGCGTAAATACAATTTTATTTTGCGTACACCTGTACTCTATGTGTTAAATTATATTTAATGCACATATATTTGTCAATGCACTTTTCTTTATTTTAATTATTTTGTATCTTTTACATAAGTTTTCATTTTATTTTTTATGGAAATATTCTAATTTCCAAAAACCGGAATCCGATCGTATTTTTTTATTCTTGATTTTGATTGCGTAATCGAGTACACATACTACACTTGTTCCCAACGAAGATTTCCGCATGGTTTGTCACTCTCCCGCATACACTGTAAAAAGCAACAGTTTCGGGGGGTTCCTTGAAAGATTATATAGAAGAAAGAGCCATAGAAGTCGCCAGCTACATGATTGAAGCACGGGCAACCGTCCGTCAGACCGCAAAGAAATTCGGCATCAGCAAATCTACTGTACATAAGGATATGGTAGAGCGGCTGGTGAAGATCAATCCTGAACTGGCACAGGAGGTGCGTGAGGTTCTGAATGTCAACAAACAGGAACGCCACATCCGCGGCGGGATGGCTACAAAGGAAAAATATCAACGGAGACTGCAGGCCTGCAGCAAAAACGAAAAATGAAATTCTTTTGTTACACAGCAGGGGCTGCCGCACAGATAAGTGCGGCAGCCCCTGAATGTTTTTATATCTTGTTTGTCCCAACAATGAAAACAGCCAAAATATTCCTTTACACGAAGTGCATAAACGCTCCGTTCTGTTACTTTTACAATGGATAATTCATATTGTACAGCAGGCAGAAATATATTAAAATTGTTATGCAGCAAAATAAATCATATGACGCCAGAGCCAAAATACCTTTTGCCCCGGCATCATCATATGCGATATATGAAGATAAGGAAGAAAATCATGGAATTAATGATCATACGGCACGGCGACCCCGACTATGAAAAAGACTCCCTTACGGAAAAGGGATGGCGGGAGGCGGAATACCTCTCGGAAAAGCTTGTAAAAATGAACATCAAAGATTTTTATGTATCTCCTCTCGGGAGAGCCAGGGACACCGCCTCCTGCACCCTGAAAAAACTGAACCGGGAAGCGGTGATCTGTCCGTGGCTGAAAGAATTTGATGTGCCGATTCACCGCCCGGATGTGCAGGACCGCAAAATGATCGCCTGGGACTGGCTCCCCGAAGACTGGACGAAGGAACCCGGATTCTACGACTACGACAGCTGGTGGAAAGCCCCGGTCTTTCAGTCTGAAAACATGAAAGCGGAATACGACCACGTAACGGAAAATTTCGACAGAATACTTGCGGAACACGGCTACATCCGGGAAGGAAACTATTACCGGGCGCAATGTGCCAACCGGGAGAAACTGGCGTTCTTCTGTCATTTTGGCCTCGGCTGTGTGCTCCTCAGCCATCTTCTGCACATCTCGCCGATGATCCTGTGGCATCAATTCGTAGCCGCTCCAAGCTCCGTAACTTCTGTGGTCACAGAGGAACGGCGTGAAGGGATCGCTCTGTTCCGCATGCGCTCTTACGGCGATGTCTCCCATCTTTATGCACACGGGGAAGAGCCGGCCTTTGCCGCAAGATTCTGCGAGACATATGACAGCAAGAATGAGAGACACGACTGAGACTGCGCGGATTCGGAGACCGCCCCGCGGTATATAGAAAACGTACAGAAAGCAACAAAAACGTGACCGGAAAGCAATACCGCCGCAGTCAGCGCAGAACAGCTTTCGTCTGCATCGACCGCGGCGGATTTTGAATGTTTTCAGGAGCACAGGAGCATGAAATGCGGAACGATCCGCAGCATTTTCGGGAATCAAAATATCTTTTGAGCCCGACATCATTTCGCTTTACAAACAAAACACTTTGCAAACAAAAAACACCGTCCCCGCAGCTCACAGGTCTGCAAAAACAGTGCTTTTAGTGCGCCTTCAGGGACTCGAACCCTGGACAAATAGATTAAGAGTCTACTGCTCTACCAACTGAGCTAAAGGCGCATATTTTTAATTTTTTCAATCCCTTATCGGAACGCAAGAATTATTATATGCGATACAGTAAAAAAAATCAACACTTTTTTTATTATTTTTTTCGTTTTGTTATTTTTTACAACGAAACTTTTTCTGGTTTATTATTTTTTATCTTAAATGCATAATTTTTTAATCATACATGATATAGATATTAACTCCGGAGTATACTGAGAATCCACACCTGTAATCCTCAGGCATACTCCGGGTTGCATCTGACCCACATACCGGCCCGAAAATCTTTTCTACTTCTTTTTCTTCTTACCTTCTGTCCCCTTCAAAAGCTGTTCCAGTTCCTTCAACGATTTTTGTAATTTGAAAAACCTTCCGCCTCTGTGAGAGCTTTCATATTCAAATTCTTCCAGCTTCCGGTACAAGGAATCCTGCTTTTTCATTTCACCGCCGCCATCTGTCTTTTCAGAATCAGTATATGTAAGATTTTAACCGGACGGTACCATATCCTGTTGAAATACCTTTCGTCTTGGCGTCTTCTAGCAGAGATCATATTTTACAACATCCATCTTTACAGTCCCGTCGGCAAAAAAGGAAATGCCATCAGCCTCCTGATCTGTATAAATGATCGCCGACATCACCTGCTCTCCATCATTTATGAATGCTTCTACACTGAAACGATCTAAAATAATTCTCATCTTCAGCTCGCCGTCTTTACTATTTACAAGACTGCGACGCTGATGTATGATCGCCCTCCTTGAGCCTGAAAATTTTCTGTCGATCTTCAAAACAGATTCCCGCGGACGGAAGCTGAAAGAACTCTGATACTGGTCATTCTGCGCGAAACGAACCGCAAATTTCTGATAAAGATTCCTCGGATCCTCGGGCCGAAGCGTCAGCTCCATGTCAATCCTCCGACCCTTTACCCCTTCCAGACGGACCGTTCCGGAGACAGAAATATCATGGTATTCTACCTTATTGTGTCTCATGTTTTCCAGTTCCTTTATCGGTCTCTGATACAGTCTTCCGTTTTTGATAAAAAGTTCCCGGGGCAGACTCATCTGACCGAACCACGCCACATTTCGTGATCGGAAGTTGCACGTATCCCAGTTCTGCATCCAACCAATCATCACCCGCCGTCCATCCGGTGTAAGTATCGTCTGCGGGGCATAAAAATCAATACCGTAATCGATGGACTGATCGTGTTCTTCAGTAAAGGTATCCGTCTTCTCATCATAATCTCCGATCAGACATAAGGTTCCGTTTCCATTATGGTACTCAAATCCCTGCGGAAGCATATCCTGCGGACTGGTGAGCAGCACCATCCGGCCATCCAGTTCAAACAGGTCTGGGCATTCCCACATTTTACCGAAACGATTATTGTTTGCGATCAGTACCTTTTTAAACTCCCAGGAAAAACCATCCTTACTGGTAAACAGCAGGATCTGTCCGCTCCCATCCGCCGGACGGTTTCCCACAACGCAGCAATAAGTTCCATCTTCCTTCCGCCACATCTTCGGATCCCGAAAATCTGCAGAACTGCATCCTTCCGGCAGGTCCTTCTCATCCAGCACCGGATTGTTTTCATATTTTTCATAATCGACACCATCGCCAACGGCGAGACATTGTGTCTGAATATCGCGGATCCCGCCGTTTGCCAACCGCAGCTGCTGTACGCCGGTATACATCAGCATCTGTCTCCCGTCCGGGAGTGTAACAGCGCTTCCGGAAAAGCACCCGTTTCTATCATAAGTTTCATCCGGAGCCAGCGCGGCCGGCAGATATTCCCAGTGCAGAAGATCTTCACTCACCGCATGTCCCCAGTGCATCGGTCCCCAATGAGAATCATAAGGATGATACTGATAAAACATGTGATATTTTCCGCCATAGCAGGAAAATCCATTGGGATCATTCATCCATCCTGTGCGCGCCGAAAGATGAAACTCCGGTCTTTCCTCTGCTGAAACTGATTTTTCGGCAACCTCTTCATAGATACGTGCCTCTCTCAATGCCTGACTTGTCATATCTGATTTCTTCCTTTCACACGATTATTCACTTCTTTTTTTCATAATAATGTTTTTAAACTCCGCTTTCCCGAACGAAAACAATCCCAGGTTTCTCCGACTGTAATCATACATCCGAAAGCTCAATGCTGTTTCTCCATTTACATAAGCAGTTGCCGCACTGCCTTCCGCTATGATCTCCAGCTCATATCGTCCATCCCCGGCGATCCTGACCGGCGCTTCAAGCTCCACATCATATGGAAATGTTTTTCCGCCTTCTTCCGACATTCTCAACCAGGAACGATAGACCAGACGCTTTCTCTCGGGTTCCAGGTAGATATAATATCCTTCTTTCATGGTCTGATCTGTCTGCAGGATCACGCCAGCCTGAAACGCATCCTCCATTTGTATTTCTGTTTTTATATAAAAACTTTCGGGAAGCGGCTGCATCAGCATCATCTGCTGCCGGTTGCTTGTCTGCGCACTGTATCGGTTCTCTTCCAGATGCCAGCCGTCCGTCACCGGCAGGAAACTGTTTTCCACAAGATCTGTGAATGCCTCCCGCTTTGCCTTCGGCAGTGCAAGTTTCAGATCACCATCCGGCTGCTGTCCCAGCTGATGGATAACCATGCTGCCTCCCCAGTCCCAGGTCCGATAGTCTTTGGCACAAAGCCCATCCGGCCAGAATCCGAACAGATTCTCTTCTTTTGTCGGATTCCATCCGAACAGATATCTGACATCCTCCGTGCCGGCCGTCTTTGCCGCATAAAACGCCCGTCCATCCAGACGGTGATTTTTGGGAATCTGCCATTGTCTCTCTCCGACACGGCATTTTACATAATAATTCCCAAACAGATTCGTATAACTGGAAAAGATCAGGTAATACCAGTCTCCCATTCGAAAAACATCCGGACACTCACACGCACCGTTAAAGCGCTCCGGATAATACACCGGCTCCCGGTATTCCCATGTTTTGAGATCCTTGGATACGCAAAGCCCGACACAACCCGTCTGACTATGTCCTGCTTTCACCCGGGCCGCCAGAAACATCCAGAATTCGCCCAGTTCTTCCCGGTAAACAATACGTGGATCCCTCCAGTCAGAACAGTCATAGATCACACCATCCGGCCCGAAAGTATCTTCCTCTATATACTCCCAGTGATCCAGGCTGCCGTCCTTACTGATATAATGTGTCACAAACTGTTTTCCCTCTGGAAAAATACACGCAAACAGATGCCATTGGCCCTGCCAGCAAATAAGATCCCCCGTTCCTCCTATAACATGGATCGGAGTTTCCTCTATGAAGAAGATCGCTGCTCTGCATCCGGTGCCACCCGTGAACTGTCCCCGGAAGCTTGGGATCTTTCCAGTTTTTCAAATAGAACAACTGATACTCCCCATCAATGTATTTCGGAATCACATCGCCGGTTCTCGCACCCGGCGCATGGTAAAAAATCTTATCGTTCATCAGATCCTCCGCTTAACTTCTACTCTTCTGTCGTCAACACTGCCATCGCCTCATAAGGTTTCAGCACACCGTCTTCCTGTGTTTCATAGTTGGAGATCAACAGCTTTCCATCTTCCGGAAGCCGCAGCGGGCAGTCCAGAGTTTCCTGGGAAAAGTTGCAGATCACGAGAAGTTTTTCTCTTCCCAATGTTCTTGTATAAACAAAAATTCTGTCGTCCTCCGGCAGGAGCAAATCGTAATGTCCGTCTATGATAATAGGATACTGTTTTCTGAGAGCGATCAATTTTTTATAATAGCTGAAAACTGAATTTTCATCATGAATCTGCGCCGCAGCATTGATCTGTTTATAGTTTGGATTCACCTTCAGCCAGGGTGTTCCAGTAGTAAATCCCGCATTTTCCGTGTCATCCCACTGCATCGGAGTCCTGGCATTGTCCCGGCCCCGCAGTCCGAGATAACGGATCATATCCTCTTTGCTGATCAGTCCGGAGCCCGTCAGTTCATAGTAATTATCAATACACTCAATATCTCTATATTCCTCGATGCTTTTAAAATAAATATTGGTCATCCCAAGCTCTTCCCCCTGATAAATATAAGGGGTTCCCTGCATCATATGCAGACACGTGGCAAGCATTTTGGCAGATACTTCCCTGTATTGGGGCGAATCGTTCCCATACCGCGAAACCGCTCTGGGTTGATCATGATTATCCCAATAAAGACTGTTCCACGCTTTTCCTTCCAGCTGTGTCTGCCATTTACTCAGCACTTCTTTTAATTCCGGAAGAGGCACAGGATTGTCCGTCCACTTTCCGTAAGGACCATTGTTCAAAAATGCGTGTTCAAACTGGAAAACCATGTTCAGCTCCGATCCATCCAGATTCGCATACTTTTTCGCCTGTTCCACAGTAACGCCCGAGGTCTCGCCCACTGTGATCAGATCATATTTCGACAAAACCTCCCGGTTCATCTCCTGCAGAAATTCATGGATCCTGGGGCCGTTACACACATAGGGATCACTGTTTCCATAGAGTCCGTCACCCTTTTCCCCGTCCGGAAACGTCTGCACCTTCGAAAGCAGACTGATAACGTCCATCCGAAATCCGTCAATTCCTTTCTCACACCACCAGCTCATCATATCGTAGATGCGTCTGCGCACCTGATCATTTTCCCAGTTCAGATCCGGCTGTTTTTTCGAGAAAAGATGCAGATAGTACATCCCTGTCTTTTCATCCAGTTCCCAGGCAGAGCCGCCAAAGCAGGCGCCCCAGTTGTTCGGCTCTCTGCCGTTTACAGGATCCCTCCAGATATAAAAATCCCGGTAAGGATTGTCTTTTGATTTTCTGCTCTCCTGAAACCAGGGATGTTCATCCGAGGTATGATTGACCACCAGATCCATCATGATCTTAAGGTTCCGCTCATGTGCCTCTGCGAGAAGCCGGTCAAAATCATCCATAGTTCCAAAATCATCCATGATATCCTGATAATCGGAGATATCATATCCGTTATCGTCATTCGGCGATTTATAAATGGGAGAAATCCAAAGAACATCCACTCCCAACTCTTTCAGATAATCCAGTTTCTGAATGATCCCGTTCAAATCACCGATTCCATCTCCGTTGCTGTCCATAAAACTTCTGGGATAAATCTGATAGACCACGCTGCTTTTCCACCACTGTTTATTCATATTCTACCCTCCCTTCCAGATCTTTTTCAAGCGCATAGGCAGGTTCCATTTCCCACAATTCCAGCTTTCTGATCTTTTCGACGTTTCCCGCCAGCCTTATTTTTCTGGCGCTGCCATTGCCATAATTTCTCACTGTAACAGATTTCTTCTCATTCAGATAAACTTCTATCATGGATTGATCCAGAAAATATTCCATACTCACCGGTTCCTCTCCGATTCTGACCTGATCTTCCGCTCCCCGGTACTTTCCGATTTCCTTTCCGTCTTTGTCCAATACACCCAACCGGCATCTGCTTTTGTCATAATAAACGGTTTTCTTCTGATCTCCATCCTCCGTTTCCAGCAGGATCCGTTCGGCGTCTCCTACAACTTTCAGATAAACACAGTTTCCCTCAAATCTTCCCAGGTAGTCATTGGCCTGCTCCATAGAGATTTCCGTCAGGTGTATGATCTGCCTGCTCCGAAGACTCAGGATCTCCCTCACAGGTCTCAGATGCAGTTCACCGTTTCTGAGAAACAGTTCAATGGGGAGCCCGCCATTGTGGGCCCAGCCCGCATGATATTCCTCATCCCTCTTTCTCTTTCCCTGAGCGATAGAAAACACCACGCTGCGGCCATCCGGTGTCACCAGACCGCTGGGGCCTGTAAATGTGCCATTGCCAAGATCCAACAGCAGGGCCTTTTCATGAAATTTTTCAAATTTTCGGCGTTCTGCATCCCATCTGCCGAGAAATCCGTAAGTTTCCACCACATCCTTCTCTACCTGACAGGCACAGAATAATAAAATACTGCAGGCAGTTTCCCCGCTCTCATATAAACCTCCTTTGCAAATATGAAACGTTTCATTTGTTGAGCTCATAATACCATTTTGAAAAAAATAAATCAATCATTTTTCCGGAAAAATATAAATTTTATTAGAAATATTTAAATTTGAAACGTTTCATTTATGCATTTTGTCCAATTTAGATCACGTAATCATGTTTGTGACTGATCCTATCCTAAATCAAACCGTAGTTGAAACGTTATATTTTTTATGGTATAGTAAAGTAGAAATAACGCCTAAAAAATTCCAGTTTCTTTATTACAGATCCCGCAGATATACATTCTACATTCTATTTGCTATATAGAAAATTCAAGTAATACAGAAAGGAGATGAAGCCTTATGACTTCCAAGAAAGCGCCTACTATGAAAGACGTCGCCCGGGAAGCCGGTGTCGCTCTCGGTACTGTTTCCAAAGTACTTAATGGGATCCCCGTATCTGAAAAAAACAAACTTAAAGTAGAAGAAGCGATCAGATCCCTGAACTACGAAGTAAACACTTATGCCCGGGGATTAAAAATGCAGAAAAGCAATCTGATCGCCCTGATCATTCCGAATACCACAAACCCCTTTTTTGCCGCTTTCGCATACTATATAGAAGCTGCATTGTACAAAAAAGGACTGCGTCTTCTCCTGTGCTGTGCCGACGGCATGCCGGAGAAAGAAATTGACTATCTGAATTTAGCGGCCAACAACAAAGTAGATGGAATCATTGCATTGACCTATTCTGATATCGGCTCTTATATTCCAGAACACCTTCCGATTGTCGTTTTTGACCGTTTTTTTGAAAATCCCTCGATCCCCAGAATCGCCTCAGATAACTTTGCAGGCGCATGTCTGGCGATAGAAAAACTCCTGGAATTCGGCTGCAGGCATCCTGTCTACATCCGCTTTCACTCTGTTTTTCCCGGGGAATCCGACAAAAGAAAAGAAGGATACCTCTATGCCTGCGAAAAATACGGGATAGAACCGGATTATCTGGATCTTGTTGACAGCAATTACGAACCTGCCGTCTTAAAAGAGTTTCTGAAGCAGCACAAAAATCCTGACGGGACACTGAATTTTGACGGTGTGTTTGCTCACACGGATTATCATGGATATATGTTTAAAAATATTCTCCAGGAAGAAGGATACCGGGTTCCTGAAGACGTTCAGATCATAGGATTTGACGGCATTAATTTATTCGGCAACCGGGAAGACGGACCCGTAATCTCATCCATCTGCCAGCCGATCGACCGTCTGGCAGAGCAATGTGTCGAAATTCTGACCTCCCAAAAGGATTCCCTTCCTCCGAGTCTGACACTGCTGCCGGTAAAATACCGTTATGGCGGAACGACCAGAGAATAAGCCGGAACACTTTGAAACAAAAGACGTTTTTGCATAAAAAAAGCATCGATCATTCATCACAGTTACTGATCATTGATCGATGCTTTCTTTTCTCTTTTTTATTTTCTAAATTCTGCGATCAGCTTACAGATCGGATTCCCCACAGACGAAAACTTTTCCTCATATTCCGTCATGACATTTCCCCGGTTCATCTCTTCATTGTTGTGAAGATCATATGTATACGCGTTCAGTGTCCAGTTTGGGGCATTTCTGATCTCCTCCAGCGAGAACTCAAACAGATCCCGGTTATCCGTCTTAAACTCCACCAGTCCCTCTTCCGGCAGAATCTTCTCATAGCGTTCCAGAAATTCATGGGACGTCAGACGGCGCTTTGCATGACGGTCCTTCGGCCACGGATCGGAAAAGTTCAGGTAGATCCGTCCGACCTCCCCTTTTTCGAAAACTTCCGGGAGATCTCTGGCGTCCATTCTCAGGAACAGAAGGTTGGAAAGCGGTTCTTCCAGGCTTTCCGCTTTCTGGACCGCACGCAGCAGTACACTGTCATACATTTCGATCCCAATGTAGTTAATCTCCGGATGCAGCTTCGCCATATCCATGAGGAACCGGCCCTTTCCCATTCCGACCTCAATATGAAGCGGCTGCTCTTTCCCGAATACCGCCTTCCAGTTTCCTTTCTTTTCTTCGGGCTCCTGCACGACCCAGGAACTGTTGGCGATCACTTCCTTTGCTCCCTGTATATTTCTCAATCTCATAATACTTCATCCTTTTTCTGTTTCTGTTTTGCTCTGTAAATCAGCCTTTCTATCTTACTATAAAATGATATTGAGGTCAAAAGATATTTTAATGCTTCTCATGCAGTCATGATCTTTTACTTTCATCCTAAAATTCTGGAAAAAAATGTATCTGTTTTTTGTTAATTTGACATTTTTAAAACGGAAATTGTCGTCAGTCTTCCTCATAAAGTTGAATTTTTTCTCAAATAATATGTGACATTTTTAACAGAAAGGTGTATGATATGTAACATGAAAACAATAGACTCCGATCATATTGTTAAAACGCGATTGTCCGGCACCTTTTTTACGCCGTACAGCTGCGAACTCTACTTGCAAAGGAGGATAGGTATGGAATCGGTTATTAATAAACTGACAGAAATTGAAGCGGCAGCCTCCAAGATCCTTGAAGGCGCAGCCAATCAGAACAAGCTGCTTGACCAGCAGCAGGACGAGCGAATTGCAGCCTTCGATCAGAAGCTGGAACATGATACCGCTCTTCAGATTCAAAAGATTCAGGCCGATCTGAAAAAAAAGACGGACGATGAACTTCTTCACCTGCGCTCAGGGACCTCTGATCTGCTGGCCTCTCTGGATAATTATTACAGCAAAAACCACGATACATTATCCACACAGATCTGCGAAAAACTGATAAGGAAGTGATGGTATGAAAGGTCTATTTACCTACAGCGGACTGACAACAAAGATCCGCGCCATGCAGGGCCATCTGCTGAACGACAGAAATTTTCGCGAGATCGTGGAACTGCCCAATGTACCGGCCGCCGTTTCCTATCTGAAACAGCAGCCTTCCTATGCGGAACTTTTTCAGGGGCTTGAGGAATCGAGTCTCCACCGCGGCCAGATTGAGCAGATCCTTCACCTGGCAGTTTACAGAGATTTCAGCAAACTTTATCGTTTCTCCAATCTGGAACAGCGAAAGTTTCTGAGCAATTATTTTAAACGCTATGAGATCTCGATTTTGAAAGAATGTCTGAATAAGATCTTTGATCACCGGGATGTGTCTTTGAATCTCTCGATCTATCAGGATTTCTTCGACCGGCATTCTCAGCTTGATCTCGCCTTAGTCACATCGTCTTCCTCTCCGGAGGAACTGATCTCCAATCTGAAGGGTACCGAATATTACGATCCGCTGGTACACCTCGGCACGATGGAAAATCCGACGCTGTTTGACTATGAAATGACTCTCGATCTCTACTATTTCAGTCACCTATGGAAGCAGAAGGAAAAAATTGCAAAGAAAAAAGATCTGGAGGAACTGACCAAAGCCTGGGGAAGCAAATTTGATATGCTGAATCTTCAGTGGATTTACCGTTCAAAACAGTATTATCACATGACCAGCGCCGATATCTACGCGCTGATCATTCCGGTACATTACCATCTGAAAAAAACAGAGGTTCAGTCCCTTGTGGAAGCGGAAAATATGGAAGCATTTCAGCAGCTGATCCAGCAAACTTATTATGCGAAACATTTTGAGCAGTTTTCAACGGAAACCATGGAATCGATGTATGCGCAGATCATGAAACACATCCTTTCTCTGGCGTCCAGAAATAACCCTTATTCTCTGGCTACCGTTTACTCTTATCTGTATCATAAAGATCATGAGATCAACCGGCTCATCATCGCACTAGAATGTGTACGTTACGGCATTTCACCCGA
This sequence comes from Candidatus Fusicatenibacter merdavium, assembly GCA_019115005.1. Classification (GTDB taxonomy): domain Bacteria; phylum Bacillota; class Clostridia; order Lachnospirales; family Lachnospiraceae; genus Fusicatenibacter; species Fusicatenibacter merdavium. The sequence goes on along the minus strand of DXEK01000110.1, from coordinate 10,986 downwards.
CGAGGCGATGCAGTACGTGGCAAAAACCTGATATAAGGGGAGGTGTTTTTGATTGATCGTCAAGATGAAATTTATCAGTATCACAGGCCCGAAAGCGGACATTGACCGTGTGGTAAACACTTACCTGTCTAAATATGAGATTCATCTGGAGAACGCGCTGACAGAACTGCAGACGGTACAGAATCTGACGCCGTATCTTCAGATCAACCCTTATAAAGACAAACTGAAGCTGGCCAGTGATTACGCCGGAATGCTTCCGGCCGATATGCGGGGAAAGACGAAAAAACTTTCCCTTGAGGAGGCTCTCGCATGTGTTCAGAATATCGATCAGACTCTGACCACACTGAACCAGAAGCACAGTAAGCTCCAGGAACAGCTGAAGACTTATAAGGAAAAAGCGGATAAGATCGCTCCTTTCCAGAATCTTCCCTGCAGCCTGTCCTCTATTTTCAGTTTTAAATTTATCCGTCTGCGTTTCGGGCGGATCCCAAAAGAATACTACGACAAATTTGAAAAATATGTCTATGAGAGCTGCGATACGGTCTTCTACCGCTGCAACACGGATGACCAATACGTCTGGGGGATTTACTTCGCTCCCAGAGAAGAAATCCATAAGGTCGACGCTGTATATGCATCCATGCATTTCGAACGTTTCTACGTTCCGGACGAGTACGAGGGAACGCCCGAGACCGCATTCCAGAATCTCCACCAGCAGATTCTCGACACTTACCGGACGATCTCGGACTGCAAGGATCAGATGCAGGATTACCTGCGGAAACACGCCGAGGAACTGAACGGCGCCGTAGAGGAACTGTCGACACTGTCCGGGAACTTCGATGTCCGGAAGCTGGCAGCCTGCACATCCACCAAAAAAGGCACGGAAACCTTTTATATTTTGTGCGGATGGATGTCCGAATCCGACGCCGCAGCGTTCCAGCATGATATTGAGAACGATGAAAATCTCTACTGTTTTGTGGAGGACCAGAACAACAATACACTGCGGGAGCCTCCGACAAAACTGAAAAACCCGAAGCTGTTCCGCCCGTTTGAAATGTATGTAAAGATGTACGGTCTCCCGTCTTACAACGAGATGGACCCGACGATTTTTGTAGGACTGACCTACTCCTTTATCTTCGGAGCCATGTTTGGAGACGTAGGACAGGGCCTTTGCCTGTTGATCGGCGGAGCGCTGCTGTACAGATTCCGGAAGATCACACTGGCTGCGATCATCAGCCTGGCAGGCATTTTCTCCACGATCTTCGGCTTCCTGTACGGAAGTTTCTTCGGCTTTGAAGATCTTCTGCCGGCTCTGTGGCTGAAACCCAAGGAAGCGATGATCACTCTTCCGTTTATCGGGCAGATGAACACCGTCTTCGTGGTCGCCATAGCCTTCGGTATGTTCCTGATCCTTATTACGATGCTCTTTCACATCATCAATGCATTCCGGGCACATCGAAAGGGAGAGGCTATTTTTGATCAGAGTGCAATCGCCGGATTCCTCTTTTATGGAGCTATCGTAGCCACGATCTTCCTGTATATGACGGGACATACCCTTCCCGCGACAGGCGTTCTGGTGGTCATGTTTGTGATTCCGCTGATCGCCATTTTCCTGAAGGAACCTCTGGAAAAACTTGTGCAGGGCGAAAAGAATCCGTTCCCAAAGACAGGAAAAGTCATGTTTTTCGTCCAGAGTTTCTTCGAACTGTTTGAAGTTCTGCTGACCTATTTCTCGAACACGCTGTCCTTTGTCCGTGTCGGAGCCTTCGCAGTCAGCCATGCGGCAATGATGGAGGTCGTCCTGATGCTGGCAGGCGCCACAGACGGCGGAAGCATCAACTGGCTGGTGATCGTTCTGGGAAATATCTTTGTATGCGCGATGGAAGGTCTGATCGTCGGTATCCAGGTACTTCGTCTGGAGTATTACGAAATGTTCAGCCGCTTCTACAAAGGAGACGGAAGAGCCTTTCAGCCGTTCCTGAAAAAAAGTCAGGAATGACACAGCGCCGGTCTGACGGCAGCGGAAAACACCGCCGTTCCGGTCTTCCCGAACGGCTGCAGATAAATTAAAAATAGATAGGAAAAGATCAAAGAATATATTACAAAAGTTATATATGTAAGGAGGATTGTATTATGAATACATTAGTTATCCAGGTACTCACCGCAGCAGCAATGATTTTGAGCATCATTATCCCTATGGCCGTTTATTTTTCCGGAGAGAAAACGAAAAAACGCTACAAAAAATCTCTGGCCGCCAATGTCGCCACCTTTTTCGGCCTGATGCTGGTTGTCACCGTCGTTTCCTTCGCGGGAACCACCACAGTATCCGCTGCTACTGATTCCGGCGCAGGTCTCGCTACAGGACTTGGCTATATCGGCGCCGCTCTCGTAACCGGTCTCTCCGGCATCGGTTCCGGTATCGCTGTAGCATCCAGTGCCAGCGCAGCGCTCGGAGCCATCAGTGAAGACGGAAGCATCTTTGGTAAATCCATGATCTTCGTAGCCATGGCCGAAGGTATCGCACTGTACGGTCTGATCATCTCCTTCATGATCCTCGGTCAGCTTTGATTGAAAGGAAGCGGCTTATATGAAAATGTTTTTGATCAGTGATAACGTCGATACAGAGACAGGGATGCGCCTGACCGGCGTGGAAGGCGTCGTGGTCCATGAACGGGACGAATTGTATCAGGCGCTTCAAAAAGCTCTCTCGAACAAGGAGATCGGGATCATCCTGCTGACAGAAAAGCTCGGCAAGGAATTTCCCGATATTCTCGAGGATGTACGCCTGAATCATCGGATTCCTCTGCTGATCGAAATCCCTGACCGTCACGGAACGGGACGGAAACCTGACTTTATCACTTCCTTTGTCAACGAATCCATTGGATTGAAATTATAGTGAAGCTGGAGGTGACAACCTTGACAACTGAAGAAAAATTAGAGAATTTTTACCGTCATTCCATAGACAGCGCCAACGCTGAGGCCCAGCGCCTGATCAGCGAGCATCAGGAGGCTCTGGACCGCCTGTTTGAAGAACACCAGACACTGAAGCGTCAGCAGGCCCGGGAAGAAATCAATGCCGAAACCGAGAAGTTGAAACGGGAAGCAAACAAAACGCTCTCTGCAGAACAGCTTTCGATCAAGCGTACACTTTCTGAAAAAAACGAGGAACTGAAACATCAGCTTTTTGAGGAAGTTCGCAAAAAGATGGAGAATTTCAAGAAGACGGAAGAATATAAAAACTATCTGAAAACCAAGATCCGTGAAGCTGTTTCCTTCGCCTCCGGCGATGCACTGCAGTTTTATCTGGATCCCTCTGACGAAGAATACCGGAAAGAACTGGAGGAAGAATTTTCCATTTCCATGCTTGTGTCGGAAACACCGTTTACCGGCGGTATCCGTGCGGTCATTCCGGAAAAAAATATCCTGATCGACAATTCCTTTGATTCTCTGATCAGTGAAGAACAGGAAGCATTTATTTTTCACGGAGGTATGACACATGAGTAGAACAGGCATCATTTATGGAATCAACGGTCCTGTCGTATACCTGAAAGGCGACTCCGGATTTAAGATGTCCGAGATGGTTTATGTGGGAGAACAGCGTCTGGTCGGAGAAGTCATCAGCCTGACGAAGGATACCACAACCATACAGGTCTTTGAGGAAACCACGGGACTGAAGCCGGGCGCTGTCGTGGAAGGTTCCGGAGACGCGCTTTCCGTGGTTCTCGGCCCCGGCATCCTGAACAATATTTTTGACGGTATTGAGCGTCCCCTGTCCGAGATTGCCCGCCAGTCCGGGGATTACATCACCCGCGGCGTCAGCGTGGATTCTCTGAACACAGAGAAAAAATGGAACGTGCATGTCACCGTAAAAACCGGCGACATGCTGAACGGCGGCGCGATCATCGCCGAGACCCAGGAGACGCATTCCATCCTCCATAAGTCCATGGTTCCTCCCGATCTGAGCGGAACCGTCACATGGGCAGCACCGGACGGAGAATATACCATTATCGACCCGATCGTAAAACTGAAAACATCCGACGGGAAGGAAAAGACCCTGACCCTGTGTCAGAAATGGCCGATCCGTGTCCCGCGTCCGACCCAGAAAAGGTATCCGGCCAGCGAGCCTCTGGTGACCGGCCAGCGGATCCTGGACACAATGTTCCCCATCGCAAAAGGCGGCACCGCTGCGATCCCCGGAGGTTTCGGTACCGGAAAAACCATGCTGCAGCATCAGATCGCAAAATGGTCGAATGCAGATATTATTATCTACATCGGCTGCGGCGAGCGCGGCAACGAGATGACTCAGGTTCTGGAAGAATTCCAGGAACTGACAGACCCGAGAACCGGCAATCCTCTGATGGATCGTACCGCGCTGATCGCCAACACCTCCAACATGCCGGTGGCTGCCCGTGAGGCGTCGATCTACACCGGTCTGACCCTGGCAGAATACTACCGGGATATGGGCTACGACGTGGCGATCATGGCAGACTCCACCTCCCGTTGGGCGGAGGCTCTGCGTGAACTTTCCGGACGTCTGGAGGAGATGCCCGCTGAGGAAGGTTTCCCGGCATACCTGGCGTCCCGTCTGTCCGCGTTCTATGAGCGCGCCGGTATGATGGAGACGCTGAATGACCTGAAAGGAAGCGTCTCCATCATCGGCGCCGTATCTCCCCAGGGAGGCGATTTCTCCGAGCCGGTCACGATGAATACCAAACGTTATGTCCGCTGCTTCTGGGGCCTGGACAAATCTCTGGCCTATGCGCGCCACTATCCGGCGATCCACTGGCTGACCAGCTACAGCGAATATCTGAACGACCTGGCGCCCTGGTATAAAGATCACGTAAACAAAAATTTCACCTCCATGAGAAACCAGCTGATGGCTCTTCTGAACCAGGAGAGTTCGCTGAATGAGATCGTCAAGCTGATCGGAAGCGACGTTCTTCCCGACGATCAGAAACTGGTTCTGGAGATCGCAAAAGTGATCCGCCTTGGATTCCTGCAGCAGAACTCTTTCCACCCGGAAGATACCAGCGTGCCGCTGTCCAAGCAGTATAAAATGATGGAGATCATCCTCTATCTTTATAAAAAATCCAAGGCGCTTGTCACGATGGGAATGCCCATGTCCGTGCTGAAAGAAGATAATATTTTTGACCGGGTAGTTTCCATCAAATATGATGTGCCAAACGACAAACCGGAGCTGTTCGACGAATATAAGAAAGAGATCGACCGGTTCTATGACAACGTGCTGGAAAGAAACGGATAAGGAGGGAAAACGGCAATGGCAATAGAATATCTTGGCCTGAGTGAAGTCAACGGCCCTCTGGTCGTTCTGGAAGGCGTAAAGAATGCCTCTTATGAGGAAATGGTAGAATTCACCATTGACGATCATCAGAAAAAACTGGGACGTATTGTGGCGGTCTATGAGGACAAAGCAGTCATCCAGGTATTCGAGGGAACCGACAATATGTCCCTCCAGAACACCCGCACCCGCCTCACCGGCCATCCGATGGAGCTGGGAATCTCCCCCGAGATTCTGGGGCGTACCTTTGACGGTATCGGCAACCCCATCGACGGACTCGGCCCGGTCAACGCGGAAAAACGTCTGAACGTCAACGGTCTTCCGCTGAATCCTGTTACAAGAAAATATCCGAGAAACTATATCCATACCGGTATCTCGGCCATCGACGGTCTGACCACTCTGATCCGTGGCCAGAAGCTTCCGATCTTCTCCGGAAACGGTCTTCCCCATGACCAGCTGGCGGCCCAGATCGTACAGCAGGCCTCTCTGGGCGGAGACAGCGATGAAAAATTTGCAGTCGTATTTGCCGCGATGGGTGTTAAGTACGACGTAGCAGAATTCTTCCGCCGGACCTTCGAGGAAAGCGGCGTTTCCGACCACGTAGTCATGTTTTTGAATCTGGCCAACGATCCTGTCGTGGAACGACTGATCACACCGAAGGTTGCGCTGACCGCAGCGGAATATCTGGCATTTGAAAAAGGAATGCATATCCTGGTCATCCTGACGGACATCACCTCCTTCTGCGAGGCGATGCGAGAGGTTTCCTCCTCCCGCGGCGAGATTCCGTCCCGTAAAGGTTACCCTGGATACATGTACAGTGAACTGGCCACTCTGTATGAGCGCGCCGGAATCGTTCAGGATGCTGCAGGATCGGTAACACAGATCCCGATCCTGACGATGCCCAACGATGATATCACCCACCCGATCCCTGACCTGACCGGTTACATCACGGAAGGTCAGATCGTACTGGACCGCCAGCTCCACGGCCAGTCCATCTATCCGCCGATCAGCGTACTTCCAAGCCTTTCCCGTCTGATGAAAGACGGCATCGGCGAAGGATACACCCGCGCGGATCATCAGGACGTTGCAAACCAGCTGTTCTCCTGCTATGCAAAAGTGGGCGACGCTCGTTCTCTGGCGTCCGTCATCGGTGAGGATGAACTTTCTCCGATCGACAAAAAATACCTGGTCTTTGGAAATGCCTTCGAAAAAGAATTTATCGGACAGGGAATGGACGAAAACCGTTCGATGGAAGATACCCTGAACAAGGCATGGGATCTTCTCGGACTGCTGCCCCGCGAGGAACTGGACCGTGTGGATACGAAGATCCTTGATCAGTATTATCATCCGACAGAGATCGACCTTGCAGCACAGGCAAAGGCTGAAGCAGACGCAATGAAATAAAACATCGGAAAGGAAGTGATGACTGATGGATCCAAATGCTTTTCCCACCAAAGGAAATCTGATACTGGCGAAGAATTCTCTGAAGCTGGCCCATATGGGGTATGATCTGATGGATCAAAAGCGAAACATCCTGATCCGCGAACTGATGGGCATGATCGACGAGGCGAAGGATATTCAGAAGCAGATCGACGTCACTTTCCGGGAAGCTTACAAGGCTCTGCAGGTCGCCAATATGGAAATCGGCATCAACAACGTGCAGACCCTCTCCTACACCGTTCCCGTTGAAAATTCCATCCGCATCAAAACGAGAAGTATCATGGGCGTGGAGATCCCCCTGGTGGAAGCCGATCCGTCCGGCGAGACTCCGACCTATGCGTTTTACAGTACGAAAGAATCTCTCGACAAAGCACGGCTGGCATTTGAAAAGGTAAAGGAACTTACCCTGAGACTTTCCATGATCGAAAATTCCGCCTACCGGCTTGCGGCAGCCATCAAAAAGACCCAGAAACGGGCCAATGCGCTGAAGAACATCACGATCCCGCATTACATGCAGCTGTCCAAAGATATCTCCGACGCACTGGAAGAGAAAGACAGGGAAGAATTTACAAGGCTCAAAGTCATCAAACAAAGACAGACCGGTTGAAAAAAATCCCCGGCTGTCCGGCTCAAAGCCGGAATTAAGGGTTCAGACAGATTACTTGCAGAAACCAATGAAAAAAGAATAGAAAGCCATCCAGAAAAATGGATAGAAGGAGGCTGTTATGATCGAAATCAACAGAGAAACCATGAAAGAAGAGATACGGCAGCGCCTGATATCCATTTTTTCTCTTCCGGAAACAAGATTTGCGATGGTCAAGAAACTGTACATTCCAAAGACTACCGACCGTGAAACTCTCGAGGATCTGGCTGCTGAGGCTGTGGCACGCTGTTATCACGACTTTGTCAGCGACATCGACATCCATGTTCATGTAGGACTGCCCCCGGAAACGTTCGCCGATCCGGAGGAATACCTGAGCCGGATCGACCGCTTCGGCTTCGACGGATCCTGCTGCCTCGGCAAAGTGTTTGTCAAAGACAGCAGTATGTACCGGATCATCCTGAAGAACGGGATGCGCTATGATTTCATCTTTGATCTCACGGAAGATCCTCATGCGGAAAAGCTTTTTCTCCTGCCTCCGGCAGAAGACACAACTCGTCCTACGGTAAAACTCTGGCCGGCAGAAAACATCGACCGCTTCTGGTTTGAGTCCGGCTACGCTCTGACGCGTCTGTACCGCGATCACTACCTTCAGGCCGATCAACAGGCCAATCTCCTTCTCAACGAAACACTGATCCTCCAAGGCACCCCCACACATCCATATAACATAAATTTTTGCCGTCGCGGCAGCCAGGATGTCCCAGAATACAGCCTGGCAGATCCGAATGCCTGTCCCTATCGGACAGATATTCCCGGATTTTCTCACATTGCCGGCAAAATATACACCGCAGCGGTCACCTATGACCGGCTCATCACACGGAGATCCCCCGCATACCCGCAGCAGCATCAGAATCTGTTCGCGATCTGGGAAGCCTACCACCAGAACTATCTGGAGCGTATGGACATTCTCCCGTCACAAATCGATCCATAATTGCCGGACGCAGTAACCGTTCCTCAAACAAGGGGAACGGTCACACTAAACGGGCCGGTCCTGCCTGTGTCACATCCGTGCACAAACAGGACCGGCCCGTTTTATCTGTCTTTTTGCGACCGTTCATCCGGCCGAACGGTTGCGCCTTTTCAGTATCTTACTTTACAGCGATATGGAGTACACTGCAGGCAGGGATCGTAAAGCGGATTCCTCCATGAATCTGCTCTACGCCGTCGAACGCCTCTACCTTTACCTGCTCCGGATCCTCAAACGTATTTTTCGCATGCATTTCTCCGGTCACGATCTCCGCTGTGATCTCCCCGGCCTTTCTGCCCAAGATCGTCGTGTCGATCGTATAATCCTTCTCCAGGTCAAGATTTGTCATCGTGATATGCAGCACACCGTCTGCGTCCTCGGAGACAGACTCGCTCAGATTCGGAACCATATTGCACTCCTCGAGTCCAACCTGCTCCGTCTCCAGCGTGCTGTCCAGCAGCTGTGCATCCTGATGATATTTATACATATCGAACACATGGTAAGTCGGAGTCTTGATCATCTTCGCGCCCTCTGTCAGGATCACTGCCTGGAGAACATTGACCATCTGTGCGATATTCGCCATCTTCACACGGTCGCTGTGCTTGTTGAAGATGTTCAGGTTAATGCCCGCCACCAGGGCGTCGCGCATTGTGTTCTGCTGATACAGGAAGCCCGGATTCGTTCCCGGCTCTACGTCAAACCAGGTGCCCCACTCATCGACGATCATGCCGACCTGTTTCTGAGGATCATACTTGTCCATGATCGCTCCATGGCGGCGGATCAATTCATCCATATACCAGGTCTTCTTCATGGTCTGATACCACATTTTCTCATCGAAATCGGTGGCGCTGCCTTTGTTTTCCCATCCGCCCGGATGCGTATAGTAGTGCAGTGACAGGCCATCCATAAATCCATGCTGATCCGGCGCACATCTGCGGAACGCTGCCTTCATCACTTCTTCGGTCCACTCGTAGTCGTCCACGTTCGGTCCGCAGGCGATCTTTTTGATCGGCTTTTTGCTGTCATAACATCTCACGTAAGTCTGATATCTGCGGTACATATTTCCGTAAAATTCCGGATTCATGTTTCCGCCGCAGCCCCAGTTCTCATTTCCGACGCCGAAGAAATCTACCTTCCACGCCTCCTCATGGCCGTTCTTCTTTCTCAGATCCGCCATCGGAGAAACGCCTTCGAAGGTCATGTACTCTACCCACTCAGACATCTCCTGTACCGTTCCGCTTCCCATGTTTCCGTTGACATAAGCTTCACAGCCCAGCTGACGGCACAACTCAAAGAACTCATGCGTTCCAAAGCTGTTGTCCTCGACAACGCCGCCCCAGTGTGTGTTGACGATCTTCTTTCTCTGCTCTTTCGGACCAACGCCGTCTTTCCAGTGATACTCATCGGCAAAGCAGCCGCCCGGCCAGCGCAGGACCGGAATCCGGATCTGTTTCAACGCTTCGACAACGTCGGTACGCATACCGTTTACATTGGGAATCTCAGAATTCTCTCCCACGTAAAGGCCCTCGTAGATACAGCGTCCGAGGTGCTCGGAAAAATGCCCCTGTATCTCTTTGTTGATCTTGCTCAGTTTTCTGTTTGTGTTGATTACGAGTTTTGCCATACAATAGTCTCCTTAGCAATTTTTATATAGTTACTGTTCAAACTTCTCTCCGGATTTTTCCAGATCTTCTTCCAATTCATCCGGAATATACTTCCGGAAAATCTGAATAAATACCGAAGACGTGAGATACGCCATCAGTCCGCCTCCTACAATCAACATAAGCCCGATAAACGGCGGAAACATATAAAGCAAAAGGCCAAACGTTCCGTAGATAACCAGAAGCAGCAGCGAGGATGGAAATGTCTGATAGACATCAGCAATGCATTTTTTACATTGTCAAAAATAGTGTTTTCAAATTTTGCCAATACAGGGAAAATATAAATGGCGATCAAAACACACGGAATCAGAAAAACCGAACATGTGACCAGCATGATTTTCCCCATAAAATTATTCAGGTACACAGCATATCTCAGATCCGTCACGAACAGAAACAAAACGGCCAGCATGATCAACCACAGAATTGTCGCTTGGCGAAAATTTTCACGAAAAGAGTGAAAAAAATTCTTTGTGATATACCCTTCCTTCGTTCGCATTCTCTTCATGCAGGTATAATACAGCGCTGTAGTGGAAGCGCCTGCTGTTACGATCGGCAAACAACAGACCAGCCACAGAACATGCATGATCACCAGATCTGCGATAAAATTCAATGCCCTCATGAACAGGCTGTCAAATGAAAACAATCTCATCCTTACTCCTCCAGTGCATTCAGACCGCTGCCCCAGACTGCCACACCCGTTTCATCGTCTAAAGCTGTGAAAGTCATGACATATTTTTTGCCGTCCTCATCCCACTGCTTTAAGAATACTCCCTGATACTCCTTGCTGTCAATCATTAAATGAATATTATAGTCTCCGGTTAAAGTATAGGTTTGCACTAGTCAACAAAAACTGGACACAAATTTTAAATATTACCTCAGTATAAATCTGATTTCTGTACAATACGGTGCTTCATTTGCTACTTTCTTGTCTGGATGACTGGATTATTCAAGTGTTTCACGA
>DXEK01000109.1 GCA_019115005.1 Candidatus Fusicatenibacter merdavium | reverse complement strand
GGCGATTCTCTCCGCCGGAATGTCCGGTGCCCTTTCCGGCACGCTTCCCGGAAGTTTTTCCTCCGGCGATGTTTCGGGGCGGGATCAGGCATTTGGGGCCGAATCCGATCAGATCCTTTCGCCCGGCGCGCAGCAGCGCTTCTCTGACCAAATCGTAATTGGCCGGATCCCGATACTGGATCAGCGCCCGCTGCATCGCTTTCTCATGGGGATGCTTCGGCACATACACCTTCTCCATAGTCAGCGGGTGCAGGCCCGTATAATACATACAGGTGGACAGCGTCGACGGCGTCGGGTAGAAATCCTGCACCTGTTCCGGGATAAATCCCATGTCACGGATATATTCCGCCAGCTCCACCGCCTCAGCGAGCCCACAGCCCGGATGGGAGGACATGAAATACGGCAGCGCATACTGTTCTTTCCCATACTTTTTGTTGCAGGTCTCAAACTCCTTCAGAAACTGTTCATACACCGCATGTTCCGGTTTTCCCATAAAGTGCAGAACCCGGTTGGACACATGCTCCGGGGCAACCCGGAGCTGGCCGCTGATATGATCTCTGACCAGTTCCTCGAGAAAATCTTTTTTCTTGTCCGCCAGCACATAATCAAAGCGGATACCGGAACGGACAAAGACTTTTTTGACTTGCGGGATCTGTTTCAGTTCACGCAGAAGCCGGACATAATCGGAATGATCCGCTTTCAGGTTCGGACACGGCCTGGGAAACAGGCAGGCGCGGTTAGGGCATGCGCCTTTGGTCAGCTGTTTCTCACAGGCTGGAAAACGAAAATCCGCCGTCGGGCCGCCGACATCATGGATGTAGCCTTTGAAATCCGTCTCCTCCGTCATTTTTTTCGCTTCCTCCAGCAGCGACCGGTGGCTTCTCGCCTGTACGACCCGTCCTTCGTGAAACGTAAGCGCACAGAAGTTACAGGAACCGAAGCAGCCACGGTTGCTGGTGAGACTGTACCTGATCTCCGCAAACGCCGGGATGCCTCCCGCCGCATCATAGGAGGGATGCCATCTGCGCATATACGGCAGATCGTACACGTCGTCCATCTCCTGCTGAGTCAGCGGGAACGCCGGAGGATTCTGGACAACATATCCCCTGGTTCCATAACTCTCCGCCAGGGGGCGCGCCGTCAGCGCATCTGTGTTTTTATACTGGACAGCGAAACTTTCTGCATATCTGCGTTTATCTGTACGAACCTCCTCAAACGAAGGCAGCACCAGAGGATGGTCCAAGTGATCCAGATTCCTGCATCGGCAGACAGTTCCGCGGATAAAAGTGAGATCCTCCACCGCGATCCCCGCATTGAGTGCGTCCGCGATCTCGACGATGGACCGTTCCCCCATGCCGTAAGAGATCAGATCCGCGCCGGAGTCCAGCAGGACGGAGCGTTTTACCTGATCCGACCAGTAATCATAGTGGGCCAGTCTCCGCAGAGACGCCTCGATCCCGCCCAGAATGACGGGGACATGCTTATACGTTCTGCGGATCAGATTTCCGTAAACCGTCACCGCCCGGTCCGGCCGCAGTCCCATCCGTCCTCCGGGCGAATAGGCGTCCGTTTTCCGGTGCTTTCTGGAAACAGTGTAATGATTGACCATGGAATCCATATTTCCGGCGGAGACGAGAAACGCCAGACGGGGTTCACCCAATTCCGCAATGCTCTCATCCTTTTTCCAGTCCGGCTGGGCCAGGATCCCCACGGTATAGCCATGCGCCTCAAGGACACGGCTGATGATCGCAGGGCCAAAGGAAGAGTGATCCACATAGGCGTCCCCGATCACATACACGAAATCCAGCTGCCGGATCCCTTTTTGCTCCATTTCCTTTTTCGTCGTCGGTAAAAATGGCATAGATGAACTCTCCTCTTTCTCCAATAAATTGTTCCACTGTGTTCAGCGATGTTCTGCTTTCCGGAGCGCATCGATCTCTTCTGCCGTCAGGCGGCGCGCCTGTCCCGGCTCAAGATCCGGATCCAGATTCAGCGGTCCCATGGACATCCGCTTCAGAAACAGTACCCGCATCCCCACCGCTTCAAACATCCGTTTGATCTGGTGATACCGGCCTTCCCGGATCGTAATCTCCACCTCGCTGCACCGCCCTGGCAATTCCTGTTCGTCTGCGTCTCTCCAGTCCCGAACCTCCGCAGAAAAATCCGGCGAAGGTACAACAGTCTCTCTGGCGTCCGCTTCGAAGCTGCGGACACCTAAGATCTCCAGCCTGGCCGGAAGGGTCTCTGTTTCATCGCCGATGTCCAGACCCCCGGCGAACGCTTCCTGCTCCCGCTGTCCCGGAACTCCGGAGACAACCGCACGATATACTTTGTCCACATGACGTCTCGGCGACAAGAGCGCATGGGCCAGCGGACCATCGTTGGTCAGCAGAAGCAGCCCCTCCGTATCCTTGTCCAGCCGTCCCACAGGAAACAGATCCTTCCTGGCTGCATCCGGCAGCAGAGAAAGCACGGTTCTTTCCCGCCTGTCCTCCGTCGCCGAAACGACTCCCTGGGGTTTGTTGAGCATCCAATATTCCAGTGTCACATACCCGATTTTCACACCGTCCAGCATTACGGTGTCCTCCGCCGGATCCACTTTCTGTTCCGGACTGCGGACCACACATTCATTGACGGTCACTCTTCCTTTGCGGATCATCTGCTTTACCTCGCTGCGCGTTCCCGCCTGCATGTCCGCCAGATATTTGTCCAGTCGCAATTTTTTCATAGGTTCACACCATCCGCCATCCTGCATAATACTTGTTCTTCACCGTCGCCCCCGCCGCTTTTCCAAATCCCAGAGGGAACCCGTCCACACAGACAAGAACCCATCCCTTATGGATAGCAGAATCCTTTTTGCCAAGCGGTATCGTCTCCCCTTTCAGGTACCGGATCGTCCTCTCGTCTTCCGAAGCCAGATCCAGCACAGCGTCAAACTGCTCCGCCCTGAGCGCCATCGCAAGCGCCTGGGATGGCTCAAACCGCCCATTCTTTACTGTTCCGACCCACAGACCTGTGCGCAGGTAGCGAAGTCCCTCCGCCGGTTCCAGACCGTCCGGCAGATAATAAACCTGATCCTGTCTGCAGAAGAATTTCCCGCTTTTCCAGTCTCTGCGGGTATGTGCGAGAAACTCTTCCGCTGCCGCCAACATCGCCGCAGGACTCTGGGCAGTCTCTCCGCTTTTTCCCCGCCGGTCTCTCCGGATTTTTCCGCCTTCATGGCCTTTCCGCTTTCCTTTTCGCGTCTCCGGCAGCTTTTCATTGCTGATTGCTGTATGCCTCTGTATATCCGGTCCCGGGCAGCACGGCTCCGCCGCCTGCTTTTTCATCAGCGTCAGAAAATGCCCCTCTCCCTCCATCCGGTGAGGATAAATATGTACACAGGCGGACAGATCTCCGACTCCGACAGAAACTCCCGGCGCAAACCCTTCGTACGGCTCCACCGGACAAAGCTCCATATCCGGATACTCCTCCAGAAAATCGTCAATGACCTTTTCGTTCTCCTCCAGGGAAAACGTACAGGTGGAATACAGCAGATATCCGCCGGGCCGGAGCATCTGCCTTGCCTGGCGGATCAGTTCTCTCTGGATCGGCGCATACCAGGACGGTCCCCGCTCCCTCCAGGCCGCGATCATCGAATGTTCCTTCCGGAACATTCCCTCCCCGGAACAGGGCGCATCCAGCAGAATTTTATCAAAATACTCAGGATATGCCTGCACCAGCCGCTCCGGATCCTCGCTGGTCACCAGCATATTTTCCACACCCTGCAGTTCCAGATTTTTCAGGAGCGCTCTGGCACGGGAGTTGCTGATATCATTGGCCAGCAGCATTCCCCGACCCTGAAGGCGGGCGGCAAGCTCCGTCGCCTTTCCGCCCGGCGCGGCGCACAGATCCATGACCCGGTCCCCGGGTTCCACAGGAAGACGGCTGGCAGGAGTCATGGCGCTCGGCTCCTGCAGATAGTACAGACCGGCATAGTAAAAAGGATGCTTCGCTGGATTCGACGCATCCTCACCCGTGGACTTTCCCGCGCGATAATAAAACCCGTTGGAAACCCACGGCACCGGCCGCAGGTCCCATCCGGTTTTTTCCAGGAATTCTCTGACCGGGATTTTTCCCGTATTCACCCTCAGCGCACTGT
The DNA here is from genome assembly GCA_019115005.1 of Candidatus Fusicatenibacter merdavium. Classification (GTDB taxonomy): domain Bacteria; phylum Bacillota; class Clostridia; order Lachnospirales; family Lachnospiraceae; genus Fusicatenibacter; species Fusicatenibacter merdavium. Next base: position 988 of record DXEK01000109.1, on the reverse strand, counting down.
GGGCAGGTCTGGAAAAGCTTTCCAGATACTCCGGATATTCTTCTCCCAGCAGACACTTCATCTGCTCAAGGAATCCGTTCGGAAGTTCCATCGTCTAAGTACCTCTTCTTTCTACATCTCGCTGGTCACCGCCTGGGCCCGATAACCCTCGGCGATCAGATCCAGTTCCTTGTGAAAACGCTTCAGCTCCTGCAGGTCATTCAGGCGGTAGATCCGGTAAAATTCATCCTGGATCTTTTCCACCTCACGTTTGTTGGAAAGTTTGTAGAGATTTTCAATGTTATTGAGAATGTCCGTGATCAGATTCCGCTGCAGCTGAGAAGAATTCTGAGCGTCCATGATCTCACTGCGCACCGAAGACATCTCATTATCCAGCGCTATGATCGCGTTGGCCGCCGCGCTCAGTCTCTGCCGGATATGTTCCGGAATGTTCGCCTTATATTTATACTGCAGCGAATGCTCGATCGTCGCCCAGAAGTCCATCGCCATCGTGCGGATCTGGATCTCTACCTGAAGCTTTTTCGGTCCATTCAGCGTCTCGACTGTGTAATAAACGATCAGATGATAGCTGCGGTATCCGCTGTCCTTCATATGTTTGATATAATCTTTTTCACTCTTGATCTTGATATCCGAGCGGCGGCTGATAATCTGCGCCACCTTCTCGATATCCTCCACAAACTGGCAGATGATCCGGATCCCGGCGATATCCTCCACCTGCTCCTCCATCACCTCCGGCGGAATCTCCTTGCGCTGCATCTTCTCCAATATGCTGGAGACGCTTTTCACCCTGCCGCTGACACTCTCGATGGGAGAGTACAGTCCCTTTTCGTGATGCTCCTTGATCAGATGATTAAATTTTACAGTAAGTTCCCTGACCGCCAGTTCATACGGTTCCAGTATTTCATGCCATAACAGTATATCCATACCCCGATAATCTCCTTTTCTTTTCCATTCTGTATATGATTTTCTGCTAGTCTTCCCGGTTTTC
>DXEK01000108.1 GCA_019115005.1 Candidatus Fusicatenibacter merdavium | reverse complement strand
TGAAACCGTCGATCTTCATGTTTTTGATCTTCAGCATATCGGTGTTGGTCAGGATCGGGTTGTTAATCTTCAGAACCTGACAGTTGACCGGGCGTTCCTCCAGCAGGTTTCCGTCACGTCCCACGTACACAGTGGTGGAGGTGACGATCTCCTCGCGAATCGCGTCGATTGGCGGGTTGGTTACTTGGGCGAACAGCTGCTTGAAATAGTTGAACAGTGGCTGGTGCTGGTGGGAAAGCACAGCCAGAGGTGTGTCGATGCCCATGGAGGCGATTCCCTCGGAACCATTCAGCGCCATGTTCCGGATCGCGGTGCGGTATTCCTCATAGGAATATCCGAATGCTTTCTGCAGTCTTGCGCGCTCCGTCCGGCTGTATTCCTGAACCGGCAGGTTCGGGATCTTCAGGTTTTTCAGCTCGACCAGATTGCTGTCCAGCCATTCTCCGTAAGGCTGGCGTTTTGCGTAAATCTCTTTCAGCTCATCGTCATTGATGACTCTTCCCTGAATAGTGTCTACCAGGAGCATTTTGCCCGGATGGAGACGTTCCTTGACGAGGATCTGATCCTCCGGCACATCCAGCACACCTACCTCGGAGGAGAGGATCAGTTGATCATCCTTTGTGATGTAATAACGGGAAGGACGCAGGCCGTTCCGGTCAAGCACTGCTCCCATCACATCGCCGTCGGAAAACAGAATGGATGCGGGACCGTCCCACGGCTCCATCATCGTCGCATAATACTGATAGAAATCCCTCTTTTCCTGAGAGATCGTCATGTTGTTCGCCCACGGTTCCGGAATGGTGATCATGACTGCCAGCGGCAGATCCATGCCGCTCATGGTCAGAAACTCCAGCGTATTATCCAGCATCGCGGAATCGGATCCCTGCGTGTTGATGACAGGAAGTACTTTGTGGAGTTCATCCTGAAGCATCGGGGACGCCATGGTCTCCTCCCGGGCGAGCATTTTGTCCGCGTTTCCGCGGATCGTGTTGATCTCGCCGTTGTGGACGATAAAACGGTTCGGATGCGCGCGTTCCCAGCTGGGGTTCGTGTTGGTGCTGAACCGGGAATGAACGATGGCGATCGCTGACTCATAAGCAGAATCCTGCAGATCTGAGAAGAACGTCCGCAGCTGGCCGACCAGGAACATGCCCTTATAGACGATCGTACGGCTGGACAGAGACGGAACATACGTGTTGTCCGTACTCTGCTCAAAGACACGGCGTACCACATACAGGCGGCGGTCAAAATCAATGCCTTTGTTCACGTCTTCCGGTTTTTTGATAAACGCCTGCATGATGTAGGGCATGCATTCTCTTGCCTTGTGTCCGAGAACCTCCGGCACAACCGGAACCTCTCTCCATCCGAGAAATTCCATTCCTTCCTTCTCGACGATGATTTCAAACATTTTTTTTGCCTGGTTGCGTTTCAGCTCGTTCTGCGGAAAGAAGAACATTCCGACGCCGTACTCCCGCTCCTGGCCTAAAAAAATGCCGAGGGAACGACAGGCTTTGGAGAAGAATTTATGCGATATCTGCAGTAGGATTCCAACTCCGTCACCCGTTTTTCCCTCGGCGTCCTTGCCGGCCCTGTGTTCCAGGTTTTCTACAATTTTCAGTGCTTTTTCAACAGTTTCGTGGCTTTTCTTGCCTTTGATATTAACGACAGCTCCGATTCCGCAGTTATCGTGCTCAAATCGGGGACTGTACAGCGCGGGACAACTGCTTCCGGCGCCCTCTCTCCTCTGTGTCATACAAACACCCTTTCTCTTCCATTCTTTGAATTGCCGTAACTGTTCAGCCAGCCGAACAGTTACAGATTGCAAACTGCAGCAGGATTTCTGCAACTATGGCTAATAATATAAACCAAATCTGCAAATTTGTAAATATCAAATTTGACTTTTTTGAGATTTTATGCAGTTTTTTTAAGGACAAGCTGCATTTCCGCCGCATTTTTTGCAGCGTTCTGCAGATGTGATCCAAACGTTTCCGCGGTAACTTTATGATCGCCGCAGCCCGGCGGCAGCCTGAGCATAATGCAGACTGTACGCCGGGCTGCGGTGATCATCGGAACAGCCGGTCACGAAGAATATGTCGGCTTACTGTTCAGCAGATCTGTTGCTGTGATGATCGGCAGCCGCCTGGATCAGACCCCGGAACAACGGATGGGGACGATTCGGACGGGACTTAAATTCCGGATGCGCCTGTGTTGCGATAAAGAACGGGTGATCGTCCAGCTCGATCATCTCAACGATCCGGCCGTCCGGAGAGAGTCCGGACAGTTTCATTCCATGGCTCGTCAGTGATTCCCGGTATTCATTATTGACTTCATAGCGGTGTCTGTGGCGCTCTTCGATGCGATCCGTGCCGTAGAGACGGCAGGCCAAAGAGTCTTCCGCGAGAATACACGGGTATGCGCCGAGACGCAGAGTTCCGCCGATATCCTCTATACCATTTTGGTCCGGCATCAGGGAGATCACCGGATGTTTGGTGTCCGGATCCAGTTCGATACTGTGTGCATCCGGATATCCGACAACATTGCGCGCATATTCTACGATTGCGAGCTGCATGCCCAGGCACAGGCCCAGGTACGGAAGCCTGTGCTCTCTCGCATAGCGGATCGCGGTGATCTTTCCTTCGATCCCCCGGTTGCCGAACCCACCGGGGACCAGAACTCCGTCGACGCCGTGCAGCAGTTCGCCGACGTTGCTCTCTGTCACATTTTCGGAGTCGATCCACCGGATGGAAACACTGGCGTGAACGGCGATCCCGCCGTGCTTCAGGGCTTCAACGACGCTCAGATAAGCGTCATGCAGCTGAATATATTTTCCGACCAGTGCGATTGTCACCTCCTTGTCCGGCGTGCGGAGCGCCTGCACCATCGCTTTCCAGTCGGACAGATCCGGCTCGGGACATGGCAAATGAAGGGATTCACAGACAACCTGAGCCAGATGTTCCCGCTCCATGGCCAGCGGAGCTTCGTAGAGATATTCCACGTCCAGGTTCTGGAGAACATGTGTGCTCGGGACATTACAGAACAGAGCGATCTTGTCCCGGATTTCCTGTGTCAGAGGATGTTCGGAGCGGCATACGATCACGTCTGGCCACAGGCCGAGCCCCTGCAGCTCCTTGACGCTTGCCTGGGTAGGCTTTGTCTTCATCTCTCCGGAGGCTTTCAGGTAGGGGATCAGCGTGACGTGGACAAGTACGGCATTTTCGTGGCCCACTTCATGCTGGAACTGGCGGATCGCTTCGAGAAACGGCTGGCTTTCAATATCGCCGACGGTGCCGCCGACTTCGATGATGGCGATCCGATCCTCGGCAGAATTATGATAAAACCGGCTTTTGATTTCATTGGTGATGTGCGGGATCACCTGAACGGTCCCGCCGCCAAAGTCCCCGTGACGCTCTTTCTGAAGTACCGACCAGTACACTTTTCCTGTGGTCACATTGGAATTGCGGTCCAGACTTTCATCGATGAACCGTTCATAGTGTCCCAGATCCAGATCGGTCTCAGTGCCGTCGTCGGTGACAAAGACCTCGCCGTGCTGGATGGGGTTCATTGTCCCGGGATCCACATTGATATACGGATCGAATTTCTGCATCGTGACTTTATAGCCTCTGGCTTTTAAGAGACGTCCTAGCGACGCAGCAGTGATTCCTTTGCCGAGACCGGAAACCACTCCACCGGTTACAAATACATACTTTACTGCCATAATGATACCCTCCTGTTTGATTCGTTGCAACGATACGGACATTTCATAAAAAAACATTTCCCATTTTATCACGGCCGGCTGCGTTTGCAACGTATTTTTTTTCATTTTTGCAATTTTGGTAAAATTTCCGAAATAATTGTCATAAAAACGGCCCTGACCATAAAAAAGAGATAAAATCAAAAGAACACGTCAAAATCTATTGACACTAAATTGTAAAAAAGCGTATAATTTTAGTCTGAGACGAAGAGGTCCCGATTCAGGATAGCCTTTTTGTCTTTTTTTCATTCCATGCGGCGGTAATTTCCCGGCAGCGCGACTGCGGGAAGGGACTGTACCGCGTGCATGCAAAGAAAAGGAGAAACAGATCAGACATGAAAAATGCAAAATTCGAAAACTGCGAGAGCGGATTGAAAGAAGAATGCGGAGTCTTCGGGATTTATGACCTGGACGGCGGGGATGTGAGTTCTTCCATCTATTACGGTCTTTCCGCGCTGCAGCATCGGGGACAGGAATCCTGCGGGATCGCCGTTTCTGACACCAATGGCCCGAAAGGACAGGTAAAATTCCATAAGGGTATGGGACTTGTCCAGGAGGTCTTCCGGGAATCCGGACTGCAGGAACTGAAAGGAAACATCGGTATCGGCCACGTCCGTTATTCTACCACCGGCGCAACGACCGTGGAAAATGCGCAGCCCCTTGTTCTGAAATATCTGAAAGGTTCCCTTGCTCTTGCTCATAACGGGAATCTGGTCAATGCGATGGAACTGAGAGAGGAAATGGAATACACCGGAGCGATTTTCCATACCACAATCGATTCGGAGATCATTGCCTACCATATTGCGCGGGAACGCGTTCATTCGGCGACTGTTGAGGAGGCGATCCTGAAGACGGTACAGAAGATCCGCGGCGCATACGGGCTTGTAATCATGAGTCCGAGAAAGCTGATCGGAGTCAGGGATCCCTATGGACTGAAGCCCCTGTGTATCGGAAAACGCGACAATGCCTGGGTGTTTGCATCGGAAAGCTGTGCGCTCACATCTATCGGTGCGGAGTTTGTCCGCGACGTGGCGCCGGGGGAGATTGTGACGGTGGATCAGAGCGGGCAGCTCCGGTCTGAGTTCATGCCGGGAAGTGTGACGAAGGCCCACTGTATTTTTGAATATATTTATTTCGCCCGCCTGGACAGCTGTCTGGACGGGATCAATGTGTATGAATCCCGGATCAGAGCCGGCGGTCTGCTGGCGAGAACTTATCCGGTCGATGCAGATCTTGTGGTCGGCGTTCCGGACTCGGGATTGACAGCTGCAAAAGGTTACTCCGAGGCCTCCGGGATCCCGTTTGCACTGGCATTCCACAAAAACAGTTATATCGGCAGGACGTTTATCAAGCCAAGCCAGAAGGAACGGGAGTCCAGTGTTAAGATCAAACTGAGTGTCCTGGAACCTGTCGTCAGAGGAAAACGGATCGTTCTTGTGGATGATTCTATTGTCAGGGGAACCACTATTGCGAACATTATCACAATGATGAAAAATGCCGGCGCGAAGGAAGTCCATGTGCGCATCAGTTCGCCGCCGTTTCTGTACCCCTGCTACTTCGGTACCGATGTGCCATCCAACCAGCAGCTGATCGCCCACACGCATTCGGCGGAGGAGATCCGCGAACTGATCGGAGCAGATTCTCTCGGCTATATGCCGATCGAGCTTCTCCAGGAGATGGTCGGCGATCTCCCGATCTGCAAGGCATGTTTTGATAATCATTATCCGATGGAGGTTCCCGACCGGGACATCAGCGGACTTTTGGAATAAAGGCGGTCCTGCCCCGGACAAGAAGATGGGGATTCATATTTTATGCCGGCGCATCGTATACTGAATAAAAAACGGGTGGTGTACACCATTGACACTGGAAGAACTTGTCTACTCGGAAGAATATGCGGACCTGATCGTCCGGACGTTTTATCTGGATGCTTTTGCACGGTCCGGCCCGGTGTCCCGGGCGGATTCCTTTGAACTGAATGCACAGTATTCCACGTTTTTTTTTGAGAGACGTCTTCTTCCCGACAATCAGTTCGGGGATATTCCCTATAATTCTGTGCCGAAACTCTACACGCCGCTCAACACTGTTTCGCTGGAAAGCGCGGGAATCCTGCTGGTGCAGAACCAGCCGGTGCTGAATCTGACAGGAACCGGCGTGATCCTCGGGTTCGTAGATACGGGGATCGATTATACGCATCCTGCATTTCGAAGATCGGACGGTACGACGCGGATCCTGTCGCTGTGGGATCAGACGGACCGCAGCGGCACTGCCCCGTCTTTTTTCCCTTACGGCAGCGAATATTCAAAAGATCAGATCGACGGGGCGCTGCAGATAGACAATCCCCGATCGGCCGTGCCGGCGGCAGATCCTAACGGTCATGGAACTTACCTCGCCGGGGTGGCGGCCGGAACGCCGGAGGAAGGACAGGGATTTATCGGCGCTGCGCCGGATGCGGATCTGGTCGTTGTCCGGTTAAAGCCGGCCAAGCAGTATCTCAGGGATTTTTTCTATCTCTCGCCGGACGCAGTGGCTTTTCAGGAAAATGATATCATGGCGGGCATTCAGTTCCTGACGCAGAAGGCACAGCTCTATCAGAAACCTCTTGTGATCTGCCTGGCGCTCGGGAGCAATCAGGGCAGCCGTACCGGTTCGCTTCCGCTGTCGTTCACGCTTCGGCGTCTGGGACAGATACAGGGGATCACTCCGGTGACAGCGGCCGGAAACGAGGCGGGAATGGCACATCACTATTCCGGCACCGTCTCCTCGGCGGATGGACCGGTAAACGTGGAAATCCTGGTACCGGAAGGAAGCGCCGGGTTTACCATGGAGCTCTGGGGACAGGCTCCACAGCTGTTTTCCGTGGGATTTCGTTCCCCGGCTGGGGAGTCGATCCCGCGGATTCCGGTCTCTCTGACCCTGGAGACCGCGAGCAGCTTCATACTGGAAGAAACCAGGATTTTCATCAAATACGACGTTGTCACGGCTAGCGGACGGCAGCTGATCGTCATCCGGTTCTCCCGGCCGACCGCTGGGATTTGGAATCTTCAGGTATATGGAGTTGATCCCGGCAGCAGAGAATTTCATCTCTGGCTGCCGATCACCGGTTTTGCTGATCCGGATATCACTTTTCTCTCCCCGGATCCGTATACAACGCTGACCAGTCCCTCAACACCCGAGACGATTATCACCACAGGCGCTTATGACGCTGCTGCCGGGAGTTTATATGTAAACTCCGGCAGAGGGTACACTGCGGATGAAAACGTGAAGCCGGATTTTGTGTCACCGGGTGTGAATGTCACCGGTCCGGGTCCGCTGGGAAGCTACATAGAGAGAACCGGAACGAGCGCAGCAGTAGCGCTGGCGTCGGGAGCAACCGCGCTGCTGATCCAGTGGGGCATGGAACGCACGCAGTCCCGCTATTTTACCACACAGGAACTGAAAAGTTATCTGATCCGCGGTGCACAGAGAGATCCCGCTCTGATCTATCCGAACCGTGAATGGGGATATGGGACTTTGGACCTGTATAATACCTTTCTCTCGCTGATGACCACATGAGTACCTTTTCCGTCCTGTGAAAAAGTGCCAACGTGTTGCTGTCGCCCGGATCCATGGAACAGTCTCGTTGAAATACCTTTGAGAATGAGAGGAGGAAATCCTATGAGCAACGAAAGAATGAATCAGCTGCGTATGCTTGGGCTGACGATCGCCTATTACCGCAAAGCAAAAGGTATGACCCAAAGCCAGCTTGCAGAGGCGGTTCATATCAGCCGGACTCATATGAGTAATATAGAAGCCCCCAACACAAGAACGTCGATCTCTCTGAATCTTCTGTTTGATATCGCGGAAGCTCTGGAGATACCCGTAAAAAAGTTGTTTGATTTTTCTTTGTAACCAAATGCGGCTCAGATTCATATCATGAAGTGTAAACCAAATCAATTTGGAGGAAATGATATGAGTGATTTAGCTGCTACAAACTGTGGATGCGGATGTGATTCCGGAAATACCAGCCTGTTTAATGGAAGTTCCTGCGGGTGCAATATTATCTGGATCCTGCTTCTGCTGAACTGCTTCTGCGGAAATGGAAATTCCATGTTTGGCGGCTGCGGCAATGACAGCTGTCTGTTGATTCTTCTGCTTCTGTTCTGCTGCGGCGGAAACGGAAATGGCTGCGGTTGCTGATCATAATCTCTGGTCTGCAGATCTTTGAACAGTCATAAAGCCCTCTGGCCGGAAAACAGGTGCCGGATTAGGAAGTTCTGATGAATTTCCGATCCGCCGCCCCGGGCAAAGGAAATTATTTCCTTTGCCCGGTCCGGTCAGAGGGCTTTGCGGTGTAAAAAGATCTGTCTGTATCTGCAGGGATGCCGACAGATCCGCTGATGGAACTGCTGCCGGCATCCGGATAAAGTCATGGGGAATCACGGTGATCATGTTCCCGGTGACTGCTGCCTTTTTTTTCGGCTTTTTGCTCTTCTTTTGTCTGTTTTTTTCTGTGCTCTTCCCTTCGCCGGACACAATCAAGGTCCAGTTCATAAAATGCATTTCCATCAATGACAAGTTTTGACTGTCCTGAGCGGTCTTTCCGGTTCTCTTTCACTGCCTGTTCTCCTTTTTTGTTTCAGTATTTCTCTTTTATCATATGAGATCTGAGAACAGGAGGTTCTTTTTCCTCCGGTCTCTGCATAATATATAGAAAATCTGAATATGGGGATTTTTATGAACGAGCAGGAGTCTGTAAAAATGACGCCTCTGGATCAGATGGTATCCGAAGACCAGCTGCAGTTACTCAAGGCGGCGATTCCATATGCCAGTCCGAAGGCTCAGTCGATGTTGTCTATCTTTGCCAAGACGCTGGAACTACAGAGAACGATCCAACTATTCTCGCATACACAGGAGCTTTCCATGATGTCAGAGCAGGAATCCTCCGGTGCAGATCCAATGGAGATGCTTCAGACGATCAGTCAGTTTGCATCTGGTGAAATGAAAGAGAATCTGAACAATATCATGACAGCGTTTACCGCAGTCCAGATGATTCAGATGTATCAGGAAGACGGCCAGGCGGCTGAGGCGGAAAGGGAGGAAAACGCAGATGGATGACTGGACCAGGGACCCGAATCTGTCGGGAATCCGGAAAGAGAAACTGCAGATGCTCCAGTCGATGGCGGCAATGGGCAGCGGGAAAGGCGTAAGCGAACTGCTTCCGATCCTGATGACTGCGGCGAATACTTCCAGAGAAAAAGGACTGCAGTTCAGTGACGCGGAAATTGAATTGATCATCCAGGTTATGAAACAGAATAAAACGCCGGAAGAAACCGCCAGAATCGATCAGATGCTTCAGATGATCAAAATGTTGAAAAAGTAATGCTTTGGCAGCTGGCGGGAGCAAAAGCAGAAAATAAAACTGCCGGAGGAATCGTTCAGCCAGTCCTGCACAGAAAATGCACAGGACTGGCTGAACGGTTATCCGCCGGAAGTTATCCTCCCGGCAGGTCCGTTTTACTGTTTGAGGATGCAGTATCTGAGAAGAGTCAGGGCTTTTACGACGGCCTGTTCGCGGATCTTGGTGCGATTTCCGCGGAACTGGTATTCTTTTACTGTCGTCTTTCCATTGACGCTGCAGCCCATATAGACCAGACCGACAGGCTTTTCGGGTGTTCCCCCGCCGGGTCCGGCGATTCCTGTGATCGCGATACAGGCCTCCGTTCCTGTATTACGGCATCCGCCCTCGGCCATCTCCCGGGCAGTCTGCGCGCTGACGGCGCCATACTGTTCCAGCGTTTCTTTGCTGACGCCCAGGTAGCGTTGTTTCGCTTCGTTGGAGTAGGTGACGAGTCCCTGTTCCAGAATCTCGGAAGCTCCGGGAACATTGACGATACGGGAGGCAACGGCCCCTCCGGTGCAGGACTCCGCGGTGGTCAGATGGAGATTTCTTTTTTTCATCAGATGAACGACCGCTTCCTCCAGGGTCACTTCCTCATCCGTTGTGTAGATGTGATCCCCGAAACGTTTTTTCAGCTCCTCTTCCACCGGCGTCATCAGGGCGAGCGCCTTTTCCTCGTTCTCCGCCTTTGCCGTGACGCGTAAATGTACCTCGCCGGTTTTCGCATAAGTGGCGAGGGTCGGATTGGTCTGGCTGTCGATCAGGTCGAGAATTTCTGTCTCCACAGCACTCTCACCGATCCCGCAGATCTTGATCATATGAGAATACAGGATATCTTCCTGTTTGCTGCGCAGGTATGGGATCACACGTTCCTCAAACAAAGGTTTCATTTCGATCGGCGGCCCCGGAAGGAGTACCGCCGTTTTTCCGTCCTTTTCGATGATCAGGCCCGGAGCTGTTCCGTTTTCGTTATCAAGGACGATCCCGTGTTCCGGAACCAGCGCCTGTTTCCAGTTGTTGGCAGTGATTGCAGAGTCGGGATTGGATTTCAGATGGCTTTCCATATAGCTCTGGATCAGCGCTCTTGTATGGGGATCCTCCACAAGCGGCTCGCCCATCACTTTGCATACCACTTCCTTGGTCAGATCATCTTCTGTAGGGCCCAGTCCGCCGGACAGAAGGATCAGATCAGAGCGGTCGAGAGCCGTCCGGATCATCTGCGTCATCCGCTCCTCGTTATCCCCTACGACGTCCTGATAATAACAGTCGATGCCGAGCGCCGCGCACTGCCGCGCGAAATATACGGCGTTTGTATTGGTAATATTGCCCATCAGGATCTCTGTTCCAATAGAAATGATTTCTGCAACCATGCTGTCTGCCTCCTTAACTTTGCATAGAAAGAACGTTTTTGTTTTTCACGATATACTCGATCAGCGATACGACGGTCAGGATCAGGGCGAGCCAGATGAAGATCTGCTCGAGGATCGAAAAAAATCCGCCGAGATCCGCGATCACGAGGACGACCATTACCATCTGGCTGACCGTCTTCAGCTTTCCGGTCTTGCTGGCAGCGATCACGATGCCGTTATCAGACGCTACCAGGCGGAAACCGCTGATGATAAACTCCCGTGCGATGATCACGATGACCATCCACGCGGGCAGATCACCGAGCTCCACGAAACAGATCAGCGCAGAGCAGACCAGAAGCTTATCCGCCAGAGGATCCATAAATTTTCCGAAGTCCGTGATCAGATTGTCTCGCCGGGCGATATAACCGTCCAGAGTGTCTGTCAGACTCGCCACGACAAAGATGGCAAGCGCGATCCATTTGTTGGCGGCTCCCCCGATGGGAACCAGCATGAACAGAACGAAAAACGGGACCATGATCATTCTCAATATTGTCAGTTTATTTGGTAAATTCATTGCGCAATCTCTCCTATCAAATCATATTCCAGTGCACCGGTGATCTTCACTTTTACAAAATCTCCGGAGACAAGCGTTTCCTCTGTGTTGACGAATACGTATCCGTCAACGCCCGGGGCATCCGCGGCGCTTCGGGCCACATATGCATTTTCATCGGCGACTTTTCCCTCGATCATGACGGTCAGTGTCTGTCCGATCTTGCGCTCTCCCAGCTCCATGGAGATGTCCTGTTGAAGTTCCATCAGTTCCGCCTGACGGTCCAGCTTGACCTCCTCATCGATCTGATGCTCCATGCGGGCCGCCGGCGTCCCTTCTTCCGGAGAATAGGTGAATACGCCGAGACGGTCGAATTCCATATCATTGACAAATTCCATAAGCTCTTCGTGCTGTTCCTTTGTCTCGCCGGGGAAACCGGTGATCAGTGTTGTCCGCAGTGTAATATCCGGGAGTTCTTCCCGCAGCGTTGTGATGATCTGTACCAGTTCTTCCTTGGTCGTATGTCTTCCCATCCGGCGGAGGATCTCGTCATTGGCGTGCTGGATCGGCAGATCCAGATAATGACAGATCTTTTTTTCCTCCTTCATCGTTTGAATCAGTTCCGGGTAAATGTCCTCCGGGTAACAGTAAAGGATCCGGATCCAATATAATTCAGGAATCCGGCAGAGCTCCTTCAGCAGCAGATGCAGGGAAGGCTTTCCATAGAGATCGACACCGTACAGCGTGGTTTCCTGCGCGACGAGCACCAGCTCCCGGACACCCTGGGACGCCAGCTCCCGCGCTTCCTGCAACAGCTCTTCCATCGGGACACTTCGGTAACTGCCGCGCAGTGTCGGGATAATACAGTAGGTACAGTGTTTGTCGCAGCCTTCTGCGATCTTCAGATATTCGTAATATCCTCCTGTCGTGACAATCCGTCCTCCGTCGGTTTTGGGGATACCGGTGAGTTCCGCATAATGTTCATAGTGGCTGCCGCGAAGAACATCTTCGATAGCAAGCAGGATCCGGTCATAACTGTTGGTCCCGAGCACCGCATCCACTTCGGGGATTTCCTGATGGATCTCCTCGCGGTACCTCTCAGCCATACATCCGGTGACAAGAAGGACTTTACAGCTTCCCTGTTTTTTATATTCCGCCATCTGGAGGATGTTTTCAATGCTTTCTTCCTTGGCGTCATGGATGAAGCAGCAGGTGTTTATGACGATAATATCGGCCTGCATTTCATCGTCTGTGATCTCGTAGCCGTGTTTTACCAGCAGTCCCAACATATGTTCGGAATCGACCAGATTTTTGTCACAGCCAAGAGAGATAAATAGAATTTTCATGTGTATACTCCTGTGCGCTACATGTTTTTGTGATAGAAAAACAGCTCCGGAGATCCAGAGCCGTGTTTTCTGTTTTGCAGGGAATTACTCAATATCTTCCGAGGTTTCATCCTCTGTTGTTTCTTCAGGAAGAATGGTGACTTCTCCCTCATACATTTCTTCCACCGCGATAGAAAGAGGTTTCATACCTTTTTTCACCTTTACCGTAGGTTCCGCTCCGGCGATCAGCTGGCGGGCACGTTTGCTGGCTGCCAAAACCAGGGAATAACGGCTGCTGATCACCGGTGCGTCGTCATTGTCCTGCCCTTTGTTGATGATGTCGATTAATTCTTTATAAGATGGATGTATCATGCTTTGCGCTCCTTTCTCTCTTCCAATTCTTTCTGCATCCGACGGATAAAATCGCTCTGCTGTGCGCTGGCTGCGTGATGGCTCTGAATGATCTGGTGCGTATTCCAGATACAGTCTTCCAGCCGGTCATTGACGATGATATAATCGTAAGCGTCCATATAGGAAGCTTCTTCCGCCGCGCGGTTCATACGCATCGCGATCACTTCCGGAGTCTCCGTTCCCCGCCCGACGAGACGCTGCTCCAGGATCTCCGCATTGGGCGGAGTAATGAAGATCAGAAGCGTGTCCGGCCTCTGTTTCTTTACCTGAAGCGCACCCTGGATCTCGATCTCCAGAAGAACGTCCTTGCCGTTTTCGAGCTGCTCTTCTACGTATGCCCGCGGTGTCCCGTAATAATTTTCCACATACCGGGCATATTCGATAAACGCCTCCTCAGCGATCATCCGCTCAAACTCTTCTTTTGTCTTGAAAAAATATTCTCTTCCATCCTGCTCTCCCTCCCGCGGCTGGCGGGTGGTGGCGGATATGGAAAGTGCATAATTGTTATATTCTGCGAGAAGTCCTTTCATCACAGTACCTTTTCCCGCTCCGGAAAAACCGGATACGACGGTCAGCACTCCTTTACTCATCCTCAGCATCTCCCTGTTCTTCTGATATTACTGTCCCGCGAGCGTTAAAACGACGGCTGATCGTTTCCGGCTGAAGCGCAGACAGTACCACCAGGTTTTCACTCGTAAAAATCACGGCTTTTGTCCGGCGCCCGACGGTTGCGTCCACCAGTTCGTTTTCCTCTTTGGCTTTCTGCACCATCCGCTTGATGGGAGCTGCCTCAGGGCTTACCACGGCGACAATTTTTTCCGAATTCACCACATTTCCAAAGCCGATATTGATCAATCTTGACAATTTGCCACCCTTTTCCTGTCCCCGGCGGGATGTTCCTCCGGCTGAAATATGATCACTCAATATTCTGTATCTGTTCACGGATCTTTTCAATCTCGGTCTTCAGCTCGATCGCAATATTGGTCGTCTCCAGGTCGTTGGCCTTCGAAAGGATCGTGTTGGCCTCCCGGTTCATTTCCTGGGCGATAAAATCCAGTTTCCGGCCGATTCCCTCACCGGCTTCAAGCGCAGCTTTCATGTTGTCAATATGGCTCTTCAGCCGTACGGTCTCTTCATCCGTGCAGATCTTATCGGCAAAGATCACCACTTCCGCGGCAATCCTGCTGTCGTCCATCTGGGAATCTGCGAGAAGCTCCTTCATCTTTGCCTCCAGCCGTTCCCGGTATTCTCTCAGGATCTCCGGACTGCGCGCTTCGATCTGTTTCACATTCGACCGCAGATCGTCCAGCTTGGCGGTCAGATCACGCTTCAGGATCTCACCTTCTGCCTGGCGGGAAGCGGCAAACTGTTCTCCGGCAGCCCGAAGCGCTTTTTCCAACCCTGCCCACAACTCTTCCGCATCGATCTCCTGTTCTTCCATCGTGAATACTTCCGGGAATCGGGACAGACTGGAAACCTTGATATCATTTTCCAGGGAAAGTTCTTTTTCCATCCGCCGGAAATACTCCAGATACTGTGCTGCAAGTTCACTGTTATAGTGGAGCTGCATCCGTCCGGAAGAAAAATCTTCACAGGAAATGAAAACGTCAACCTTACCGCGCTGCAAGTATTCCTTCAGCACTCCGCGGATCGCCGCCTCAAAGACGCTGAGTTTTTTCGGCATCTTCATATTGAAATCCAGGTAGCGATGGTTGACGGATTTAATCTCTACGGTGAATCTTCTGACTTCGTCCTGTAATTCGGCTCTGCCGAAGCCCGTCATACTTTTTATCATGTTATAAACCCTTCCTGTATAGATCGAACCGAATCTGTCAGTGTGCAACGTTCTGTTCCGTTACTTCTGTGTATGCTTTGCTCAACCCATACAGATTCATTATAATTCATTCCCAAACCCTAGTCAAATCTTTTTTTTTATATTATAATGATACAAGATTGTCGGTTCACTCATTTTAATGGTGATTGTTTGCTGGCAACAGCAACGACTTTCATTTTTACAGGATAAGGAGAATGTGAAATGGCATTTGATGGTATAACGATGGCAGCTCTGGTCTCGGAACTGAACCGAACGATCGTCGGAGGAAAGATCAATAAGATCGCTCAGCCGGAGGCGGAGGAACTGATGATCACGGTGAAGAATCACCGGACCCAATATCGGCTGTTTCTGTCGGCCAGCGCTTCCCTTCCTCTGGTCTATCTGTCGGAGGAGAATAAGCCGGGGCCGCTGACGGCGCCGAATTTCTGTATGCTGCTTCGAAAACATATCGGCAGTGCGCGGATCCTGTCTGTGACACAGCCGGGTCTGGAACGGATACTGATCTTTGAGCTGGAGCATCTCAATGAACTGGGGGATGTCTGCCGGAAGAAACTGATCGTCGAGATCATGGGAAAACACAGCAATCTGATCTTCTGTCAGGAAGATCTTACGATCATTGACAGTATCAAACACATATCCGCCAATATGAGTTCTGTCCGGGAAGTGCTACCGGGCAGAACCTGGTTTATTCCACATACACAGGAGAAACTGAATCCTCTGGAAATGGAACGGGAGACGTTCGAAAAAGCGGTCTTTCAGGAGGACCGTCCGGTGTTTCAGGCGCTTTATCTGTCGCTGACCGGTTTTAGCCCGCTGATGGGGGAAGAACTCTGTCTTCAGAGCGGGATTGATCCGAAAAGTTCTGTAAAAGCGCTGGATCAGGAAGCAAGGGAAAAGCTGTGGAAGAGCGTGTCTGAACGGATCGGTCAGATACGGCAGGAGGAATTTTCTCCGGTAATGTTCTGCAAAGACCAGGAACCGGTGGAGTTTGCCGCGTTTCCACTGGTGAAATACCGGGATCTGGAAAATGTCTCCTGCGACAGTATGTCCCGAATCCTGGAGCAGTATTATTCGATGAAAAACAAGATCACAGTGATCCGGCAGAAATCTTCGGATCTGAGAAGAATCGTGACGACCGCGCTGGAACGCACGGAGAAGAAATACGCGCTCCAGCAGAAACAGAGAAAAGATACGGAGAAAA
>DXEK01000011.1 GCA_019115005.1 Candidatus Fusicatenibacter merdavium | reverse complement strand
AATCATCATTGTCAGACAATTATAATTACTCATTCATGCCTTGATTACCATTATCGATACATTACCGTAAAATCAAGGATTTTAACCGCGATAGCGGCGCGAATGCGTCCTTGATTTTTCGGAAATGTATTAATATTCTTTGAAACTGCATGAATATACAACGCTGATTTTAGGGAATCATAACGATGAAAATGGGGAAAATTGCTCGCCAAAAAACACTCTGATCCTATGTGGACAGTCATCCGGGAGGGCGGGCCTTACCATGCCAAAGGAAATCTTCCTCAATATTGTGAACGTCTGGAGAAAACAGGCCGCAAAGCAGGCGCAGAAAAACTCCGCAAAATCCATCCTGAAGAGTTCAGACATTAAAGTGTAATTGGAAATTCATTTCTGCAGTTTACAGATATGTTCTAAAAGCGAACAGGAGAAATTAAAGTATGCCGCCAGTGAATATCTTAGTAAAACCTGCATCCGGGTTGTGCAATATGCACTGCAGGTACTGTTTCTATGCAGATGAAATGAGAAATCGAGAGCAAGCTTCCTATGGTATCATGTCAGAAGAAGCAGCAGAAACAGTTATAAGAAAAACCCTTTCCTATGCTAAAGGCACATGCTCCATTGCTTTTCAGGGTGGGGAACCCACCCTGGCAGGCCTAGACTTTTACCGCAGATGGCTGGAATTAGAAAAAAAATACAATGTAAACAACGTTCAAATCTCTCACGCGCTTCAGACAAACGGGCTTCTGCTGGACAAAGAATGGTGTCTCTTTCTTAAAAAGAACAAATTTCTTACCGGCTTATCTGTCGACGGCATCAGATCAACCCACGATATCTATCGGCAGGATGCCAATGGAAAAGATACCTATTTCCGCACATTACACGCCGCTGAACTGTTAAAAAATACAGGCGCAGAATTTAATATTTTAACTGTCGTAAACAAAAAAACCGCAGCCAAGATCCACAAAATCTATGAATACTACAAAAAGAAAGGATTTTTATGGCAGCAGTACATTGCCTGCCTCGACCCCCTACAGACAAAGCAAGGCGCGCAGGAATATTCCCTTTCTCCCCAGACTTACGGGCAGTTTTTGATCGATTTATTCCATCTATGGTATTTGGACTTTAAGCAAGGAAAGCATCCCTTCATCCGACAATTTGAAAACTATATCAGCATCCTCATGGGAAGACGTCCTGAATCCTGCGAACAGCACGGCGTTTGTACCTTTCAAAATGTTATAGAAGCAGATGGAAGTATATATCCTTGTGATTTTTATATGCTTGACAAATACAGAGTCGGAAACCTGATGGAAGATGAATTTGAACAAATCAAAGAGCGAGCAGCCAAAAGCGATTTCATAGCACAGTCATTTGACCATACAGAGGAATGTCAGCACTGTCAATATTTTTTCCTGTGCAGAGGAGGCTGCCGCAGACATCGCGATCAACCTGGAACCGTACAGGGCCAAAACTATTTTTGTGAATCATACCGCATGTTTTTTTAGGAATGTCTTTCTTCCATGAAAGAAATTGCTTTTCTGTGCAGTTACCGCTGATATCTCTTAACTAAAAAGCTTACATATCTATAACCATCATGCAGATACCAGTAAAAATGCAGGCATATTCCCGGCAGCAGAAACTCTTCGGGCAAATCCGGCCCGAAGGGTTTTTTATTTACATCCGCTAAACTATACCATACTCACATATCGCAAATATCCAAAAACATCTGTTACCAAGTCCCCCACATTTTACATACGAAAGCTTGAGAAGTGCATAAAAATTCGCTATAATCAGGAATGTGAAATTTATAACTACTGATTCTATAGAAACTATCAGGGAGAGAAAAGTTTGGAGGCAGCCTTCCAAATTTACCTTGATGGCGCAACAAATGTGTCAGAAGGAGGAAAGAATGAAAATTGTATTGGAACACCTGACCAAAAAATTTCCCGGCCGCGGGAAAAAGAACCCCGGCGACGTCACCGCAGTGAACGATTTCACCTGCGAGATCCCCGACGGCGAACTGGTCGGTCTGCTGGGACCCTCCGGCTGCGGAAAAAGCACCACATTAAATATGATCTGCGGCCTGGAGACTCCCACAGACGGAAAGATCCTCTTTGGCGACGAGGACGTGACAAAGCTTTCCCCGGAACTGCGGGGCGTCGGCATGGTCTTTCAGAACTATGCCCTCTATCCTCATCTCAATGTCCGCCAGAACATCCAGTTCCCACTGGAAAATCTCCGAGGCAAAGACCGGCTCCCAAAGGCTGAGATGGAAAAACGTGTCTCCGAGACCGCCCATCTCGTACAGATCGAAGATCTGATGGACCGCAAGCCGCGGGAACTGTCCGGAGGCCAGCAGCAGCGTGTGGCGATCGCCCGCGCCCTCGTAAAATTCCCCCGGGTTCTCCTTCTGGACGAACCTCTGTCCAATCTGGACGCCCGTCTGCGCCTCCAGACCAGGGAAGAAATCCGTAAAATTCAGAAGAAGACAGGCATCACCACCGTCTTCGTCACCCACGATCAGGACGAAGCCATGAGCATCTGCGACCGGATCGCCGTCATGCAGAACGGTGTCCTGATGCAGCAGGGCAGACCCCAGGAAGTCTATGACGATCCGTCCAGTCTTTTTGTTGCAAAATTTCTCGGAACTCCGCCGATCAATGTTTTTCAGGGAACTGTTCGCGGCGGAAAGCTCTTCATTGGCAATCAGGCCGTACTGCCGGTTCCGGGAATCAAAGACCGGGAAGTGTGGGCAGCCATCCGCCCGGAAGGCTTTGTCCTGCAGGCCGACGGTCCTCTCGCCTGTCATCTGGAGCGGGTGGAAGTCATGGGCAGAGACGTCAGTGTCATCTCCTCCCACAATGCCTGCACCAGCCAGACGCTGCGTTCCATCATCAGCGCGGAATCCCGCGCAGAGATTGATATGTCTTCCGCAGAAGTGCGTTTCTCCCTGAAACCGGGAAAGGTCTTTCTCTTTGAAAAAGAAACGGAAAACCGTCTCCGTTTTGAGCGCAGTTGAAAAATGCGGACTCTGTTTAAGACAAGCATTGCCGCTTACCAGCAGTTTCAGGAAAGGAGAATCCTTTAATTATGAAAAGAAACAACGGAAAAGCCTGGCTTTATCTTCTGCCGGCGCTCCTTTTTCTTATTGTTTTCATGGTCTATCCGCTGATCGACGTTTTTATCTACTCCTTCGAGGAAGGCTTTAACTTCGCCTCCCAGACGTATTTCGGCACAGGCCTGTATAATTTTTCTTATGTACTGCACGATCCCTATTTTCTTCAGGCTGTGCAGAACACATTCCTCCTGGTGATCATCACCGTACCCGTCTCCACAGGACTGGCGCTGCTGATCTCCGTGGGGCTGAGTTCCATCAAACCTCTGAGGGAGCTTTACCAGACCGTATATTTCCTGCCCTATGTGACCAACACACTGGCGGTCGGCCTGGTCTTCATGATCCTGTTCCAGAAGACAGAATACACCGACGGCCTGGTCAACCTGGTGATCGAATTGTTCGGCGGAAACGCCGTGGATTTTATCGACGGACCTTACTGGGCGAAAATGTTCGTCCTCTGTTTTTACACGATCTGGGTGGTCATGCCCTTTAAGATCCTCGTGCTCACCAGCGCCCTCGCTTCGGTCAACCAGGATTACTACAAGGCGGCCAGAGTGGACGGAACGCCGAAGCTTCGGGTTTTTACCAGGATCACGCTTCCGATGATCTCCCCGATGATCTTCTACCTTGTGATCACCGGATTTATCGGAGCCTTCAAGGCATACAGCGATGCGGTGGCTCTGTTCGGAACCGACCTGAATGCCGCCGGCATGAATACCATCGTAGGATATGTATACGATATGCTTTACGGCGACAGCGGCGGATATCCGTCCTACGCTTCCGCCGCAGCGATCCTTCTGTTTGCGATCGTCCTGACCGTTACCTGCATCAACCTTCTGGTCAGCAGAAAAAAAGTGGCAATATAATGACCGCAGCGATTGCAGTATGAGATTCAGACAAACGATTTAAAGTGAGGTAATCCAATGGAACAACAACTTGACTTTGAAAAAATGCAGAGGAAAACGAACCGGCGCGGCCACGTGCAGAAAATTGTGGTTTATCTTTTTCTGAGCGTCTGGGCGCTGATCGTTCTGTTTCCTTTTTACTGGATGATCCTGACGTCGGTGAAAAGCTATGGATCCTACAATGCAGAACATGTTC
Source organism: Candidatus Fusicatenibacter merdavium (assembly GCA_019115005.1). GTDB lineage: Bacteria > Bacillota > Clostridia > Lachnospirales > Lachnospiraceae > Fusicatenibacter > Fusicatenibacter merdavium. Next base: position 5,149 of record DXEK01000011.1, on the reverse strand, counting down.
CGTCCTTTTTCACCCTGTCACCCACACTCCAGAATTATGTGGATGCGTTTACCACCGTACCGTTGCTGGGATATCTTCTGAACACCCTGATCTTCACCATAGGGACAACAGCGATCATGATCGTGGTCAGCACGCTGGCCGCCTATGCGTTCGCCCGGCTGGAATTCCGGGGAAAGAACCTTCTGTTCACACTGTTCCTGTCCCTGATGATGATCCCCAGCGAGCTGGTAGTGATCACAAATTTCGTGACGGTCACAAATCTGGACATGCGCAACACCTTTGCCGGCCTGATCCTTCCCTCCGTCACCTCTGTCTTTTATATTTATCTGTTAAAAGAAAATTTCGAGCAGGTGCCGGATGAACTGTACCGCGCCGCAAAGGTGGACGGGACTTCCGATCTGAAATACCTGTGGAAGGTAATGATCCCCATCTGCCGGCCGACCATCGTGACCGTCATCATTCTAAAGATCATCGAGTGTTGGAACTCTTACGTATGGCCGCGGCTGATCACCGACGATCCTTCCTATTATCTTGTCTCCAACGGGATCCAGGAAATCCGGGAGAACGGATTCGGTCGGGAGAATATTCCGGCAATGATGGCCGCTGTGGTCGTGATCTCCGTTCCGCTGATCATTCTGTTTCTTGTATTCCGCAGAAAGATCATGGCGGGAGTCTCAAGAGGAGGATTGAAAGGATGAAAAAATTGAGAAAAGTACTGGCTATCCTGTTCGCCGCCGTGCTGTGTCTGCCGATCCTGTCCGGCTGTCACGGCAGGCAGGAACAGGCCGCATTTACCGTCCCGGAGGAATTCGACACTTCCAGAGATTACGAGATCACCTTCTGGGCGAAAAACGACACCAACAAAATACAGACGGAGATCTACCGCCAGGCGATCGAGGGATTTCAGGAACTCTACCCGAATATCACCGTGAACCTGCGGCTTTACACGGACTACGGCGATATCTACAACGACGTCATCACCAATATTTCCACCAACACGACGCCCAACGTCTGCATCACCTATCCGGACCACATCGCCACCTATCTCACCGGAGACAACGTCGTGGTTCCTCTCGATGAGCTGATGGAAAATGACCGGTACGGCCTGAGCGGAAGCGATCTGCTCTTCGACGGACCGAAAGAATCCGAGATCGTTCCCCAGTTTCTGGAGGAATGCATGATCGGAAACCATTATTATGCGCTTCCCTACATGCGTTCCACCGAAGCCTGCTATATCAACAAAACCTATGTGGAAGAGTTAGGCTATACACTTCCGGACACGCTGACCTGGGATTTTATCTGGGAAGTCTCCGAGGCCGCCACACAGAAAAATGCGGACGGCACGTATATGCTCAACGGCCAGGAAGTCATGATCCCTTTTATTTATAAATCCACGGACAACATGATGATCCAGATGCTGCGCCAGCTTGACGCCGGTTATTCCACAAACAGCGGAGAGGTCCAGATCTTTAACGATACTACGGAGAATATCCTCTATACCATCGCCGACCATGCGGCGACCGGTGCATTTTCCACTTTTAAGATTTCCGGCTATCCCGCGAACTTTCTGAACGCAGGACAGTGTGTCTTTGCCATCGACTCCACCGCCGGAGCGACCTGGATGGGATGCGACGCCCCACTGGTGGATATCTCACAGGACGCGATCACGCAATTTGAGACGGAAGTCATGCCGATCCCTCAGTATGACCCGGAAAATCCGAAAATGATCTCCCAGGGACCGTCTCTTTGCATCTTCAACAAAGAAGATCCGCAGGAAGTCCTGGCTTCCTGGCTGTTCACACAATATCTGCTGACCAACCAGGTGCAGATCGCTTACTCTGAAACCGAGGGATATGTTCCTGTAACCCTTGCCGCTCAGGAATCCGATGAATATCAGGACTATCTCTCCCGAGCCGGCGAGGACAACAACACCTACTACGACGTCAAGATCAAAGCAGCAGAGATCCTTCTGGAGCATGCGGACGATACCTTCGTGACGCCTGTATTCAACGGATCCGCTTCCCTTCGAAACGCTGCCGGCGAACTGATCGAGGATGTTACAAAGTCTGTCCGGCGAAACGAAACCGTCGATCAGGCGTATATGGAGAACCTGTACAGCAATGTCACTTCGCTCTATCACCTGGACGAAAACAGCGCCCTGTCCGGCCAGCCGGCAGATCTCGGCCCGCTTCCGGTAACGGCAAAGATCCTTCTCGGCGCTCTGGTCGGAGTATGGATCCTGATTCTGCTTTATCTTGCCGTTTCAAAGCTTCGGAAATAACATTGTATCCGGATGGATCGCGGCAGTTCCGTCAGCGGACTGCCGCGATCCATCTGATAAAAAATCAAAAAAGAAAGTAAAAAGAGCGTAAAAAGAATTGATTTTTTCCGCCAGTGGATTATAATTAATTTGTTATAAAATTATCATGAGATGCCAGGGTCAAAACGTCATGCATTTCATACTTGCATGCAGAAGCATGACTTTAAAACCCGAAAAAATATCATTTGGCCTCAACATCATCATGAAAAGGTAATGAGAGGAGAATCATTATGAAAAGAAAAGTATTATCTATGATGCTCGCCGTATCCATGGTAGCTGCCCTGAGCGGATGTGCCGGCGGCAGCGGAAGCACTTCCGGAAGCAACACCTCCGACGCGTCTTCCGTATCTGCATCTTCTGCATCCGATACGACCGCTGACTCCGCATCCGCTTCTGTCAGCGCAGAAAGCGAAGCGGCAGATTCCGCTGACGTCATGACTTACGACGAGTACATGACTGCCGATCTGGACACAGAAGTGACGATCCAGGCCTACGTTCAGGCAAAACAGTCCTGGTGGGAAGATGAAGGCCAGGGAAAAGCTACCGTTTACGCCCAGGATAAGAACGGCGCTTACTTCCTGTACGACATGGCATGCGCAGAGGAAGATTACGATCTGCTGACCCAGGGTACGAAAATCCAGGTAACCGGCTACAAATCCGAATGGTCCGGAGAAGTGGAAATCATCGACGGATCTTTCGAGATCATCGAGGGTGACGAATACATCGCACCGCCTCTCGATGTGACCAATATGCTGGGAACCGATGACCTGATCAACTACCAGAACCAGTTTGTAGAGTTCAAGGGTCTGACTGTTGAGCCGGCAAATCCGGACAGCGGAGATACCACCACTGCATTCCTGTACAACTATGACGGCTCCGGAAGCGAAGGCGACGACCTGTACTTCAACGCTTCTTACAACGGACAGACATATACCTTCGTCATCGAGTCTTACCTGTGTGACAGTTCCACAGAAGTTTACTCTGCAGTAAAGAACCTGCAGGTTGGACAGACCATCGATATGGAAGGATTCCTGTACTGGTATGAAGGCGTGAACCCGCACATCACTTCCGTTACTGTAGTAGAATAATCAAAAACCTCCGGACGGTTCGGACCTGTATATAATACACTTCACCGAAACCATCCGGAGGTTTTTTGACTATATAGCATTTCTCTTATTCCCGGCCGGGAACGGTTTTATTCGAAAGGACGGATCTTTCCCTGCTGGATCATGCATATATTATGTACAATCTCATCTATGTTTTTTGTATCCTCTGACGTCCATCCATGCAGGATTCCGAGCAACGCACTCTCTTCATCCTTCTGAGCGAGACATTGCTCCATAAGGATCTCCAGATCATTTTCCAGCATCCACCGGAGCATCTCCGGAATCCCTTCAAAATGGTAGTAAAAGGTCTGGCGCGTAATATGGCACTCTTCCACTATGTCCTTCACTGTCAGCTTTTTACTTTCTTTTTGAGCAACAGTGTTCTTGCAGCTTCCGTAATTGTTTCTTTCATGTCGATCGGCACGTCAGTTCCTCCATAGTATGTCATCTTTCTGCAGACAGATCTTAAGCTCTTTCCAGACTCGCGAAAAACATCTCATAGAAATCGTCCTCGCCTTCCAGCATCGGAGAATTTTCCCCGCCGCCGTTGGTACTTCTCTTCATTTCTGCGTAAAATTCCTCACCGGCACTGATCAAATCCATCTCATAAATCTCATAGCCCAGCTCTCTACACTTCTGGCAGAAAGCCTCAAGCGGATACTGTGCCGTCCGCGTGCTCAGCAGTTCCCTCCTCAGCGTCTCATCCTTCAGCGCCTTTTTCTGCAGTTCGTCCATCATTTCAAGCACGTTCATACGATCCCTCTTTTCTCCATTGGTGCCTGCGGCTGAGTCCGGAACCGGATAGGATTTTTCCGTCTCCCCGCATCCGTCAGTAAAGTGTCCGTTTATGTATCCGTTTTCCTGATCTGTCAATAAACGCCGGTGTTTGCGGCAGCATGGATGCTTTCCGACAACAGCCACGCCTTCTGTACGGTCTATGATAAAAGTCCTTTCAGCACATCCACGCATCCCTCGATCCCAAGTCTCGAGGAATCCAGAACCAGATCGTATTTTCTCATATCGGTCCAATCGTTTCCTGTGTTGGCACGATAGTAGCCCGCTCTCTTTTTGTTATAATATTTCCGAGTGGTCTCCACTTCTTCCGGCGGAATCTCATAATCTTTGATGATCCTGCTCTTGATCTCTTTCTCATTCTCAGAATGAATAAACACTTTCACAACGCCTTTCTGTCCCTTCAGAGCGTCCGAAGCACAATGCCCCAGGAAGATCGCCGGGCCGTCCATTGCGCGTCTCCGGATCTCCAGCTGCTCGTCCAGGAAAACCTTGCCTTCCGGCGTCAGCATATCCGGATCTCCCGCCTGAACGCGGCTCATGACAAACATCGTATACAGGAGACTGCTGGTCGCTTTCTCCTCATACTGATTGATCCTCTCCACAGGAATTCCTTGTTTCTTAGCTACAGCCTCAAGGATTTCCTGTCCATAACACGGCACGCCGGTAACTTCCGACAGTCTCCGTGCGATCTTGCTTCCCCCGCTTCCGTATTCTCTCTCAATGGTAATATAACGAAATTTCATATTCATACCTCCTTAAATCCTGATTTTTCTGTGAAAACGGATCTTATTGTCTTCTATTGTACCAAGTCGCTGGCGCGACGGCTAGCCCCAGGTACATGTTTCCACCACTTTTTTTCAAAAAAAGTAGCAGTTTTTGATTATATGTTGTATTGTTGAGATACCCCTATCACCAGCAATCAACAAAT
>DXEK01000107.1 GCA_019115005.1 Candidatus Fusicatenibacter merdavium | reverse complement strand
TTTCGTTTGGTTTCTGACCGCTCCGTGACCGTCGGACGCCCCGCCCGGCCCTGTCCGTCTGTAGTCGCAAGCACTGCATCTCCACGCCTCCCCCGCGCCGCCTTCCCCCGCTCCCTCCGCTGCTTCCCGTTCCCGGCTCCGCAGTCTGCCGCCTGGAGTTGGATGTGTGGGATGGTTCTTTACTTTCGGTTATGATGTGGCTTATAATAGGGAGGATGCATCCGGACGGTATGTAAAGTGAATGACCGTTCCGGATATAAGAAATATTTCTGTTATATAAACAAAAGGTGGGACAATCAGGAAGGGAGTCTTTGGTGATGGATTTTTTTAAGGTGGAAAAGGTGACGGACCGGGTGTTCCGGATTTCCGGTTTGATTTCGGAGTTTATGTATCTGGTGAAGGGGTCGGAGAAGGCTTTGCTGATCGATACGGGCTGCGGCGCGGGAAATATCGGGGAGTTTGTCCGGTCGCTTACGGATCTTCCCCTGACGGTGGTCCTGACGCATGGGCATTATGACCACGCGGGCGGAGCCGGACGGTTTGATGAGGTCTGGATCAACCCGGTGGAACTCATCCCTACGCCGGTTCATTATCAGCGGGAAGCTACATTTGAGAAGCTGAAGGCTTCTCATCCTTCGCTTCAGCCGGAGGATATGTCGCCGGACGCGATGTTTGTTCCGGCGGAATCGCCGGACGGTTCGGGGAAGAAGGAAGACGGGGCACGGTATACCGTATATCACGCGCTTGCCCCGGGAATGACGTTTTCTCTCGGCGGGATCTCCGTGGAAGCGATCCCCTGTCCCGGACACACGCCGGGGATTTACTGTATGCTGATCGTCGAGGAGCGTCTGCTGCTGACCGGCGACGCCTGCCATTCGATCAGCTATCTTTTCTTTGACAATGCACTCTCCATCGAGGAATATCGGGAAAATCTGCTCGCTCTGAAACGCCAGGAGCAGCGGTGGGATTCGCTGCTGCTCTCCCACCCGGTCAGCGCGGCGCCTAAAACCATGCTGGATGAAGAGATCCGTCTGTGCGGAGAAATCCTCGCCGGGACAACCGACGAGATCCCCTACCCTTACCAGGATAAACCTGTCTTTATCGCCAAAGCTGTAGATGATCAGATGCTTCGGAAGGACGGCGTATACGGGAACATCATCTTCCGCAAGGACAAGCTGAGAAAGGGATTCTGACCCTTCTTATTAATAATGATCATCGCAAGTTGATTTAAACACAAAAGAAGGACCTTGGGCTTATTTTTAACCCATGGTCCTTCTTTATTATTTTTAGGCTATGCTTTTTTCACAGCCCCTTCGACTTTCTCTTCCCAGAGACTCTCATTTTCCTTACTGTGCCCCGAATTCAAGAGTTATGCTGGTTCCGACGTCCGGCGTGCTGTCCACTTCGATTTTTGCGTCGTGCAGGATCGCCCCATGCTTGACGATCGACAGACCGAGCCCTGTGCCTCCCGTCGCGCGGGAGTGGCTCTTATCCACCCGGTAAAACCGCTCAAAGACTCTCTGCTGTTCCTCCTTGGGAATTCCGATGCCCGTGTCCTCCACCCGGACAATCGGATGGCGGTCCCGTGAACAGCCGACGGAAATTTTGACCTTTCCATCCGGCTTATTATATTTGATCGCATTGTCGCAGAGATTGTAAACCATCTCATACAAAACCTGCCGTGCGCCGTGCACGACCACCGGCTGGCCTTCCACGTTCAGCTGGATGTTCCGCTCCTTGGCCCGGAGCATCAGCTGGCCTTCCACATCCTTGCACACCTGAAGCAGTTCCACATCCTCCATCAGAATCGATTTATCGCTCTCATCCAAACGTGAAAGCTTGATGATATCTTCCACCAGAGAACTCAGACGGCTCGCCTCGCTGTGGATCCGACCGGCAAATTTCGGAATATCTTCCGGCTTTACCAGATTATTCTCAATGATCTCGGCATATCCGGAAATGGACATCAGCGGAGTCTTCAGTTCGTGGGAGACATTGGCGGAAAATTCCTTGCGCATATTTTCCGCTTTCTGCTTCTCCGTCACATCCAGCACCAGGATCACCGCTCCGGAAACCTGATTGTTTACCCGCACCGGATTAGCTAAAAGCTGGTAGATCCGCCCGCCGACTTCCAGGAGCCGTTCGTTGGATTTTCCGGTCAGCGCCTCGTCCAGCGCCTCTTTCAGCTCCTGATTGCGGCTCACCGTGATAATGTTGTGGTTCACACACTCTTTCGCCGTCACATCGAACAGTTCCTGGGCGGAACGATTGATGGACAGCACATCGGACTGGCTTGTAACGATCAGTCCGTCTTTCATGTACTCCGTGATCGTCATGTATTCTTCCTGGTTCTGCTTCATCTGATTGACCTGCTCACGAATCTTTTTCTGCTGCTGGTCAATCCGTTTCAGGAGCGGCTCCAGCTCGTCATACGCCACATTCTCCATCGGGTGCTCCAGATCCAGCTGATTGATCGGACTGACCAGTTTGCGTGTCATACGGTTTGCAAAGATCATTGTGACGATCAGGATTGCGAGAATCAGCAGGATCAGTCCCGCAAGTCCAGAAAAGATAAACGCAAACACACTGTCGGTCGTGCTCGCCAGCCGCAGCACATCGCCGTTGTCCAACCGGATCGCATAGTAAAAGGTCTGCGTCTGCAGTGTATCCGAGTATCTGGAAAGTTGTGCGCTGCCGTTCTGCACGGCCCGCTCAAATTCCGGCCGGCCGCTGTGATTTTCCATGGAGGAGGCCTCCTCCACAGAATCATAGAGCACCGTTCCGTCCGAAGCAATCAACGTCACCCGGCTGGTAGTCCGGCTCCCGGCCGTCTCCACATACTCCTCTCCGTAGGTGTTTATCGCATAAGCCATGATCCGGCACTCATCCTTCGCATTGACCTGCATCTGCTCGCTGAGATTGCTGTACATAAACCAGCTCATGGAGAGAAACGTCAGGACAATCGCAGTCACCACCAGGATCACTTCATGTCTGAATATTCGTCGCTTCACCGGCTTATCCTCCTATCCGGTAGCCGACACCGCGTACCGTTTCTATCATATCACCATAGCTTCCCAACTTCTGGCGAAGCGTTCGGATATGAACGTCCACAGTTCTCGTCTCGCCGTCAAAATCATATCCCCAGACATGGCCGAGCAGTCTGTCCCTGGACATAACAATTCCCTGATTCTCCATCAGGTATTTCAAAAGTTCAAATTCTTTCAGCGTCAGCGTGATTTTCCGGTCTCCGATCAGAACTTGATGCTGCTTGATCTGAACCTGGAGGTCTCCGATCTGCAGTACATCCTGCTCCCGATCCTCTTTTCCGGCTCTGCGCAGCACCGCCCGGACTCTGGCGATAAACTCCATCATACCGAACGGCTTCGTGATATAATCATCAGCGCCATAGTCCAGTCCCATCACCTTGTCATATTCCGCGCCCTTGGCAGTCACCATGATCACAGGGATCTCCCTGGTCACCTCCGAGGCCTTCAGTCGGCTCAGGATTTCAAGTCCGTCCTCACCGGGAAGCATAATATCCAGAAGGACAAGATCCGGAAGCTCCTTTTCCATCTCCTGCATCAATTCCTGTCCGCTCTCCAGTCCCTTGGCGTGAAAACCGCTGGACTCCAGAGTGTAGACGATCAGTTCCCGGATATTTCTCTCATCTTCCACGCAATAAATCATTGTTATTCTCCTTCATGCTGACCAGTGACGGAAAATTCTACCCACTCTGCAATGTTCGTCGCATGGTCTCCAATTCTCTCGTAATATTTTGCGATCATAAGATAATCCAGAGACTGCTCCTCAGAGGAAGTTTTGTTCTGCAGACTCTGCACCAGTTCCTGTTTTACTTCGTCAAACAGTTTGTCTACCAGATCGTCCTCCTGGATTACCTGACGTGCGATGATCAGATCCTGTTTCACATAGGCATCCACACTCTTTGACACCATTCTCTGAGTGATCTGGGCCATTTCCTTGATCTTGATATTTGCGCCGGGAGCCTTCAGATGTGTCGTCTGAACGATCTCTGCGATATCGGACGCCTGATCGCCGATCCGCTCCATATCGGTGATCATCTTCAGCGCCGCGGATACCTGCCGCAGATCGCTCGCCACCGGCTGCTGCTGAAGCAGGATTTTCAGGCAGATACTCTCGATCTCTCTCTCCTTGGCATCAATCGCCGCATCCTTCTTCCGAAGTTCCTGCGCCGCCTTCTGATCTTCTTCCATCAGTACCTGATAGGCACGGCTGATCGCCTGCTCACAGAGCGCGCCCATCTCAATCAGTTCAACATGCAGTTTTTCCAACTGCTGAGAAAACAATTCTCTCATATCAGCCAAACCTCCCTGTAATATAATTCTCTGTTCTCTTATCTTTCGGCATGGAGAATAGCTGCTCCGTATCATTATATTCTACCACTTCTCCGAGAAGGAAGAAAGCAGTTTTATCAGAAATACGGGCCGCCTGCTGCATATTGTGCGTTACCATGATAATGGTATAATCTTTCTTCAGTTCCACTGCCAGGTCTTCAATCTTGGAAGTAGAGATCGGGTCCAGCGCGGAAGTAGGCTCATCCATCAGGATGACCTCCGGCTCCACCGCCAGCGTTCTGGCAATACAGAGACGCTGCTGCTGCCCGCCGGAAAGCCCCAGTGCACTCTTGTTCAGACGGTCTTTCAGTTCGTCCCAGATCGCCGCCTGGCGCAGACTGCGCTCTACGATCTCATCCAGCTGGGATTTCTTGCGGATCCCGAAGATCCTGGGGCCGTAAGCTACATTGTCATAAACGCTCTTCGGAAACGGGTTGGGCTGCTGAAATACCATTCCTACTCTGTGGCGGAGACTGATCGCATCCAGATCATGGAAAATATCTGCGCCGTCCAGACGGATATCGCCGTCGATCTTTACGTTTTCCACCAGATCATTCATACGGTTCAGCGTTTTCAGGAACGTGGACTTTCCGCATCCAGACGGTCCGATAAACGCGGTAATCTCATGTTCCTCGATCTTCATATTGATATCTTTCAGTGCGTGGAAATCTCCGTAATGTAAATTCAAATGTTCCACTTCGAACTTGCTGTGCCCGTTTGCTGCTTTTTTCTGTTCCATTGTCTTTTATATTCCTTTCGTTTCTTCCCTTCCGGGTACGTCTAAATCTACGTTTACGCCGCCTCGCCCGAGCTCTTTCTGCTGATTCTGCGGCTCAGTGCATTTGCTCCGATATTGAACACCAGAACAAGGATCAGCAGGACTGCGGAGGACAGGTTTGCCAGCGCACGGTCCTGTCCGTTGGTCTGCAGGTTCCAGATCTGGAGAGAAAGCGTCTCCGCCGGCCGGAAGATATTCAGCGGACAGGTAGGCGCCGTAAGATTCCAGTTGGTCCAGCGCAGGTCGCTTCCGGAACCTGTCGTGTAGAGCAGCGCCGCAGCTTCACCGAAACCGCGTCCCGCCGCCAGGATAACACCTGTCATGATCCGCGGCACACAGGCCGGAAGCAGTACATGGAAGATCGACTGCCAGCGGGTCGCGCCCAGTCCCAGGCTTGCCTGGAGATAGCCCTGGGGAAGTCCCTTGATCGCATCTTCCGTGGTCGTCGTGATCAGCGGCAGCGTCAGGATCGACACACACAGCGCGCCGGCGATCAGACTTCTTCCGAGACCTGCCATCACCAGGAAGATCAGGTAGCCGAACAGACCGACAACGATGGACGGCAGCGAGGACAGCGTCTCAATACAGATACGCAGAAACTTTGTCAGAGGTCCCTGTTTTGCGTACATCGCCAGATAGATACCGCCGCATACGCCGATCGGGATGGAAAATACAAGAGAAATAAATACAAGATACAATGTATTAAACAGCTGGTTTCCGATACTTCCGGAACGTTCAAACGCAAACATTTCCGGGCTCGCGCCCGCAAGTCCTCCGATGATCACATAGGAGGCAAATCCAATCAGAAGGGCGAAGAAGAAAACGGCGATGCAATAGAACACGATCGTCATAAATCTGTCCACCCCGATGGAACGTCTGATCTTATTCATGATTATTTTCCTCCTTCCATGACACGGCTGCCCGCCATATTCTGCGCTTTTTCCTGCTCCATGGCGCGAACCTGATTTCCCGTCTCTGTCTTCTTTTCTTCTGACGCCGCACGTTTCGCGCTCTTTTCACCGGCTTTCTCCGGGTTCTTTCCCGAGAAGAAGTGGATCAGGAAGATAAACAACAGTGACATCAGGAAAAGCAGGAGCGCCATCGTCCACAGCGCCGTCTTCAGTTCGCCGCCTTCCATCGCATTTCCCATCTGAGAAGCGATCTCGGTAGTCAGTGTCTTTGTTCTCGAGAAAATACTCGTCGGCAGCGCCGTCGTCTGTCCGATGACCATCGCAACCGCAAGAGCCTCGCCGAACGCACGTGCAAGACCGAGGATCACACCGGAAATGATTCCCGGGAAAGCAGCCGGGATCACGATCCGGTAAGTAGTCTGCCAGCGGGTGGAGCCGAGTCCGTAAGCCGCCATACGACAGTCTTTCGATACCGAGCGGATTGCGTCCGCAGAAACACTGGTGATCGTCGGGAAGATCATAATTGCCAGAACGATCCCGGCAGCCAGAAGGGAATGCCCCACCTGGAGATCAAACACATCTCTGATCGCCGGCACCAGCACGGTCAGTCCGACCCATCCGTAAACGACGGAAGGAATTCCCGCAAAGATTTGAACGACCGGGCGGTAAAATTTTTCTCCGAATTTCGGAGCGATTTCTGTCATAAAGATCGCTGAACCCAGCGCGAACGGAGTAGAGATCAGAAGCGCAAGCCCGCAGGTTGCCAGTGATCCCACGATGAAAATCAGAGCGCCGACGGTTCCGCCGCCGTCTGCGCCATCCGCCGGATCCCAGGCAGTGGAACCCAAAAATTCCATCAGGCTGTGTCCGAACTTGGTAAAGGTTCCGGATCCCTGATAAATAAGAAACGCACCGATACAGATCGTCAGAACGATGACAAACAGTCCGCAGACAGTCATCAGCGTGCGCCATAAATATTCTTTTCTAAACATTCCTTTTGTTGTATTCATAAAAATTCCTCTTTAACCATACAGAAAGCCTGCCGTTGGCAGCTTCCCTTATCCCCTGATACGATCGGCCAGGGAAGATTCTTTCCCCATCCGCCGCAATACCTGCACACAGCTGACAGCAGCCTGCCGGGTGTATCGCGTAAAAAGCGGGCATAGATGCCTCTGTGCCCGCCTTCCGTTCAGTTATAATCAGTGCTCAGTTACCGTCATCTTGGAAGATACGCCGTAGCCCAGTTCTTCCATACGGCTGCCATAATCATCGGACATGATGTAGTCCAGGAACGCCTGTACCACTTCACTCGGCTCACCGTTGGTGTACATATGCTCATAAGTCCATACCGGATAAGTTCCGTTGTAAGTATTCTCCAGTGTCGGCTCAACACCGTCGATCGCTACTGTGGAAACGCCTGCATCCTCAGTCAGATAGGAGAGCGCTACATAACCGATCGCGCCCTTGGTATCCTTTACATTCTGCAGAAGGACTCCGGAATCATCGGTTTCCATGGAAGTGTTGGAAGCCTCTTTGTTTCCGTCCAGTGCGTATTTCTCAAAGGTTGCTCTTGTACCGGAAGATTCCGGACGTGTGATCAGGATGATGTCCTCATCCGGTCCGCCTACCTCACTCCAGTTTGTGGTCTCGCCGGTGAAGACGGAGATCAGCTGATCTTTGGTCAGATCGGTAACGCCCGCTTCTGCGACATCCGGGTTAATGATCGGAGCCATAGTAATCACGCATACCTGATGATCTACCAGACCCTCCGCCTGAGAGGCATCCAGCTTCTCATCTGCTGCCACATCGGAGTTTCCGATATCTACTGTACCGTCCGCTACCTGCTGAAGTCCCTGTCCGGAACCGCCTGCGTCGATGGTGATGGAAACGTCCGGATGTAATTCATTGAAGTACTCCGCAGCGTCATCTGCCAGAGGTTTCAGTGCGGAGGATCCTGCTGCGGTGACCGTTCCGCTCAGTTCCTCTGCGGTTGAATTGGAAGAAGCCCCGGATGCGGAACTGTCGCTTCCCGCGCTCTCAGATGTGGATCCTGCAGAACTTCCGGATGTGCTTCCTGAACCGGAATTTCCGCCGCATCCTGCGAGCATTCCTGTCGCTACGATTGCAGTCATAACTAATGCCATAATTTTTCTTTTCATCTTTTTTCTCCTCTTTCCGTTTATTTTTCTGGTTTGAAGAACTTTACATTTCGTTTTTACAAATCAATCTTAACAGTTTTGTGTAAAATGCAAAATCAGCAACTTGTAAAATCTATGTTAAATACGGTATTTTCCGGGACAATTGTGTTAAATCCATGTAAAATTCATGCCGGTTTTCCACTTCAGGTCCGAATTGCATCAGCCCATTCGGCGGAACCGTCGCAACGGATCTCCCCCTTCTCCCCGGCCATTGTTTCGCCAAAGATTTCATGGTATCATAGACCACAGAAAACCGTTCCTCCGGCTGAACGACTGTTATCACAGGAAGGAGTTTATGACAAAATGTCTCAGATTATTCAGAGAAATCTGCATCAGACAAGGAAAGAAACGATCACTGTCTCCGCCGACAAACAGATCCGGTTCGACGCCGCGGTTGATCATGGAAGCTTTTCTCCAAGCCACTGGCATGAAGCCATTGAGATTATTTATGTCCTGGAAGGCACCGCTGTCGTCACACTGTTTGATCAGACGGTCACCCTGGGCCCGGGACAACTGCTGCTGATCAACTCCGGACTGGTGCATGCGTCCCGCTGCCCTTCCGGAAACCGCACCATTCTGGTACAGATCCCTGACAAATTTCTGTCCGCATGTCTCTCCGATATTTCCCGTCTTTGGTTCTCCGTCGACGACAACTGTACGGATCCCGGGGTACAGAGAGATGTTCAGCATCTCAAAGATCTGCTCCTGGATATGATGCATCTCCAGGAGAGTGCCCGACCGGGGTACCTGTTTTCTTTCAACAAGGACCTGTTTGAGTTTCTGGAACTTCTTTATCAGAAATTCCTCCGGGAAATGCCGGGAGATTATCAACCGAAAAGCACGAGAGTCCTGTCACGTCTCGACGCAGTGCTTGATTACACCCATCAGAATTACAGTTCGCAGATCACCCTCCGGAACGCCGCTGGGGTCGCCGCACTGCAGCCGGAATATTTCTTCCGGTTTTTCCGTGAAAACATGGGAACCACATACCTGCAATATCTCAACGACTATCGGCTTTCCCGCCTGTACCGCGATTTACTGGTCACCGACCTGAGCATCCGCGAACTGGAGGAACGCCACGGCTTCTCCAACGACAAACTATTCCACAAACTCTTTCGGGAACGTTTTCACACCACACCCCTCCAAGCCCGAAAAACAGCGCGGCGTCTCGAACGGTCCGAAAAAGACAGCAGTGCCACATGAACGGTTACAAAACGGCAGCCTCAAAACGCAGGAAAAAATTCCCCGTTTTGAGGCTGCCGTTTTATGATCGTTCATCCATTTGAACCATTACGCCTTTTTCAGATACGATCCTGCGGACTGTTCAATTCTTCCCCTGGATCCCCGGGCTTGTCATTTTCACAGGATTGAGCACGCGATCCAGTTCCTCTTGCGTCATGATCTTCTCGTCCAGGATCAGCTTTCTGATCGAAGTATTCTCATGCAGTGCACGTTTCGCGAGATCAGCCGCGCGCTCATATCCGATATACGGACACAGCGCTGTGACGATACCGATACTCCGATCCACCAGTTCCTGGCACCGTTCTCTATTGGCAGTGATCCCGCTGATACAGTTATCCACGAAAGTCTGTACCGCATAGGTCAGCGTGCCAATCGACTGGAACAGACAGTAGAACACGATCGGCTCGAAGGCGTTCAGTTCCAGCTGTCCTGCCTCCGCCGCCATAGTGATCGTCGTATCGTTTCCGATGATATTAAACGCCACCTGATTCACCACTTCCGGAATCACCGGATTTACTTTTCCGGGCATGATCGAAGAACCATTCTGCCGCGCCGGAAGATTGATCTCCCCGAACCCGGCGCGAGGACCCGAAGACATCAGACGCAGATCGTTGGCAATCTTGGACAAAGTCACCGCACATGCTTTCAATGCGCCGGAGACAGAGACAAAGGAGTCCAGATTCTGTGTGGAATCGATCAGATCGTAAGCCTGTACCAGATCTGTACGACTGATCTCCGCCAGATTCGGGACGATACGCCGCAGATATCTCTCGTCGGCATTTACCCCTGTACCGATGGCAGTTCCTCCCATATTGACGCTCTTCATTTCCTCGCTGGCTTTTGTGATCCGGTTGATATCCCTGGAGATCGCCACGGAATAAGCGCGGAATTCCTATCCAAGCCGGATCGGCACTGCATCCTGCATCTGCGTTCTTCCCATCTTGATAACGTCGTCAAATTCCTGCGCTTTGTTCTGAAGCGCTTCATACAGGCGATACAGCTGCTCGACACACTTTTCAAGCAGATGCAGCGCCGTCAGTTTTCCTGCAGTCGGGATTACATCATTTGTCGACTGGCCGCAGTTCACATGATCGTTTGGGTTAATAATCTGATACTCTCCCTTTTCTCCGCCGAGAAGTTCGATCGCACGGTTTGCAATCACCTCATTGGCGTTCATGTTCAGAGAGGTACCGGCTCCTCCCTGGATCGGATCGACGATAAAATACTGCTTGAATTTCCCCTGGATCACCTCATCACAGGCGCTGATGATCGCTTCTGCCTTCGTCTTGTCCAGCGTACCCACCTCGCAGTTCGTCAGCGCAGCCGCTTTCTTGATATACCCCAGGCTGGTGATGATCTCGGGAGGTATATTCAGTCCCGTAATACGAAAATTTTCATATGCCCTGAGTGTCTGGACGCCGTAATACGCTTCGACCGGTACTTCCTTTGTTCCGATGGAATCCGATTCCTTTCTGTAAACTTTTCCATCCCTGGTTATTTTTTCCAACACAACTTTTAACCTCCGTATCTTTTCGGCCTCTTTCTTCCATGCAGACCAATTTTTCATATTGCTATTATAACATTTTTCAGAACAATATTCAAAAATTTGCGGAGCAATTTTCAATATGACATCAGAAGAAAGCGCCGCGGCCGGATGAAACCATCCTTGCTGGTGTACAGCAGGATCTGTCCGCTTTTCTCCACATCTTCGGATCGCGGAAATCAACCCTGCTTCCTCCCTCCGGAAGCTCCTTCTCATCCAGCACCGGGTTCTGCTCCACTTTTTCATAGTCTATTCCATCACCGACCGCAAGGCACCGGGTCTGGACTTCAGAGAAACCACCGTTTTGCTGCCGCTCTCTCTGTTGATAAAACATGTGATATTCCCCATTATAATAGCAAAAACCATTGGGATCGTTCACCCATCCCGTACAAGCTGATAGGTCTGACTTGTCATATTACATTATTCCCCTTCTGCAGTTGTATCTATATTTTCAGTAACAGTTCAGCTGACCGATGGTATTCACCGGCTCTGGACGCCCCGACCACTTATCAGGCGCAAACTTTCCCCGCAAGGAGGCCGCCGTTCAGTACCTCGATTATCTGTATCAATTATATTCATTGCATAAAAAGAACCCACCGGGCTTCATAAGCCCGATGGGTTCTTTTCTATCGTTCTATCATTATGCAAGTTTTACCGGGTTAACCTTAACGCCAGGTCCCATAGTCGGAGCCAGGGTTACACTTCTCAGGTACTGTCCCTTCAGAGTGTTCGGTCTAGCCTTGATAATTGCACCGATCAGCGTCTGGAAGTTGTCGCTTAACTGCTCCTCTGTGAAAGAAGCTTTTCCAATTGGCACGTGGATAATGTTTGTTTTGTCAAGACGGTACTCGATCTTACCAGCCTTGATCTCCTGTACAGCTTTTGTAACGTCCATAGTTACGGTACCCGCCTTCGGGTTCGGCATTAAGCCCTTCGGTCCAAGTACACGTCCCAGACGACCAACAACACCCATCATATCAGGAGTTGCAACAACAACATCGAAATCCAGCCATCCTTCGTTCTGGATCTTCGGAACCAGTTCCTCTGCTCCTACAAACTCTGCTCCGGCAGCCTCAGCCTCATCCGCCTTAGCTCCTTTCGCAAATACAAGAACACGAACCTGTTTTCCTGTTCCGTGCGGCAGAACAACTGCGCCACGAATCTGCTGGTCAGCATGACGTCCGTCACAGCCTGTCTTGATGTGAACTTCGATTGTCTCGTCAAATTTGGCAGTAGCCAGTTTCTTTACTGTAGAAATAGCGTCTGCCGGGTCGTACAAAGTTGTACGGTCTACTGCTTTCGCAGCCTCTAAATATTTCTTTCCGTGTTTCATTTTCTAATAACCTCCTGGTGGTAATTGCGGGAATTTCCCTCCCACGTCTTCTACTGCTGAGTATCTTTCTCAGTCTTCTACTACGATACCCATACTTCTTGCGGTACCGGCAATCATGCTCATAGCCGCTTCGATGGATGCCGCATTCAGATCCGGCATCTTTGTCTCTGCGATCTCGCGGATCTTATCTTTGG
>DXEK01000106.1 GCA_019115005.1 Candidatus Fusicatenibacter merdavium | reverse complement strand
GGACATCAGGATCTGGTGCAGATCTATGATTCCATTGTGGAAAGTCGCTGCACATGCAGCCAGATACAGATCCCACATTCTGGCAAACTCCTCGCCTTTTTCTTTCGCAACTTCATCCATGCATTTCCGGTAATTCTCACGCCAGCACAAAAGCGTTCTGTTGTAATGGCGGCGCAGGCTCTCCACATCCAGCGTATAGAAGCGGTAATCCGGAAGAAGCTGGATGATCTCTCTCAGGCTCGGAATTGTTCCGCCTGGGAAAATATATTTTTTGATCCATGCATCTCCGGGATTTTCTTCCAGTGCACTGATGTAATGGAGGAGGAACAATCCGCCTGGTTTCAGGACTGCATCGACACATTTCAGAAACAGACCGTAATTTCCGCGGCCCACATGTTCCAGCATTCCGACACTGACCACACGGTCAAACATCAGTCCGGATTTTTCCAGATCACGATAGTCCATCAGACGGACTTCAAGAAGATCCGACAGACCTTCCTTCTCAATGTCTTCCTTGAATTTATGATACTGTTCCTCGCTGAGCGTTATGCCGACGCCATGTACACCATACTGTTTCGCCGCACGTTTCAGCAAAAATCCCCAGCCGCAGCCGATATCCAGGAGACTCATTCCTTCCTCCAGATGCAGCTTGGCAAGAATATGATCCACCTTATTTACCTGCGCCTGGTACAGAGTATCAGTATCTTCTTTAAAATACCCGCAGGAATAGCTCATGGTCTCATCCAGCCATTTTTCATAAAAGTCGTTGCCGATATCATAGTGGGAACGCACTTCCTGGCTCTGATTTTTCTTGCTTTTCGATGTCTGGATCAGTTTTTTCAGGGCATTGGTGTCCGTATGGAATTTGCCCATCTGCCCCATGAACATATCAAGCACCTCGTAAAGATCACGGTCAAGTTCCAGATCCCCACGCATATACGCTTCTCCTAATGCCAGAGACGTACTTGTCAGAAGATCTTTTTTACTGATGTCTTTTTTCAGTGTCACAGTAAATTCCGGCTCGCCTTTTCCGATCAGCTGCGTTCCCTCGTCAGTCTTCAGCTGAAACGCTACCGGAATAAACTCGCCCAGATAATTTGCTAAAAAACTGTTCATTCTCTGTCGTTTCCTTTCTGTTCTGTATTGTTTTTTAAGATTTTAAATCTTTCCATATTTTACTCCTGATTTTTTCCACCGTCAAATTCCCGGTATTTGTCCATTTTTTTTAAAGGATTTCCGGTATTCTTCCTCTCTATACAAAATATTTCACGAAAAAATGCAGGATCATCTCCTGCATTTTTTCCAACAGTGCCAGTAAAAAAAATCATTCGCGTTATATTTTTCATGTTTTTTCAAATATTTTCACAAACTATATAAATTTTACACAAAATTCCTATTTATCGATCACCGGAACCGGCGTGTCATCCACCGCATCCAGATCGTCGATATATTTGTCAGTTTCCCGGACTACGACCCCGGAAAGAAGGAGTACCGCGATCAGATTCGGGATCGCCATCAGTGCATTCAGGATATCCGCGATCGTCCACACGAGATTCAGAGCGATCACCGGAGCCACTGCCAGAACAAGAATATAAAGGAAACGGTATGGGAGAAGCCCCTTCTTTCCTGCAAAATACTCCACACATCGCTCCCCGTAATATGCCCATCCGAGGATCGTCGAAAATGCAAAAGAGATGATTCCTAGCACCAGGATCACCGGCCCTATGTAGGGAATCTGAGCGAAAGCCAGCGACGTCAGCACGCCGCCGTCCGAAATAGAGCTCATATCAATAGCCGGATTTTTCATAATGGTGGTAACGAGAACCATCCCCGTCAGCGCGCACACCACCACGGTATCCCAGAACGTTCCCGTGCTCGAGACCAGCGCCTGGCGCACCGGGTTTCTCGTCTGTGCCGCAGCGGCTGCAATGGGCGCCGATCCCATACCGGACTCATTGGAAAACAGTCCCCGGGCAATTCCGTACTGCATAGCGATCATCAGTCCCCGCCCGGTCAGGCCTCCCGCCACAGCGCCCGGACGAAACGCCAGCGTCACGATCGCCTTCAGCGCAGGCAGCAGAAAATCAAAATTGATCCCGAGAATGACCAGACAGCCGGCCACATAGAAGATCGCCATAAACGGGACCAGTTTTTCACAGACACTCGCGATCGACCGGATGCCCCCGAAGATCACACACGCTGTCACCACGCACACCACCAGTCCGACGATCCAGTTGGGGATCCCCAGATTCTCCTGACAGACAGCTGCGATCGCGTTAACCTGCGTCGCACACCCGATCCCAAAGGAAGCAAACCCTCCAAAAACCGCAAACAGCACTGCCAGCCATTTCAGGTGAAGCGCCCGCTCCAGCGCATACATGGCTCCGCCCTGCATCCGTCTATCCTTTGTCTTTACCCGATACTTGACTGCCAACAGCGCTTCACTGTATTTTGTCGCGATCCCGAAAACACCTGTCAGCCAGCACCAGAACACCGCTCCCGGGCCGCCCAGCGCCACCGCGGTCCCGACTCCGATGATGTTCCCCGTGCCGATCGTCGCCGCCAATGCCGTGGTCAGCGCGCCAAACTGGCTGACCTCTCCTTCCGCCTCCGTGTCCTTCTGGACAGAAAGACGGATCCCTGTCCAGATCTTTCTCTGGATCCCTTTCGTCCGGATCGTCATAAAAATATGCGTGCCCAGCAAAAGCAGGATCATCGCCCATCCCCAGACAACGCCCTGTACCGCTGTTGCCGCCTTTGTAATCATCTCCAACATTCTTTCACTCCTCTCCCTTCACTCTGCCGGGCCGGAACATTCTTCCGGCCCGCAATTACCGTCAGACGGATGTGACACTACCGGCTGAAAATTTCCCGTACTTCTTTTTCAATCGCAGCGGCAAGTTCCCGGTGTCCCTCTTCCTCCAGATGCAGTGCATCTGTATGGCCAACCGACGCCGCAGCAGCGGCATCCAGGAACCGGCACCCCTCCTCCCCGGCGACTTTCCGGTAAAGCGGGGCCAGTTCACGCGAGAGATGATAAGCACGCTCACCGCCAAAACTCTCAGAAAAGCCGGACTTTCCGTCTCTGAGTTCTTCCCCGATCAGAAGCGGGGAGACCAGAAGGATCCGGGGCATCCAGTCCGGATGGATCTCCTCATGAAGACGGCGGATCTCCTGCACGATCCTTCTTGCGCCTTCCACGATATCCGCGGCCTGCGTCTGATACCGCACTTTCATATCGTTGGTTCCGAGCATCAGGATCACGAGATCCAGCGGCCAGTTCATCTCGAGGACCACATCGATGGTCTTCCAGCCGTTTCTGTCCTTCTCCAGGTCATCGTCGATCACAGTGGTCCGGCTGTTCAGTCCGGCCTCGATGACATGATACTCCTCTCCCAGACGTTCCGCCAGCAGACTAGTCCAGCGGACACCCCAGGGGTACCGTCCGCTGTCCGTCGGGCGATACCCGAAGGTATTGGAATCTCCGTAGCAAAGGATACTCTTCTTTTTCACGAACTCTCTCCTCATTTCTCAATATATTTTTCCCTGCTGTCTTCTATGACTCTGCAGACGGCGGATTCTCTGACAGATCTTTCAGGATCCTGTCCAGTTCCGGACATACTTTTTTCAACAGCAAAGGCCGCCCCTCATGATTCAGGAAACAGTGCCCGGACATTCCCTCCGCCGCCGCTTCTTTCGTCTCCTCATTGATCATCCGATAAGACAGAAACAGCTTCACTCCCCGGAACTCGCGGATGCTCACTTCGATCGCAATCCGGTCCGGAAACGTCGTCGTTTTCTTAAAATCGCAGGATACCTGGGTAACCGGCGAGACAATGCCCATTGCCTCAAGTTTTCCGTATCCCCATCCCAGCTCCTCCAAAAAGGCGACACGGGCCTCTTCCATCCAACGGATATAATTCGAATGATGGGTGATCCCCATACGGTCCGTCTCATAATACTGTACCTGATGAATATAAGGTTTCATTTTTTACCTCCTCCTGACGCATTGTTTTATCTGATCCTCTGGTAACAGACTTCCCCTGTGTCCAGGCAGAGACACGCCATCTTCCGGTGAGGACTGGGCTGCTTCCAGGCACATCCGCAGTCAATATCCGTAAACACAGGCGTCACATAGACGCCGCCCTCCTCCCGATACTCCAGCGTCGGATAATGGCCGCAGATGATATAGCGGTCAAATTTTACGGAAGCCGGAAGAAAATGAAGATCATCAGAGATCAGGTAGGCCCACTCGTCCATTTCGACAAATCTCTGTACACTTACCTGAATATCAATTCTCCCGTCCTGTCCGATCACCGGTTCCGCTATGTCCACACTGAACCCGGAATGTGTCAGAAAATAATCTTTTCCGCCTGTTCTGAGGGACCGGTAATGAGGCAGTTCCTGAAGGAAGCGAAGATACTCCTGCTTTTTCTGCATAGGCAGCGGCTCCAGCTCCCGGAGCGTCGTGCCGCCGCCCCAGAGTCTCCAATTCTCCCGCAGCCTCGGACTCCCCTCCAGATAACGCTGCATAAACAGTTCATGGTTTCCCTTTAACAGCGTCACATTTTTCCGGGACCGGCAGAAATCCAGCATCTTCAGATTCTCATTGCCCCGGTCCACCACATCGCCCAGAACATACAGCTCATCTGTCTCTTTGAACCGGACTTTTTTGAGAAGCCGGAGAAACTCTGTATAACGGCCGTGGACATCACTGATCACATAAATCATGTCGATTCCTCCTTAAACTTCCAGGCGATTCCCGGAACTGTCCCATTCTGTCTCCGTTCTCACCCCTGAAAGCAGAAAAACTAAGACTAATTTTACTACGTTTTTCTGAAAAAGGAAAGAATAATTTCAGCCGGACGGAACCGCCATGTTACAGTTCCGCTGACTGAACGGTTACACCGTCATTGCAAACACAGAGGCCCCGCCTTGCCGGTGGGGCCTCTAAACCTTATCACCCGGAGATTCTCAAACCTGCGGGATCACTTTTTGGATTTATTGCAGGCTGCGATCTCGTCCGTGATCATTTCATAGATACCGGGACGGATGCTCTCAGGCAGACCGTAGGTGATACACGGAATGAAGCCCGGAAGACCTTCAGAATCATGGATGGCCCTGCGTACTTCTGCGCGTACTTCCTCTTCGGTAGAGAACGGGTTGTCCACGATACCTGCGTCTATGCCGCCCATAAGATAAGGCTTTTTTCCCCTCAGATGGGCTGCAGCGCGGGAACATCATTGCTGGGCAGCACGCCCTGCCAGATATCGATATGCATATCCGCCATGTCATCGATGATCTCCGCACAGTGACTGTCTGCGTGGTGGATCACGACGATATCTTTTCCTACTTCTTTTCCCACTTCCTTGATATGGGCATACAGTTTCTCATAACGGTCTTTGAAGAACTCACGGAAGGTATCCGGATCCATAAAAAGACGGTCTTTCGCGCCCCAGTCATCGTAGGAGAGCACTACGTTCGGTTTCAAATGACGGATCAGTTCTTCCGCCATGAACATCCGGTATTCCATGATATAATCCAGAAGCTCATGCACAGAATCCGGCTCCATAATCAGATTCAGCAGCGTATCCTCGAATCCCATCAGAAAGTGAAGCTGCTCAAAAAACCCTGTAGCTATCAGAACACCTACCAGGCGGCCGCCTTTCGCGCGGATCGCGTCCGCCGCATCCTCCGCCTCTTTCCACTGCTCCTCCGGAAAGTCCGTATTCGGCTTTTTACAGGTTGTTCTCCATTCTTCATACACTATGTATGAGGGCAAAAAACACGCTACTTTTTGGGAATTTTCCGGTATATATCCGACATTTTCTGTCTGAGGCGTCCGGTGCTCTATCTCCCCGGCATGAGACTGGAGAAACAGAAAATATACATTCTGGTTTCCCGACTATATCACCGGATTCCGTTCCCTGAACCTGAATATCAAAAAATGTATCTGGAAAATCATCTGAACGCCGTTCAGCCTGCCCGGGATCTCTATATACACCGGAGCACGTTCCTGTACAGGCTGAAGCGCATCAAAGCAATCCTGGAATCAGATCTGACTGACTGCGACGAACTGCTCTATCTGATGATTTCTTTCTGTCTTCTCCGCGAAGAACAGCCGAAATCTCAGGAGGAACTGTGAGGAAGAAGCATTCCCTGTTTTTCCATCCGCAGCAGCTTCTCTTTTCTGTCGATTCCGCCTGCATACCCGGTCAGACTTCCGTCCGCACCTACCACCCGATGGCAGGGAACGATGATGGAAACCGGGTTATGTCCCACCGCCCCTCCGACCGCCCGGGCAGACAAGCGCGCCTGCCCGCTCTCCGCGGCGATGTATGCGGCGATCTCTCCATAGGTCATCGTTCGGCCATAGGGAATGGAACATAGTACCTTCCACACTGTTTTCTGAAATTCCGTGCCGATCAGGTGGACCGGCACGGAAAACCCCGGCTCTTTTCCGGCAAAATAAATATCCAGCCATTGTCTGGCCGCTGCAAACAGCGGGACCTCCCGTTCCGTATGCTCACGATCCAAATGCAGAGCATAGTATTTCTGTCCTTCAAACCATAAGCCGGTCAGTCCCGTCTCGTCAGCCGCCAGAAGGATCTTTCCCATCGGCGACTGGTATCGGCTTGTATATTGCATCATTCTTTCCCTCCCCGAAAAATCTGACTGCGGACACCGGCCGTTCCTTCGACCGGAAGAACTGCCACGTCCGACGGACTTTCCCATCAAAGACCTGCAGTCAGAAATCCATATTCTACATAACCATTTTCCCATTCCGCTGTGACCAGATAGCGGTAATCCGGTTCCGCCTGTTTCAGAAAAAACCGTCCATTTTCACTGTCTGCTGTCACTTCGACCTCTTCTCCTCCCGACTGCTCCGCGGTCCCTCCGGATGGATCTTCCGGCCAGCGCCGGGCAGTCACCTGATCAGGTGTTTTCGAAAACAGAAGTGCCAGATCGGCCGATCCTTCCAGACGGATGCTGTCCTGGAATTCCCATTCTGTGATATGCGGCGGGCAGGCGATCACCGATTCCGCAGTTCCGTCCGCAAGCGGAGAAGACCACTGATATCCGCCTTGGACCGTGGCAGCCGTCACAACCGCCAGAGAGGTTGTGTACTCCACATTCATTTCCGGAAGTTCCGACGGGTCCGGCTCCTGCCAGATCCCGTCGATCAATTCCTGATACTGATCTGCATCCGATGGATCTCCTGTTTCCTCTACCTGGATCCTGGTGACGCCGGGATACTGGCCCGGATAGCTCTCCAGCACAATGCCGTTTCCATAAATCCTCAGAATGTTTCCTTTTTCCAGTTTCTCCGGTCCGATCAGATTTCCGTCGATATCCAGGATTTCTTCCGGCATCGTCACGGTAAATACGGACCCTGTCTCCTGGTCGACCATCACATAACCGCCGTCCTCGCCGTAGGGAACATACATCGCGAGATTTTCGGTTTCACCTTCCGTACTATTTCTCCCCTGCGCAGCAGTATTTCCACCGGACAGGGAAGAGCTGCCGCCGTTCTCCGAAGAGGAAGCGGCCGCCGCCGGATTCTCCGTTCCCACCGAACATCCTCCGACTGATGCGGCCAGTAGAACCGCCGCCAGCCCTGCAGCCAGACATCTTCCTGACGCTCTTTTTTTCTTCATACTTTCCTCCTTTCCGACGCACTTACCGCGCCATCAGACAGATTTAATATTTACTTCCAGATTTTTTCTTTCTTCATAAATCAGATGTACAAAATACATCCCTGTATTCTCTCGGCGTCTTTCCGGCGATCTGCTTGAAACAGCGGTTAAAGCTTCGCAGGCTTCTGTACCCGCAGTCATAGGCCACCTCGCTGACCGGCATCTCCGTGTGTTCCAGAAGATAAATTGCCTGACAGATTCTGTGCTCATGGATCAGATCCGGAAAAGAAAGTTTCAGCGATTGATTGATATACCTGGAAAGGTAGAGTCGACTGTAGCCCAGATGGTCTGCGAGATCCTGAAGGGTCAGATCCTCCCGGTAATGCTGCTGAATGAACAGAAGGATCTTGTGCAGCAGATCCCGGTTCTCCTCTTCCCGGTAAACCAGCCCGCTCTGAGACAGAACACACGCCGCCGTCTCATAAAGTGCCGCTTTTGTCAGATACAAGTTGGAATCATCGTAAAACAGCCGCGCTCCCAGACGTTCCATCTGTTCCTCTGTCATACGAAATACCGGATTTTCCAGGAAATGGCTGCCCGTCTGGCTGTAGAATTCCTGTACATAATCCGGCGAGAAAACGGCCACATCGCAGACAGATCCTCCCAGATCCCGATAAGAATGCACCTCATAGGGAAGCACAAACACCAGGTCGCCCGCTTTCATGGAAAAGCTCCGCCCGTCCACTGTGATTTCCAGTCTTCCACGCTTCAGATACAGCAGTTCATAGCTTCTGTGCAGATGCGCAAAAAGGCTGAAATCTACCGGGTGATAGAAAGCAATGTGCTTTTCCTTGCCAAAATGAAACTCTTCGTAAACAATCATCATTCGCTCCATTCTTTCTTCCTGCAAAGTATACTGCAGCGTTACAGTTCCGTTCTTCCTTGTGTCGCTTGTCTCATTTTATCATTGAACAGAGGAATTGTACATCTGATTTTTCTTTGTTGTTTTTCCCTGCCGGTATGCAGCGCCGGCCAATGCAAAGTGCGGAAATAAAAAGCGGAAATTCGGCAGATTATACAAGAAATTTCTGATTCTTTGTTATTATCTCCCAAAAAACAGGATTCATGAAAATACTTATTGTTTTTTCCGGAAGCCTGGCTTATAATGTGTGCAACATAGAAATGCAGAGTAGGTTTATATGCGTCAAGTGCTTTCCGGATAGAGAGTTGCCGGGAAGACGAAAAGAGTAATCTTGCGGTATATAAGTCGCATCTCGCTGCAACAGAAGATAAAACAGATTATCTCCTATTGTAGTAAGAAGCCAGAAAAAGGAGGTAATTTTTTTATGTCTGAACATCCGTTAAACTCTTACAAAAAACAAAATATCTTTCTCTCTTCTTCTCAGGAGCTGAAAAAAGTCCCCGCCCTGGCAGTATGTGCCATGTTTGCGGCGCTTGCCATCATTCTTAACTCCGTAGCCTCCATTAGTATCGGACCTTATATCAAAATCGGATTCTCAGCGATTCCCAATCAGCTGGTCGACTATCTATTCGGACCGGTCACCGGAGGTCTGTTTGCGGGGATCCTCGATATTGTCAAATATCTTCTGAAACCGGACGGAGCCTTTTTCTTCGGTTTCACCTTTAATGCCATGTTGGCCGCTTTTATCTACGGCTGCTTCTATTACAAAAAGAAGCTCACTCTCTGGCGGGTCCTGCTTGCAAAGCTGATCGTTATTCTGGTAGTCAACGTCGTCCTGAACACGCTCTGGCTGGATATGCTTTACGGAAAGGGATTCCTGGTGCTTCTCCCTGCCCGCGCAATCAAAAACCTGATCATGTGGCCAATCGATTCCATCATCTTCTATGTGTTTACCCGTCTGATCGAACAGACCGGCGTATTCCGGATGTTCCGGACGCCTGCATGATAACGGTACTGTTTCTTCATCAACTGCATTTTCCATGTTTGCTGGGGCCGCCAGCTTTGCTGACGGCCCCATAGAAAATATTATAAATTCTGTTTTTTATTATACAAAGCAGATTGACTCCTTCTAAGATTAAGCTCATAAAAAAATTTTTCTTCATCTAAAGGCATCCGGATTGGCTGGTGAAGCCACGAAGATAAATGCATTGCATTTGACAGCATAAGACCATTGATTCCTTCTTCGCCGCGGGCGATCAGAGGAGTCCCCTTTAAAATTGCATCGGTAAAAGCCTGTAATACGCGGTTATGCTCATTTCCACCTTGCCCGGCCTGTTGGACAGTTTTGTAACATACAGGTTTTGAAAAGAACTCTGTTGTCTGATAACAATATTCCCGTTCATTCATTTCCAGTTCATAGATTTCCAGTTTTCCATTTTCACATACCAGTTTTCCTTTTTCCAAATCGATCTCAAAACGGTTCGTTCCGGGTGCATCTCCCGTAGAGGTCACAAAGATTCCCGTAGCACCATTTGGAAATTCCAGATAAGCACTGACATCGTCTTCCACTTCAATCTGATGCCACTTTCCTTCATGGCAATGTGCTTGTACCACGCATGGCATTCCACAGATCCATTGAAGCAGATCAAGATTATGCGGACACTGATTCAAAAGCACACCGCCGCCTTCCCCTGCCCAAGTCGCGCGCCAATCGCTAGAATTATAGTATGCCTGCGAGCGATACCAGTCTGTAATAATCCAGTTCACTCTCTTCAGAGCTCCGTATGTCCCGCTTTGAACCAGTTCACGCATTTTCTGATAAATCAAATTCGTGCGCTGATTAAACATCATACCGAATACTAATTCCGGATGTTTCGCAGCTTCCTCATTCATTTTTCGAACCTGAAGCGTATACACTCCCGCCGGCTTCTCACACATCACATGAAGATTATGCTGCATCGCAGCAATCGCCAGTTCGGGATGCGCATAATGTGGCACAGCAATCAGTACTGCCTGTATCTTTTTGTCCTCCAAAAGTTCTGATCCATCCGCGTAAACAGAAACTCCTTTCAGATTCTCCTTCGCCCATTGCTGCCGTTCCGCCTTCCTATCAGCCACAG
>DXEK01000105.1 GCA_019115005.1 Candidatus Fusicatenibacter merdavium | reverse complement strand
TTCTGAAGTATGCCCGCTCGATCCAGGAACAGGTGCAGAGAATGCGCCATACTTTTGATGCGATCAACGGGGAGGAGAAGGGACTGCTGAAGATTGGCATTACCAGCAATCGGGGAAGAATTATCCTGTCGCCGGTGATCCTTGATTTCCGGAAGATACACCCCGGAATTGAGCTGAAGATTGTGGAGGATACCAATGAAAACCTGATACAGAAACTGGAAAAAGGGGTGATCGATATCGGTATCTCGGATTTTTCTGTGGGAGACACAAGCATGAATGTTGCCCCACTGTATCGTGAACGGGTGGCCTTTTATATTGGAAAGAAACTGTTCTGTGAAACATACGGTGAGAGACAGGAGGAGGTTTTCCGACGAATCCAGGAAGGCAGAGAGCATAAGCTGTTGGAAGCCTGTCCGCTCCTGCTGGGCCACGAGCAGGACATCGCGGGAAAGTATGCCAGGAAATTTATGAAAAAGTCCGGAATACAGCCGCTTATCCGCGCGGAGGCAAAAAATCTGGCGCTTCTGATGGATCTGTGTGTGGAGGGGTTGGGAGGTTGTTTCTGCCCGGACATTATCGCAGCTCATGTACTGACAGTGGAAAAGAGGAAAAAATTGATCGAAATCACGTTGGGGGAGGAAGCGGAATATGAGATCTGTATCGGTTGGCGGGACGGCTGGCAGGTTATCGATTCGTTTGTGACCTCGGCGAGAAGACGGATGAATCTGATTTTTTGACAGCACTCATAAAGTGTACTATAATGAGAAAAAATTCGCTTTTCCGGCGGAATGAGGTGAGGAGAAAGTGAACAAGAGAAAAAACAGTGTGTCGGAGGCGGTCCGCAGGATCCATTTGTTTCCTCTGAGGCTGATCGCCGAGGGACTGGCGGTCGGGGTTGCCGCAGGACTGGTAGTGACGGTTTACCGGTGGCTTCTGCAGAAAGCCGGAGTCTGGCTGACGGCGGTGTTGGATGCCACTGTCGGGTCGCCCTGGAAAATGGCAGGATGGTTCGCTGTCCTGATCGTGATCGCTTTGGCGGTCGGAAAACTTGTGGAGTGGGAACCGATGATCTCCGGAAGTGGTATTCCCCAGCTGGAAGGGGAGATGTCCGGAAAATTGGACCAGACCTGGTGGAAGGTACTGCCGGCCAAGTTTTGCGGAGGGTTTCTCTGTCTGCTGGGCGGCCTTTCTCTCGGGCGGGAGGGTCCGTCTATTCAGCTTGGCGCTATGGCAGGGAAGGCGCTGGCGCGGCTGGTGTCCATCGGAAAGTCGGAAGAAAAGTATCTGCTGACTTGTGGAGCCAGCGCCGGACTGGCCGCAGCGTTCCATGCGCCTCTGGCGGGCGTTCTGTTCTCCCTGGAAGAGATACATAAAAACTTTTCGGTGTCGGTTCTGATCTCTGTGATGACCGCGTCGGTGACGGCGGATTGCCTGGCGTCCTTCTTTCTCGGGCGGGATCCTGTCTTTCAGTTTCGGATCTACGGGGACCTTCCGATGGAGTACTTCTGGATGGTATTGCTTCTGGGACTGCTGCTGGGTGTGTTCGGAGCGTTTTATAACTGGTTCACGCTGAAATCTCAGGAACTGTATCAGAGAGCAGCTTTTCTCAATTCCAGGACGCGTCTGCTCCTGCCGTTTCTGGCGGCAGGCGTCCTTGGCTATACAGTGCCAGCGCTGCTGGGCAGCGGCGGAAATCTGATCACGGAGATCACGGCGGACCAGCTGGGGATCGGCGCTGCGCTTCTGCTTCTGGCCGGAAAGTTTCTGTTCTCCGGAGTAAGCTTCGGCTCCGGAGCGCCGGGCGGAATTTTCTTCCCGCTGCTGGTGCTTGGCGGACTGGCCGGAGGGATTTTCGGAATGGGATGTTCGGAGCTTTTCGGGCTCCCTCCGGAGTATGTAAATAATTTTGTTCTTCTGGCGATGGCAGGTTACTTTACCGCCATTGTGCGGGCACCGCTGACAGGGATCATCCTGATTTTTGAGATGACCGGTTCGCTCAGTCAGCTGGAGACGCTGACTCTTGTGGCCGGCGCAGCGTTTGTGACAGCCGAGCTCCTGCGGTCGACGCCGATCTACGAGAGCCTTCTTCTGCGCATCCTGAAACGGCAGGGGATCGAGGTGCCGAAAGAAAATCAGGGAAAAGTGTTGAAAGAATACGTGGTCATGCACTGTTCTCGCGTCGAGGGGCGCAGGATCGCACAGGTTTCCTGGCCGGAACATGCCCTGATCGTGTCGGTTCGCCGTGGAACGGAGGAGATCCTTCCGAGAGGTTCCACCCGTCTGATGGCCAGCGATATGCTGTTGATCATGGTGGACGAGGATTGCGAGGGACCGGTCGGCGACAGAATTTCGGAACTCTGTGCTGAGCGGCCGGAAGAGTTTACAGAGATCTGACGGCGGCCTGAGAACAAGATAGTACAAAAAGAAGACAAGATAGTACATCTGATACCCGAAAAAAATTCTTGAATCCCAACACTGTCTGTTATAAAATACATGAAGTTCCGGGAATACGGCTATATTCCCGGGCGATGGACAGTGAACAGCGTATGCTGTGAACTGTTCGCGGATATCACGGAAAGAAGAAATGAGGGGAGATAGAGTATGGAAAAGGCAAAAAGCAAGGCAGTCAAAGACCTGACGTCGGGATCGCCGACCCAGCTGATCCTGGGGTTTGCGATTCCCTTGTTGTTTGGTATGCTGTTTCAACAGTTTTACAGTATGGTGGACACGATCATTGTCGGACGTTTTCTGGGAGCAAATGCGCTGGCGGCGGTAGGTTCGACCGGGTCCATCAATTTTATGATCATTGGCTTCTGTATGGGCGTGTGCAACGGATTTGCGATCCCGGTTTCACAGATGTTCGGTGCGAGAGATTACCGTGCGCTGCGTAGATACGTGACCAACAGCGCCTGGTTGTCTGTGATCTTTGCGGCGGTTATGACGCTGGCGACCTGTATTCTCTGTCGACAGATCCTGGTATGGATGGACACTCCGGCGGATATTATTGACGGCGCTTACAGTTATATTTTTGTGATCTTCGCGGGCATCCCTGTGGTTTATCTTTATAATCTGCTCTCGGCGATCATCCGGAGTCTGGGAGACAGCAAATCTCCGCTGATCTTTCTCGGGATATCTTCGGTGTTAAATATTATTCTGGATATTCTTCTTGTGATGCCGATGGGCGTTGCGGGAACGGCGGTGGCGACAGTGGTTTCTCAGGGAGTTTCCGGTGTGCTCTGCCTCTTTTATATGAAGAATAAATTTGAAATCCTCCATTTTGAGAAAGACGACTGGAAATTTGAAAAGCGGTTTGCCCTGCGGCTGTGCGGAATGGGGATCCCCATGGGGCTTCAGTATTCTGTCACCGCGATCGGAAGTGTGATCCTCCAGACGTCCGTCAATTCTCTGGGTTCCCTTGCGGTGGCGTCTGTGACTTCCGCGTCGAAAATCTCACAGTTTTTCTGCTGCATGTTCGACGCTCTGGGCTCTACGATGGCGACGTTTGCGGGGCAGAATGTGGGTGCGAAGAAACTGGACCGTGTGGACCGCGGAATCCTTTCCAGTTCTGTGATCGGCGCGGTTTATTCCGTGATTGCATTCCTGGTGCTTTTCCTGTTCGGAAACTACATTGTTCTTCTTTTTGTGGACAGTTCCGAGGTGGAGATCATCCGGAATGCAAGACAGGTACTTCTGGTAAATTCGGCGTTCTATATTCCGCTGGTATTTGTCAATGTGGTGCGTTTTGCGATCCAGGGAATGGGTTATTCCAAACTGGCGATCCTGGCCGGTGTGTGTGAGATGGTGGCCCGTTCCATCGTCGGATTTGTCTTTGTGCCTTTGCTTGGATTCCAGGCGGTTTGTTTTGCCAATCCGGTGGCGTGGATCATGGCGGATCTGTTTCTGATCCCGGCGTATCTGCGTCTGTCTAGGCTCATGAAACGGCAGTTTGGCGTCGGATAAGCGGCCGGGATCGAATCGATGGAAGGGTGGAAAGAAAACGGCAGAATTGCATCAAAAGGGCATCGATATTCTGAATAAAAAATGACAAAAACATAAACAATTCTTACTATTTGTGCCGGAAGGTATACAGTTCCGACTGATTTCTATATAATAGGGGTCAGTCGGAACTGTTTTTTTCTTCCGCAGGAGAGGTCTTGGAAGTGTTCTGCGGAAGAAATATAGATACGGTCCGCTGAGTGAAAAACAGGGGAGGAATTTACGTAAGATGAACATCCGGACGATTGGAGAATACGGAAAGGTGCTGGAGGCGGCCGGGTTGCTGAAAAACAGGGTCTCTGAGACAGCGTCAGAGAGGACCGTGTCTCGGATATCCTGCTTTTCCAGAGAGGTACGGCCGGGAACGCTATTTTTGTGCAAAGGAGCGGCGTTTCGGGAAACGTATCTGTCGGAGGCAGTGCTGCGGGGAGCGGTGGCCTATGTCAGTGAGCGGGAATACGCGGCAGGCCGGGAAATCCCCTGCCTGCTGGTGCGGGATATCCGCGGCGCTATGGCAGTACTGGCGGAGACTTTTTATGAACATCCTGCGGATTTTCTTCGGATTATCGGCGTCACAGGGACGAAGGGAAAAACCACGACGGCATATTATATCCGTTCGATCGTGGATACCTGGCTGGCGGAGAATGGGCAGAGACCGTCGGCTCTTTTGAGCTCTATCGAAAATTATGACGGAGTCAGCCGCACGAGGGCGCAGCTGACGACCCCGGAGCCTCTGGAACTCCAGAAATATCTGAGAACTGCCGTGGATGCAAAGGTTTCCTATCTGACGATGGAAGTCTCTTCTCAGGCACTGAAGCTTCAGCGGATCGGCCACATGAAAATGGAGACGGGGGTGTTTCTGAATATTTCCAGAGATCACATCAGCCCTCTGGAACACAAGGATTTTGAAGACTATTTTCAGTCCAAACTGCAGTTGTTTTCTCACTGCAGAAAGGTATGTGTGAATCTGGATGCAGAGCATGTGCAGAGAGTTCTGGATACAGCTTCCTGTGCGGAGCGTGTCATTACGTTTGGAACCTGTCAGGAGGCGGAAATAAGGGGAAGCGGGATTCGGATGGAGAAAGGAAGACTGTGCTTTCGGCTGATGATGCCCGGTTATGAAGGTGAGGTATGCATCCCGATGCATGGGATCTTCAACGCGGAAAATGCTCTGGCTGCTGCTGCCGCTTGTTTCTCCATTGATATCCCGCCGCAGATGATTGTGAAGGGACTTTCGACGGCAAAGGTCAGCGGCAGGATGGAAGAGTATAAGAGCAGAGATCGGAAACGGACGGTTCTGGTAGACTATGCGCACAACCGTCTGAGTTTTGAAAAACTTTTTGAGTCTGTGCGGATGGAATATCCCGGACAGCCTGTGTTTGTCATTTTCGGATGTCCCGGCGGAAAGGCGTATAACCGGAGAAAGGATCTGGCGCAGGTGGCGGACCGGTATGCGGACAGGATCTATCTGGCGCCGGATGATCCGGGCCCTGAGAATCCTCGAGAGATCGCCAGGGAGATCATGAGCCATTTTCACAGAAAAAGGCACGCCTGTGTTTATGTGGATGACCGAGGGGAGGCAGTGCGGATGGCGTTGGAGGAGGCGGAGCCCGGAACGATCCTTCTGGTCCTGGGGAAAGGCTGCGAGTCGACACAGCGATATGCGGATGGGGTCCGCCCTTGCCTCCCGGACGGCGAGCTTGTTCAGATGGCGCTGGATGAGTACGACAGGAAGCACGACGCCAGTGCATAATGGCGGTTAGGGCTAAATAACGTGTTAAATAATTATCTACAAAACATAGCAAAGTGCATAAAAAATACTCTTAAAACTGTCATTAAAAAGATAAAAAAACGAATGAGAAAATTTTTATAAAACGAAAATTTGGCAGTTTTGTAGAAATTCGGCGGAGAGTGCAAGGAATTTGCACTCTCCGCTTGTTAAGTAAATAACAAAATGCTATAATAAATACCATTGAACAGACCGTTTCTGCTCCGACAGGAAGCGGAAACACAGACAGTAAAAGATTTCAAGGAGGATTGTTATGCGTTCAACAGAAGGTGGAAACAAAATTGTCGTTATTGGAGCAGGTAATGTAGGAGAGACAATTTGCTACACATTAATGCTCAAAACCCAGGTCAGCGAGATCGTTCTGATCGACTTAAATGAAGACCGTGCGAAGGGTGTCGCTCTGGATATCTCCCACGGAACCGCGTATTACAGCCAGGTAAAGATCCGTAAAGGCGGTTATTCCGAATGTGCGGATGCCGACATCATCATTGTGACCGCAGGTGTTCCCCGTAAAGAAGGACAGACCCGTCTGGATCTTGCAAAGACAAACACAGGCGTTGCGCGCTCCATCGCGAGAAGTATTATGGAATATGCAAAGAATCCGATCATCATCGTTGTATCCAACCCGGTAGACGTCAATACGTATCTGATCCAGAAAGAGACCGGACTTCCGAACGGCCGTGTGATTGGTACCGGAACCTCTCTGGATACCGCACGTTTTCGTTATCTTCTGGCAAGACACTGCAAAGTGGATATCCGCGATATCCAGGGATATATTCTCGGAGAGCACGGCGACAGCCAGGTTCCTGTATGGAGCACCGTCAATATCGCAGGTGAGCCGGTAGATCACTTCCTTCCGGCCGATCCGGTAGAAGCGGAAAACAAGAAAAACGAGATCGCGACCAAGGCACGTACTGCCGGCGCAGACGTTATCTCTCTGAAAGGCGCGACGTTTGACGGCATCGCCATGTCCGTTCTGCGTATCGTTGAGTCCATCCTGAAAGATCAGAATACCGTTCTTCCGGTTTGCCATGTTTTGGATGACAGCTTTGGATCCATGTCGGGCGCACCGATCAGCCTTCCCTGTGTAGTGAACGTGGAAGGAATCTCCAGAGTACTGAAAGTCACGATGACGCAGGAAGAACTGGATGCCGTAGAACACTCTGCAGCGGTACTGAAAGATTTTATCGCACAGGTGGAAGCATAAATAATAGAATGAACCCGTTTGAACGAAAGGAGCAATCCCATGACTTACAGTTATTTTCCGGGCTGTACGCTGAAAAATAAGGCAAAGGATCTGGATAAATACGCGCGTGAGTGCGCGAGAGTGCTGGGCTTTGAACTGGAGGAGATCCCGGAATGGCAGTGCTGCGGCGCTGTCTATCCGCTGGCCTCCGACGAGATCGCGACGAAGCTTTCCAGCGTCCGCGCTCTGAAGGATGCAAAGGCGAAAGGACAGGATCTTGTGACTGTCTGTTCCGCCTGTCATCATGTGATCAAGCGCGTGAACGATGATATGGCAAATGTGGAGGAGATCCGCACAAAGGTCAATAATTACATGTCGGATGAGGAACCATATGAAGGCGAGACAAAGGTTCTCCATTATCTGGAGGTTCTGCGCGACGTGGTAGGCTTTGACAAGATCAAAGAGAAAGTGGTAAATCCCCTGAAGGGAAGAAAGATCGGCGCATATTACGGCTGTATGCTGCTGCGTCCGAGTGTGACGATGCAGTTTGACGATCCGGAAAATCCGACGATCATCGAGGATTTTATTCGTGCGATCGGAGCGGAACCGGTGGTCTACCCGATGCGAAACGAGTGCTGTGGAGGTTATATTTCCCTGAAGGACAAGCCGATGGCGGCGAACATGGTGGACCAGATCATGGATTCCGCTTCCTGGAAAGGCGCGGAGGAACTGATCACTGCCTGTCCGCTCTGCATGTATAATCTGAGAAACAACGGCACGAAACAGGGACTGCCGGTTACATATTTTACCGAACTTCTGGCTGAGGCCCTCGGGATCAAAGAGGAGGTGCAGGCATGAAAGCAGACGAAAAAATGGCGCAGCGGATCAAAGAGATCAGCGGCGTTGACACGAGAAAATGTATGAAATGCGGAAAATGTTCGGCTTCCTGCCCGGCATACAATGAGATGGATATCCGTCCTCATCAGTTCGTCTCCTACGTTCAGAATGGAAATGTGGAAGCGCTGATGAATTCCAAATCGATCTGGAAATGTCTTTCCTGTTTTGCATGTGTGGAAAGATGTCCAAGAGACGTAAAGCCTGCCAAGGTCATTGAAGCGGTACGGCTCAGCGTGATCCGCCAGAGAGGCGAGACCTTCCTGTCTCCGGACGAGGTTCCCGCGCTTCTGGACGACGAGACGCCGCAGCAGCTGCTGGCAAGCGCATATCGCAAATACAGAAAGTAAGGAGAGAAAGAAAGTGCAAAGAATAGGAGTATTTGTCTGTCATTGCGGAACAAATATCGCGGGCACGG
>DXEK01000104.1 GCA_019115005.1 Candidatus Fusicatenibacter merdavium | reverse complement strand
GTCATTTTAATATACAATTATCACAATTCCTATCCGGCATTTTTACAAAACCTTTCACTTTTTAATGGTATTTTCCGCAGACTTTTCATGTAAATAGCAGGATTTTACGATTTCTATCAAAATTGAAAGATTCTAATCGTTTCAATCGAAAAGGCATATGCATGTCTTTTGTTTTTCATGCATATGCCTTCTCGATTTAGAATACCTGCGGAATATAAACACGCACCCTGGTTCCCACCCCGGAAACACTGTCTATTTTTACTCCATATCCTTCCCCATATGTAAAACGAACACGGTTATGAACGTTTTTCAGCCCATACCCCTCCTCAAACTGCTCCAGCTGTCCTCTCAGCTTTTCCAATTTCTCCTGTTTTATTCCATTTCCGTTATCCTCCACAGAAAAGCAAACCCGATCCCCTTCCAGAAAAATACTGACGCGAATCATCAATATCTCTTCCTCGCTTCTTCTTCCATGATGAATCGAATTTTCTACCAACGGCTGCAGCAAAAGCTTTATTGTCTTCAATGTCAGAAGTTCCTTTTTCACTTCATATTCCACCTGAATACTTTCACCAAACCGAACCTTCTGTATGTTCAGATAATTTTTCAGAAGTTCCAGTTCCTCACGGATAGAGAGAACCTGTTTTCCCTTATTCAACGAAATCCTGTAAAAATCCGCCAGATACTTGACACACTTGACAGTCTGCCCCTGTCCTTCCCTCAATGCCAGCGCAGAAATTGCTGCCAGGGCATTGTAAAGAAAATGCGGATTGATCTGTTCCTGCATCAGATTCAATTCTTCCGACTGCAGCTTGATCTTTTTCTCATAATTCTCGCGGATCAGCCATTGGATCCGCTGGTTAAGAAGATTAAAAGCATCTCCGATCTGCCCGATTTCATCTTTTCCCATATCTTCCAATATGTAGTCGAATTCTCCATCACCCAGTTTCCGTGCTGCATACATCACTTTCGAAACTTTATGAGAAAGCCATCTACTATACAGAACAATGGATGCCATTACAACCGCCGCACTAAGAAAAATCAAAGCCATCATCTGTCCGGAAACAGATTTCATATTTTTCAGCGTTGCTTCTTTATCCGAGACCATCACAATATACGAATCATACGCTGATGCCACGGAAATTCCGATTTTATCCGTACCGCCTTCTTTAAATTCTGTCTGAATCTTGTCCTCTGTCCGCCAATCAGGCATCCACTGAGCAATATTTTTCCCTATTTTCTCAGGCGACGAGGCAGCTAAGATCATTCCATCACTGTCTGTCAGATAGACTGCTTCCGTTTCATCCTGTACGGTCACAAAATCGCTCATCAGATCCTGTTCTATTTCCAGCGAAAGAATACTTTCCGTTTTTCCCTGGGGATACACATTCATCAACCGATCCAGACACAGATGCATTTTACCGTCCTGTAATTCCGTTCCATTAAGCACTACTGTCCCTTGTGCTTTTCTGGTCCGCTCTCTTTCCTGTTCAGACAATGCATCTTCCCGAAAAAAATAGTAATTATCGGATGGAAGCGTCTGATTGCTGCTGTAAAAACGGATTCTGGAAATGGATGGATTGATCAGACAGATTCCTGTTATTCTCTGGTCAATATAATAAAACATTTCTTCATAAGAATCACTGCTGTAATCCTGTGACAGATATCCGCTGAGACTTGCATCAATATACAGAATGTCCAACGTAGTCAGACATGGTTCCAGAAGCATCGAAAAATTTTGCTGCATCTTCTCCACTTCATTATTGACATTATCATAACTCTGTTCCAGAAGCATAGAACGAATATTGAAATATGTATACCAGGTGACACAAAGCATCGGAATCAATGCTAAAACCAGATATCCGATCACCAGTTTTCCCTGAAATTTCAAGTCTTTAAACCATTTTACGATACTCATTTGGTGTCACTCCATATTTTTTCTGAAACAAGGTTCCAAAATAAGAAACATTTCCATATCCGACTGCTGCACTTACCTCTTTGACTCTCAACGACTTATTCTTCAACAACTCCGCCGCTTTTTCCATACGAAGTTCTACACTGTACTCTAAAATCGTTTTTCCAGTCATCTCTTTGAAGAGACTTCTCAGATAATTAGGAGATAATCCGACTACCCTGGAAAGTTTTTCCACATCTATATTTTCCGCATAATGTTCACGAAGATACGTCTTTGTCTGCACAACCGCGTAATAATTGGGATTTTCTTTCTGTTTGCTGAAATAACTTAAAATCTTATCGATATATGCTTCCATCCAGTTTTCCAGTTCTTCACAGTTTTCCACATATAAAATATCTTCTTCTCTGACAGAATGATATTCCTTCATCCATAATTTCAAAGAACTGTCTGCCTCCACAAGATACTCTTTCAGATACAGATATACAGCGTAAATTTCACGCACCGCAGCACTTCTGCGCGACCCATAAACTTCCTCACAACACATTCTGCAAATCTCATGCGCACGTTCGTGCTCTCCCACTCCAAGCGCACTGCATAATTCCCGAATCTTTACAGGCTGAATATGACAGTCTGTTTTGTTCTCGATTTCTTTCAAATCAATCGTCAGTTTTTCCACAGCAAGACTGATGCCCGTTTTCTGGTAAAACACAAAATCTCTTAGACCATACAGAAGATTCGTCCTTTCTTTCAGTTGTTCTATTTCACTTTGCTTTTCGAAATAAACCAACGTGCTCTTTTTCCTGAATTTTTCCTGCAAAAAGTTCAAGATTCTGGTTGACGCGTCTTTGGGCGCAGCATATTCGCGAAGAAGAAATACCAAAATCTCTCTCCACCTGTAAAGATAGAAAATCTCTGAAAACCGTTGCCGAAGAGCATTGATCTGATCATCGGAACATCTGCTGTATACAGCCCCGATCCCAATACGAATCTGAGACGCATCTCGTTCCATCAACGCTCCATAATACTGCCGCATGGTATCTGCTGTAATTTCTCCTGACAAAAATGCCTGCAACGCCTGACCAAATGCATATTTTTTTGACCATGAGTTTATTTCTTCTTTTTCCAGCTGTTTTTTTACTTTTTCTATACAGACCTCAACATCTTCCACCATAAAAGGTTTCAGTAGATAGTCCACCGCATGAACCTCAAAAGCTGCCTTAATGTATTCAAAATCGTCATAACCAGTAAGGAAAATTATCTTTGATGTATACCCTTCTTCTATCAGCTGCCTTGCAAACTGAATTCCATTCATCACAGGCATCTGAACATCTGTAATCACAATGTCCGGTGCATACTTTTCCATACACTCCATCGCTCTTTTCCCGTTACGCGCCGTATAAACAGGTCCAATTCCCAGCTTCTTCCAGTCCACATAATCCCTTAGAGTTTCCAGTTCAAGCTTTTCATCTTCTACCAGCAAAATACTGTACATAATCTTACACTCCCGCCTATGAACTTCTGACAAAATACTTCCTTTTTATTTTATCACAACGGGTCTGCATGGAAAACCTCAAATATTGCAACCATTTCGTCCACAGAACAGTTACTCTCTTACGTCTCCTCCCGATAATATTCCGCCTGCGTCTCATACAGCTTTGCATAAATCCCCTGTTGTTCTACCAGCTGCTGATGGGTTCCCCGCTCGCGGAGTTTTCCATGATCCAGTACCAGAATCTCATCACAGAATCTGCAGCTGCTCATACGGTGAGAAATGTAGACAGCAGTTTTTCCCTTTGTGATATCGTGGAAGGTCTCATAAACCTCCGCTTCCGCCACCGGATCCAGCGCTGCCGTCGGTTCATCCAGGATCACAAACGGCGCATCTTTATACAGCGCGCGAGCCATCGCCAGCTTCTGCGCTTCCCCTCCCGAAAGTTCGACGCCGTCCTCGATCTCATGATACAGCCATGTATTTTCCTTCTCCTTCATCTGTTCCACCCGCTGCAGGACTCCTGCCTCCGCCAGAGATTTATGAAGCTTTTCCGGATCCACTTCCGACCCGCCGGCTACATTTTCGCTGACCGGCGCAGCGAACAACTGATAATCCTGAAAGACAACGGAAAAAATGTCCGTGTATTCCTGGTAGTCATACAGCCCGATGGGCATTCCGTTCAGCAGGATCTGTCCTTCCGTGGGCTCATACAACCTGCAGAGCAAGGAGATCAGTGTGCTCTTTCCCGATCCGTTCTGCCCCACCAGTGCGTAGTGCTTTCCAACCGTGAATTTAAGGTTAATATGATCCAGCGCTTTCTGATCCGTTCCCGGATAGGAAAAGCTTACGTCTTTCAATTCAAACTCATACTCGCCATCGTCCCGTTTTTCTACCGGCAGCGTGCCGTCGTAAAGCATATCACTGCTGCCGAGAAAATCCGCATAGGATTTCAGATATGCAAATCGATAACAATACTGACTGTATTCGCTCAGAAACTGCTGCACCGCATCGGTAAAGCGCTCGACAGAACTGGCATACAGAAGGACATTGCCAACCGGAAAAATGCCCGCCCGGGCGCATACTGCCACATATGCGTATGAAAGAAATGACAGAAGTGTTCCGAGGGAAATATTTTTCACACCTGTTTTTCCCATGGCTCTCCCCCACTCCAGCGGGTCCAGCTTGCGGATATTTTCCTTTGTTCTCTGAAGCAGCATGTCTGCCATCTGATAGATCCGGACATCCTGACCGATCCTATAATCAAGCCCATGATCATTCGTCAGAAAAGCGACGGCAACATTCCGATCTCTCTTACGGATCTCGCGGGCCAGTTCCATGCCGTTCATCTGTTTCATCTGAATATCCAGTAAAAGCAAATCGTAGGGGACCGTCTAATCCAGTTCAAACAGAACCTCCTCCGCACTCCGGAAGGTCTGAAGACGAATCGTCTCCCTGCTTGTCTCTTCCCATTTCTGAACGGCTCTCTGCAGGTAAATCTCCTGGGCCGGTTCATCG
Source organism: Candidatus Fusicatenibacter merdavium (assembly GCA_019115005.1). Lineage (GTDB taxonomy): Bacteria > Bacillota > Clostridia > Lachnospirales > Lachnospiraceae > Fusicatenibacter > Fusicatenibacter merdavium. The sequence continues at coordinate 7,646 of DXEK01000104.1, read as the reverse complement.
TCACAATATAAAATCCGCAGCATTTCAGACACTCCTCGTTTTCTCATCAAGACAGCCCGGAATACAACGCGCTGCCGGCTGATCTATGGCAGCCGGCAGCCAAGCTGCTTCAAGTTTTGTGTAAATCCAAAAATGATATAAGATTTGTCATTCGTTACTGAGGATGTTTCCTGGAAAGCAGCGCCACCGTCTCCACATGTTCCGACGCCGTCCACGGAAACATATCCACCGGAACTGCCTTCCGAACCCGATATCCATGCTTTCCCAGATACCGGAGATCCCGGGCCAGCGTCACCGGATTACAGGAAATATAGATCACCCGTTCCGGAGCCAGCGTCACCAGGCTGGACAGAAACGCCTCATCGCTTCCTGCCCGCGGCGGATCCATCAGGACCACATCCACCGTTTCCCGCTCAGCTGCCATTTTCTGCATAAACTCTCCGGCGTCTTCCTGCACAAAACGGATATTTTTTCTGTTGTTCCGTCTGGCATTGGACACCGCATTCTTCACCGCGTCCGGATTCAGTTCCACGCCGACCACTTCCCTGGCAGATTCCGCTGCGATCAGGCCGATCGTTCCGGTTCCGCAGTAAGCGTCCAGCACCCGCTGCGTTCCGCCAAGTCCCGCAAATTCGATGGCCTTGCGGTACAGGATCTCTGTCTGAACCGGATTAACCTGATAGAAAGACTGCGGCGATACCGCAAAAGTACATCCGCACAGCTGATCTTCAATATGTCCTTTGCCGTACAGCACAATGTCTCTTTTCCCGAGAACCATGCTCGTCCTTCGGTCGTTCACATTCAGAACCACTGTGGTCACTTCCGGATGAAGCTTCCGCAGTGCGTCGACAAAATTTCTTTTCGACGGAAAAACCGGAGAGACACAGACCAATACCACCATCACTTCCCCGGAAGCATGGCCGGTACGGATCAGCACATGGCGAACCAGACCGTATCCGGTATCTTCATTATAGATTTTGATCTTGAAGCTCTCAAACAGTCCACACAGGTCCCGGACGATCCGATTTGCCCTCTCATCCTGAATCAGACAATCCTCCACCGGGACCAGACGATGGGTTCCTTCCTCATAAATTCCGGAGACAATACTCCCGTCCTTTTTTCTGGCAAAGGAGGCGTGAACCTTGTTCCGGTAATGCCACGGATCCTCCATCCCGATGATCGGCTCCGGTTTTATGATCCCTTTCAGTTCCTTCCGCACGAAATCTTCTTTCTGTTTCAACTGCTCCGCATACGACATCTTTAAAAGCGAACATCCGCCGCATTTTTTCATCGCCGGGCAGATCTTCTCCCCGGCGGTTCCTTTCCCGCTGATCCGTCCGCCATCTGTCCGCTGCCGCTTCCCCGCTTCCGGCTTCTGAGCATCTTTACGGAAACCGTTTCTTTCTACAGAACGTTTCTGTGTATTCTTTCTTCTGCCGTCCTGCAAACCGTCCGCGCTTTTTTTCCTGTCCGATTTTCCTCCTTTCGGAATTTTCTTCTCATCCGAATCCCTGTGGTGTCCTATCCTGTTCTTATCTGCTTTCATATTTTTCCCGGTTCTCTTTTTCTTCGATTCTATACCATTTACACAATTTTTCTTATCCATATCTTTTCCAGTTCTTTTCTCATCCGACTCTGTACTGTCTGCACGTTTCTTTCCTATGATCCCATACGGTTTTCAGACGATTCCTGTCGTTTCCTCGTTCCTTATAATTCCTTCACGCGCTCCCGCAGCATCGCGATCTCCCGTGCATATCCGTCCAGTTCATTGGGCGTCTCCAGATAAAACGGAAGATCCCGCAGCGCCGGATGATTGATCACATTCACAAAAGTTTCCAGGCCGAGCGATCCCTCTCCGATCTTTTCATGGCGGTCCTTATGGCTGGCAAAAGGATTCTTGCTGTCATTGATATGAATCGCTTTCAGCCTTTTCATCCCGACCACACGGTCAAAATGTTCCAGCACACCGTCCAGATCCCGCACAATATCATAACCGGCGTCATACACATGACAGGTGTCCAGGCAGACCCCCATATGATCCGAAAGCTCCACCCGTTCCAGGATCGCAGCCAGTTCCTCAAAACTCCTTCCGACTTCCGTTCCTTTTCCTGCCATTGTCTCCAGCAGCACTGTCGTTGTCTGTTCCGGTTTCAGGATCTTGTTCAGCGTCTCCGCGATCAGACGGATCCCTTCCTCACTGCCCTGTCCCGTATGACTGCCCGGATGAAAATTGTAGAGATTTCCCGGTGTATATTCCATACGGCGCAGATCGTCCTCCATAGTCATCAGTGCAAATTCCCGGGTATGAGGATCTTTGGAGCATGCGTTCAGCGTATACGGCGCATGAGCCAGGATCACATCGATCCCGTGTTCCGCTGCGAACGCACGAAACGCGCTCACATCCTCCGGGTTGATCTCCTTCGCCTTACTTCCTCTTGGATTTCTCGTAAAAAACTGAAAGGTATTCGCGCCGATCGACACGGCTTCCTTTCCCATATGCAGATAACCTTTCGATGAGGAAAGGTGACTTCCTATTTTTAACATATTTACTTCTTCCTTATCCTTACATATTTACTGCGTCAATCACCGCAGATTCGGAAACTTATTTCCAAACTTTTTTCTACTGTGTCTGCTCTCCGGACTGCTGTATAAATATCACAGATTTCAGGACAGATCCACTTTGTGATATGGAATTCCCAGTCGATCCAGCGTCTGCTCCTCACGCTTCTGGCAGGTAAAGATCACAACCTGCCCTTTCTTTTTCGCCAGCCAGGTCAGCGCCCGCTCGAGGCGGTATTCGTCATACATTGCAAAAGTCTCATCCAGCAGCACCGGCATTTCCTCCTCGCTGCACAGAATGTCCATCACCGCCATGCGCAGGGCAAAATACACCTGCTCCATGGTTCCGCGGCTGGTTTTTTCCAAAGGGACATAATAATTTTCCGAGTGAAGTCCGATCTTCAGATCATCGTCCATGGAAATCTGGCGATATTTTCCATCCGTCAGTTCCGACAGGATCTCCGATACGCTCTGCCGCAGCCGGATCCCCACCCGGCTCTGCTGCTGCCTGGAAATTTTCTCGATGGTCTCCATCGCCAGTGTCACTGCCGCCACGTTTTCCTGCTTTTCCTTCGGTATCGTCAGGGAAGCACAGAATTCCTCATACTCCTCCCGCAGGTTTTGATACTGAACCTCCTTCTGACGCACTTCTCTCTCCAGATATTCCACATTCCAGTTCATTTTCCGGATCTTCTGCTGCTCCGGTTCCTCGATATCCGGATCATCCTCCCTGGTATGGCGCACCATCCAGTAAATGATAAAAAACAGAGCAAAAACTGCCGCTCCCAGCGCCAGCCGGTTAAACAGAGATGAGACACGGAAAAACTGCATGACACAGAGAATCGTCAGAAACACGGCGACCACCCCACATGCAACCCCCCACTTTCTTTTATTCAGGAACCGCTCTTTTTGCTTTCTGACCTCCTGCGGAGAAATCTCCCGGTCGAACATTTCATATTTTCGCTCCGCCTCTGCCGATTCCAGTTTTTCCTTCGCCTCCCGGCAGTCCTGCTCCACATAAGAGAGTCGGCTGTATAGCTGCTGCTTTTCTTCCTCCCCGGTCTTCTGCTGCTGCTCGATTTCCTGTTCCAGTTCCTTCCGTTTCTTCTTCAGGGACGCCAGAGCCTCCGCCACATTCAGGCTGCCGTCACTGCTCCCCTGATAATTGGCCATATAATTGCGAAGCTCCTGGGCCAGTGCATCCCCGGTTCTCGCTTTCAGCTGTCCTACGGACACGGTATTCTCATAAACATTCTCGCTGATCCCGGCAAGCAGCATCGAGAGATCCCCGTCTTCTACAGACAGCACTTCCCCATCCGTCAGGCAGACCAACTCCTCGCTCTTCTCTCTGCTGGCAAAATTTCTGGTCAGCCGGAACTCCTTGTCTCCACTGGAAAATTCCAGGCGTCCCTGATACCAGGACGAATTTTCCCAAGGCTCATAACGGCTGTACTCGTCGTTTCCCGCCGCCCGTCCCCGGCCGCGTTTCATTCCAAACAACATACTTCGGATAAACGTGTGGATTGTAGATTTTCCACTCTCGTTTTCTCCGTAGATCACATTGATTCCGTCCTTCAGTTCCAGCGTTTCCCCTCGAAACCTTCCGAAATTACTGAGGCTCAGTTTTTTCAGTCTCATCTATTCCTCCTCTGTGGGATGTCTGACCCCGCGTCAGTTCTTACACTTCATTTTCGCCGGTGCAGACCGTATGCCGCCGGCACACAGCGGCGCCTGCTTCTTTTTCAGCCTTACTCCCTTCTCGCATCCAACAAGGCTTCCAACCCATAATACAATGCCTTCTGTTCCAATGCACTTCCGGCATTTTCGAAATATCCGACATACTCGCCGATCAGGCTGCCTGCATATTCCCGCTTCAGCTGCTCCAGCCGAAATGCCGGGCGCGTCCGGTCAGTGACCTCCACCACATTTCCTGTCTCCCGAAGACGCTTCAGGGAAAATTCCAGATTCTCGCTGCGAAGTCCTTCCAGTGTCACCCGGTAAATATTCGCCGGCCCCCGCCGCGCGATCTCTGCCGTCAGATCCTGTTCCAGGGAAAACTGGGTTGTATCCTCATCTACCGGGAGCGTCAATTCCACATATTCACAGACCGCAAACGGCACAAAAGAAATCCTCACACCTTTCGCGTCAATCACTCCGTCAATATATCCATGCTCCCCGGTCTGGTTCATTGTCGTCGGTTCCAGCGCTCCCGCGTAAGCCATCCGGTCCGGAACCAGGATCTCAGGTTTATGAATATGCCCGCAGGCAATATAATCAAATCCGGCCGCAGCCATCTCCTCCTTCTTCCAGGGACTATGTCGGTCATCCCCGCCATGAGCCAGAAGGATATGGTACCTCATCGCCCCCGACGGATGCACGTCCCCGTACAGATTTTCCGTGACTTCCCGGCTATAATAACTGCAGCCATAAACCGCCAGCGAATAACTGGGAAAATCCACCCGCTCACAGGACTGCCCAAACAACCCCGTCACATTCTCCGGCCAGGAAAAAGAAAGATAATAACTGTCCCGTTTCAGATAATCGTGGTTTCCGGCAATCAGAACCACCTGTGTGTCCGGCACAGACTCAAACAACGCTTTCAGTTCCTTCAATTCCCGCAGAAGAGGCTGCCGGTGAAACAGATCCCCCGCGATCAGAAGCATCTCCGGCTTTTCCTCCCGCACTCTGTCAACCAGTCTGCGAAAACTCTCCCAGATCTCCTCCTGGCGCCTCTTACTCCAGGGACAGCCAAGATCCGGCTCCATCCCCAGATGCACATCCGCCACATGAAAAAAACGCAATCCTTCCGCCTCCCTTTTTTCCATAGATTTGCAGCCTCCTCCTTTTTGAACCGCTGCATAAAATCCCTGATATTTTAAAAACTTTTACAGCCATACATCTTACAGACACACCGTTTCTCGTCTTTCCACAGACGCCCGGCATCTCTTTGCCGTTTCCACCGCACAACGGCTCCCGCCGTCCGGAAAAGCATTATTGTCCATTATACCCCATTCCCAGGTCTGTGTCACCAGAAAACACCTCAAAAATCTTTCGCCTGTGATCCTATAACAAGTCGGCCAGCTGAACTGTAACCGGCATCCAGCCATTGAGAATCGCTTCACGATGGGCTGGATGCCCACAGGCACTATGTTTTCATACGGTCTGCGCAGTGAATGCGCAGACCTGGCTGAACTGCATCCGCAGTCCTTTCGTTTCAAAATTTTAGGTCTTTTCGAACCGTAGAAAAGGTGGTAAAATGGTTATCATATGAAATACACCGAAAACCAGATTCACAGCACATCTGACCGGCTGCATCCGGCGGGAAACTGCGGATTCGGTGCATTAAAATTCAGAAGAAACGGGAGAAAATAATTATGGAACTTACAACTGTAAGAGAAATTTACAAAAACCGTGAAGCTTTTCTGGACAAGGAAGTCACCGTCGGAGGATGGGTGCGCAGCGTGCGCGGTTCTAAAACCTTTGGTTTCATTGTCCTCCATGACGGCAGCTATTTTGAAACGCTTCAGATTGTATACAATGACAAGATGGACAACTTCGATGAAGTCTCAAAACTAAACGTCGGCGCAGCCGTGATTGTCAAAGGAACCCTGGTAGCGACGCCAAACGCCAAGCAGCCGTTTGAGATTCAGGCCGACGAAGTGACTCTGGAAGGCGCTTCCGCTCCGGACTACCCGCTGCAGAAAAAACGTCATTCCATGGAATTTCTGCGCACGATCTCACACCTTCGTCCGCGCACCAACACCTTCCAGGCAGTGTTCCGCGTACGCTCTCTGTGCGCTTATGCGATCCATCAGTTCTTCCAGGAGAGAGGATTCGTATATGTAAACACACCGCTGATCACAGGAAGTGACTGCGAGGGAGCCGGAGAAATGTTCCAGGTCACAACCCTTGACCTTGAAAATGTGCCGAAAAACCCGGACGGTTCTGTAGACTTTACCAAAGATTTCTTCAACAAAAAAACCAGCCTGACCGTCAGCGGCCAGTTAAACGGCGAGACCTTTGCGCAGGCTTTCCGCAATATTTACACCTTCGGACCGACCTTCCGTGCGGAAAACTCCAATACCACCCGCCATGCCGCAGAGTTCTGGATGATCGAGCCGGAAATGGCCTTTGCAGATCTGCAGGATGATATGGATCTGGCGGAAGCAATGCTGAAATACGTGATCCGTTATGTTCTGGAACATGCGCCGGAAGAAATGAACTTCTTCAACTCCTTTGTGGACAAAGGCCTGCTGGAACGTCTGAACCATGTGGCAAACTCCGATTTCGGCCACGTCACTTATACAGAAGCCATTGAACTTCTGGAGAAGAACAACGATAAATTTGAGTATAAAGTATCCTGGGGATGCGATCTCCAGACAGAGCATGAACGTTATCTGACCGAACAGATCTTCAAGCGCCCTGTCTTCGTGACCGACTATCCGAAGGAAATCAAAGCATTTTATATGAAGATGAACGACGACAACAAAACCGTTGCCGCCATGGACTGTCTGGTTCCCGGGATCGGCGAGATCATCGGTGGAAGCCAGCGTGAGGACGATTACGACAAACTGGTCCGGAGAATGCAGGAACTTGGCCTGAAAGAGGAAGATTACGGCTTCTATCTGGACCTGAGAAAATACGGCTCCACACGCCATTCCGGCTTCGGTCTGGGCTTTGAGCGCTGTGTAATGTATCTGACCGGAATGGGCAACATCCGAGACGTCATCCCGTTCCCGCGGACCGTAAATAACTGCGAACTGTAATTCTTATTAGTACAATTTAAAATATTTTAGCCCCTTTAAGTGATAATGTTTATGACTTAAGACATAAACATTATCACCCAAAGGAGCTTTATTAAAGCTAAAGGATATAAGAATATGGATCAATCAGCACTTCTTATCATTCTACTGATATTGATTAGTTTATTTTTTATAACAATTATTATTGTTAACACACTGTTATGAAGTGACTTTTGTCAAGAGGTAAATGCTGTATCTCACAAACTTTTTCTTGACCATCACATTTGTGTAATCTGTCAGCATCTGGAAGGAGCTCTGATTTAACAGTTCCCGGCATATGGCCAC
>DXEK01000103.1 GCA_019115005.1 Candidatus Fusicatenibacter merdavium | reverse complement strand
CGATGCTGGAATCTACCTGAGCCAGAAGCGTAGTAGGTACCTGGACAAAGTCAATACCGCGCAGATAAGTGGCAGCACCGTAACCGGTCAGATCGCCGGTCACGCCGCCGCCAAGTGCAAACAATATATCCTTGCGTTCAAATTTTTCTTCTATCAGATGAGTATACAGTTTTTGAACAGTCTTCAGATTTTTATGTTCTTCCCCCGCCGGAAAAACGAACACCGTCACCTTTTCAAACAACGGTTCCAGTTCCCGTCTCACCGGCTCCAGATACAGTTCCGCAACCGTACTGTCCGTGACAATGCACGCTTTTTTTGCCGGAAGCTGAAGTTTCTTCACTTCCGTTCCGAGATCAGAAAAGCTCTCTTTCCAGACAATCTCATAGGAAAATGACTCGCCCGGCCTTTCTTGCTTCACCAATAATGACTTCACGTCATGGTTCCTCCTGTCAGTAATCTACCAACCGGCAGGCACAGCTGCCGGCCATCGGATCAGAAATCTGTTCTGATGCTCGGGATATCAAAGGCGCCGTTCAACAGATCCTGAATATCGCCGGAGATCTCTACGCTAGACGGAGTCAGGATAAAGATATATCCGGACACCTTCTGCAGTCCGCCGTTCAGACAATAAGAAGAACCGCAGCAGAAATCAATGATCCGCTGTGCGACTTCCACATCAATTCCTTCCAGATTCAGAATCACCGTACATCCTGCAAGCAGAGTATCGGCAATCTCTCTGGTATCTTCCATGGAAGCCGGCTTGATCACACAGACTTCCATATTCTGTCTCTTCCGCATCGGAGTAACCTTCGGGGAAGCTTCCGTCTGCTGGGTCTGCGATCTCGTGCGGTTCGGCATCTTCGTCGCAGCAGATGTCGAGGACGCTGCCGCCGTACGGCCGGAAGCCGCTCTCCGGCTGGTACGCGTCTGCTGTTCTTCTTCCTCTTCTTCGTCTTCCTCCAGCTTGCGTCCGAAAAATCTTCTCTTCGGTTTCTCTTCTTCTATTTCATCCTCTTCATCAAAGAAATCGTCGTCATCATCGTAATCATCGTTCATCTTGATCGCATCAAGTAACTTTTCCAATACACTCATCGTTATACTCTCCTAATTTGTTTTTCCATAATTACGCTCGCCGAAAATAGCAGTGCCGACACGAACCATCGTGGCGCCCTCCTCGATCGCGATCTCGTAATCATTGGTCATTCCCATGCTCAGGACGGCCATAGTTACATTATTAATGTTTTTTGCCTTGATGTCAACACTTAATTTCTTTAATTTTCGAAAAACAGGCCGGTTTTCCTCCGGCTCCTCCACAAATGGAGCGATCGTCATCAATCCGTCGATCCGTATATTCGGGAGAAGGGCGATCTCTTCCGCCAGCCCCGGCGCTTCCTCCACGGTCATCCCAAATTTACTCTCTTCTCCGGCCACATTGACTTCCAGAAGAATATGGGCTGTACACCCGTGCTTTTCCGCCTCCTCGCTGATCGTCTTTGCAAGGCGCAGAGAATCCACCGAATGAATCAGTTCCACCTTGTCAATGATGTACTTCACTTTATTTCTCTGAAGATGCCCGATCATATGCCAGTGTATATCCTTCGGCATCGCCTCATATTTTCCGGTCAGCTCCTGTACTTTGTTCTCTCCGAAATTTCTCTCTCCGAGATCATAGATTTCCTGAAGCATTTCCAACGGCTTCGTCTTGCTGACTGCGATCAGCGTCACCTCACTCCGGTCTCTGCCGCATCTGTGACATGCTGCTTCTATCTTTTTTTGCACCTCTTCATACTGCTCTTGTAACATGATTTTTCTCCTCCATCCGGCACTTAATTCATAATCTGATTTTCCACCACTGCCGATGCATCCGCCGCGATATAGTCGTATTGGCTGACACCGTAAGACGTCCCGCTCGCGATAATCGTAAACTCATCGTTCTGATCCAAGACATTGATCGGGCAGAATACGGCATATCCCACGTTCAGGCGGTAAACCCCTTTCAGGCTTACGGTGTCGCGCACGGTAAACTTTGTCTGGGAATCCTGCGCTACCAGGACGTCGCCGGCCTCCAGCTGCGACGGATCCACATAATAATACGAACGGGTCTCCCCATCCGCCAGCTGTTCCTCCGGATCCGTGTAAAAAGTGACGGAGACAAATTCTGTCGTCATCGTGCCGTCGTCTTTCAGCACTTCCCGGAGTACGCCGTAAGAACTGCTGTCCCCACCGGCTGTACGGTAAGCGGTAGGGATCTGATAAAACTCCTTTTTCGTGATCGCGGTGTTCGGGATCTTGAGACCGCTCTGAATGTTCGTCACCAGCTCTATGTTCAGAAAGCGATCCTGCGCGTAACGGGCCATACCGTTCTGGAGCGTGACAAACGCGTAATTCTTTCCCTGGATCTGCCGCGTCTCGATTGTCCCGTTCTGTGTCTGTCCATCCTTCAGGAATTTTACCTTTATACTCGTCATCGTTGACAGTTTTGCAAACTGCCGGTCTGTGACAGGGATCACCAGCGTCCATTCTTCACTGGTCACCAGACGGTAGACCGGGTCGCCTGCGTTTACCTGATCGGAGGACAGATGAGCCTGACCGCTGTAGGAATTTACGTCAAACCAGTCTTCCGTAACGTCTTCCGTCGTATATCCCTCATACCCGTCTGTCGTATATACGACAACGCCGTCTTCCTGTGCCAGCATCGCCCCGGCATCCTCCAGAGCCTGGGACGAATCCCCCCGCAGCACGTTTTCCAGAGCGCTGCGGGTACCGTTTAATTCGGAAAAACGATCCGCACTGTAGGAGGCCGCATATTCAGACAGTATTTTCCGCGCATCCGCTTTCTGCTCCGCAGTCGTCTCTGTCAGAACACTGACTTTCTCCGAGTTTCCGATGCTGCAGACGGGACTGTTTTTTCCGACCTTCGATACATCGGTCGTATAGTAATGAATGTATCCGTCTGTCTCTGCATAGACGACGCTTTCTTCGCGCAGCGCAATGGCTGTATATGTTTCGTTGCTGGACAATGGGCCGGAAACAACCTGATAAGAAGTGATGTGTGTTTCCGTGAAATATAAAAAGAGTCTGAGGATCAGATAGACAAAAGCCGCCAGAAAGATTACCGTGCCAATGTTCAGATGAATCTTGTGTGGGCGTGCGCCTTCCCGGCGTTTTTTCTGTGTTTGGTGTTTTCTCGCTGCCACGGATTTTCTCCTTCCATTGCTGTCATAAGAAAGTAAAGTGAGAAGGACGGCGCTGCAAAGCCCCGTCCTTCACATGTCACTATGTAGTTATTATAGTACAATCTTTCTTATAAGGCAATAATAATCTTATCCTGTACACTCTCCGGCAACTCTTCTTTATCCAAGGAAACGCTGAGGACAAAGGTGATGTCATAAAGCTTGCAGATATTCTCAAGCTGGTCAATACACTCTGTGATATCTTTTCCTTCCAGTTTGGATACTTTCAGGAAACTGTCGAGATACATCTGCTCGATATCATGATCCTGGGAAATGATCCCGCAGATGAATCCGATAAACTCGTCGCTGTTTTTCAGCGGATAGGTCGATGCGTCGATCAGACGGATCTTATTGTTCAGCTCATACATGTGTTTGGAACTTTTGTCAATGTAAACGATACTTCCGCTCGCTGTTTTGATCTCTGCGTTTACTTTGTCCAAAAGCTGTTTGGTCTTGCCTTTTCCCTTTTTTCCTACAATTAATTGAACCATAGCCGTTTCCTCCTTAGATTAGAATAAGATAATTTCACTAAAAACTCTAAAGTTCATGTTCTAATTATAGAATATTTGACCAAAAATTTC
>DXEK01000102.1 GCA_019115005.1 Candidatus Fusicatenibacter merdavium | reverse complement strand
AGATTTATCAAAGAACCCCCTTCCACTTCTTGCATTTCCATTCTTTTTGTGATATGGTGGAACACAGAAAAAAAGAATATGAAACCATGAAGGAGGTCACTTATGCGACATTTAATGAGTCCTTTGGATTTTTCCGTCGAAGAACTGGAAAAGTTGATGAATCTTGCCAATGATATCGAGCAGAATCCAAAGAAGTATGCGCACGCCTGTGATGGCAAAATCCTGGCCACTCTGTTCTATGAGCCGAGTACCCGTACCCGTTTGAGCTTTGAATCTGCGATGATCCGGCTGGGAGGCAAATGTCTCGGCTTCGCTTCCGCCGACAACAGCTCCGCGGCCAAAGGGGAAAGTGTTTCCGATACCATCCGGATCGTGTCCTGCTACGCCGATATCTGCGCGATGCGTCACCCGAAGGAGGGCGCTCCGCTGGTCGCGTCAATGTTTTCCACGATTCCGGTGATCAATGCCGGAGACGGAGGACACCAGCATCCGACGCAGACTCTGACGGATCTGCTGACGATCCGGTCACTGAAAGGACGGCTGGATCACCTGACCATCGGACTGTGCGGAGACCTGAAGTTCGGCCGTACCGTTCACTCCCTGATCAGCGCGCTGGTGCGCTACGATAACATCCGCTTTATCCTGATCTCACCGGATGAACTGCGCGTTCCGGACTACATTCGCAACGATGTCCTGAAAGCAAACCATGTAGACTTTAAAGAAGTCACAAAGCTGGAAGACGCACTGCCGAATCTTGATCTTCTTTATATGACCCGTGTCCAGAAGGAACGTTTCTTCAACGAAGAAGATTATGTCCGTATGAAAGACTTCTACATCCTGGACAAAGCCAAAATGGATCTTGCCGACCCTGATATGCTGGTACTCCATCCGCTTCCCCGTGTCAATGAGATCTCTGTCGAAGTGGACAAAGACCCCCGCGCCGCTTATTTCAAGCAGGCACAGTATGGCGTATATGCCCGTATGGCACTGATTCTGACACTTCTCGGAATCGAAGTAGAGTAAGGAGGAAGAAAAATGTTAAATGTTGGACGAATCGAAGAAGGCTTTGTGCTCGATCACATTAAGGCTGGAAAAGCTATGACCATCTACCGTGACCTCAAACTGGACAAGCTTGACTGCACCGTCGCTATCATTAAGAACGCCCGCAGCAACAAATTGGGGAAAAAAGACATTATTAAGGTAGAATGCCCGATCGACAACCTGGATCTCGACATTGTCGGTTTTATCGATCACAACATCACCGTGAACATCATCAAAGACGGAAACATCACGGAAAAAAGAGAATTATCTCTCCCGAAACAGATCGTGAACGTGATCAAATGTAAAAATCCCCGCTGCATCACTTCCACCGAGACGAGTCTGGATCATGTTTTCATTCTCGCAGATCCGGAACACGAAATTTACCGCTGCAAATACTGCGAAGAGAAATATTCCGGCCAGCGGAATAAATAACTCAGAACCGGGACTGCCGGCCACGCGTGGCCGGCAGTCAGACGCAAAGGAAAGAGAGAACATTCTTTATGTGTGATACCAGAAAACGCCAGAAACGTCTGGCTGTCATCAATGACTTCACAGGATTCGGCCGATGCTCACTGACCGTTTCCATCCCTGTCATCTCCCAGCTCGGCGTTCAGTGCTGTCCTGTTCCGACCTCCATTTTTTCCAATCACACTGCATTCCCTTCCTTTTATTTTGAAGATTACACGGAAAAGATGCCCGCGTATATCGCGGAATGGAAAAAACTGAATCTGACATTTGACGGGATCCAGATCGGATTTCTCGGCTCCCACCGGCAGATTTCTGTCGTCCAGGATTTTATCCGTTCGTTCCGATCGGACCGGACGCTTGTCCTCGTGGATCCGGTGATGGGCGACAACGGCACCCCCTACGCACTGTACGATGAACACATGCAGGCGGCCATGCGGCAGCTTGCCGCGGAAGCGGATATTCTGACGCCGAACCTGACGGAAGCATGCATTCTCACCTCCACACCCTACCGGTCAGAGGGCTGGACGGAAGAAGAACTCTTCACCCTCGCCGGGCGCCTTACAGCGATGGGTGCGCAGAAAGTTGTCATATCGGGAATCCCGATGGGACAGGAACTGGGGAATGTACTTGCAGAAAAAGGACAGACTCCGCAGATCATACGTTCCCGACGGGTGGGAACGGAGCGCTGCGGCACCGGCGATATCTTCTCCTCCATCCTGGCGGCGGACGCCGTCAACGGCGTATCCCTCGGGATGTCTGTCCGCAAAGCCGCGGATTTCATCAGCGAATGTATTCTAATCACAGAATCTTTCGATACGCCGTTGACCGACGGTGTATGTTTCGAAGAGATCCTTCATAAGCTCCGGCGATAGACAGGATACCAAAAACGCATCGGAGAAATTCCGGCAGAGCCCCAGAACTCCGTCGGAATTTCTCCGATGCTTTTTCCATGTCCGTTCATCATTCTCTGAATGGACGTTTTTTATCTTTTAACTTCTTATCCTCTTATCTTCTCATTCTTTTTCAGTTCGATCTGACAGCAGGTATACGTTCTTCCGCCTGCGATCTCCCACTTCAGGCAATAACCGTGATCCACTGTCCCGGCGCCGCTCTGCTGCGGCCGTTCTACCCGCAGATTCTCCTGATTTCTGATCAGTATCTCCGCACACATCCCGTCTGCGTCGATCACCGCATTACCATCCGTCATCCGGATCGGATACGGAGAATACAGTGTTTCCGTGACGGTCCTTTCTCCCCAGGCAGATCCCCTCTCATCCAACACTGTAAAGCTGTCTGTCTCCGGCCGGAATTCTACCGTACGCGTCAGCGTCACGCACTCTCCCAGCCGATAGGCCAGAGAAAGTGTTGTCCGCGCTTCAGATCCGGTCATGTCTTTTCTTTCCGCTTTTTCCTCCGGGAGCTCTCCGTCGACTGTCGGCACATTTCTTTTTCCGGAAATCCAGATCCTGCTGCCATCGCTGAACCCGTAGCTGCCATTCTCCTCCAGCCACAGCCCCGCCCTGTCTTTCTTCTCTTCTAACTTCATTGCTCTTCCTCCTGTGTTCCTTTTTGCTGCCGTTCAGTCGTATTTTTCTCCCGTGACCTTCCCTTTGCAGAAGACCGAACTGCCGAATCTCTGTAACAGTCCCGCCACCGAAAATCATTTCGCACTGGTCCGGATGTCCACAGACTCTACGTTTTTCTTTTTCCTTTATTGTAATTTATTCTGTGAAATCTGTAAAGAGTTTGAAAATATAAAGAATTTACTTATTCCTGAATTTTCGAAATAATCCTCGCAGTTCAGCCGACCGTTCCGGCTTTTTCCGAAACACACTCCGGCAGAGAGCATAAAAAAACAGCGGCCGCAGGTGTCCTGCACCTCTGCTGCAACCGCCGTGCTGTCTGCTGTTATTCTTAAGCCAGGTAAGTCTGCAATTCACTGCAGAGTTCTTCCGGATTCTCTGTGTGTATTTTCAACTGCATCATGCGGCCCACTGCAACGCTCAATACACCCAGAATGGACTTTGCATCTATAATATTGCTTCCTTCGCTGAGATCCACGTCAAAAGGGTATTTGGAAACGGTACGCACAAATTTTACTGCATCTTCCTGTGTGGAAAGCAGCACATTCATAGTATTCATTCTCTTTTGCCTCCTTATCTTTGAAACAGCACGCTGTTAGTATACTCACTTTCCCAGGAAATGAAAATGTTCAATTTTACACAAAACATATAAAATATTATCATTTCCTTGCATTTTCTCTGCATTTCATGTAAAATTCTACAGTAAACATGTGATATTTTCAGATGCCGCTGCGCGCAAAAGCCGCACAATTTCTCCAGATGGTTTCCCGCAGGGCACTGTGACAGAAAAAGGAGGAACTCTATGATCCGTCTGCTGATCGTCGACGACGAACCCCTGGTACAGGCCAGGGTGAAGTCCATGCTGGACTGGACTTCCTATGGGATTGAGATCTGCGGCGTCTGCTCCAACGGCGAGGAGGCGCTGCGGATCATCGAACGCTCACATCCCGAGATCGTCATCACCGACATCTGGATGCCGGTGATGGACGGGCTGAGACTTCTGAAAGTATGCCGGGACCGCTACGGCGAGCTTCCCGTCTTTCTCATGCTGACCGGACATGAAGATTTCGGATGTGCAAGAGAAGCGATCCACTACGGCATCGAGGAGTATATTCTGAAGCAGGAACTGACTGCACGTTCCCTGGAACACTTTATCAATAATGCTCTGCTCAAAGTAAAAAATCTTCAGCAGACGCGGGATGATTCCTTACTGGAAAAGGAAACTCCCGACCGCTTTTACTTTTCGCTTCTTTACGGTCTCCTGGATCAGCCGCAGCAGTCCCGTCTCCAGAAGGAGCAGCTGGCTCCCGATTTTCAGTATGACTGTTATATCTGCGGTTACGGCGGGATCGATCCGGGAAACGCAATGCGAAACCCGGAAAATCCTCCGATGAACCTTTACCGCAGTGTTCTCGCCATGTGTCAGGAACTCTGCAGCCGCTATGTTCCCTGCCGGACCTTCTTTCTGAACAGAAATAACTTTGCTCTGATGATCGGATTAAAGCGCGGGCAGACAGATACGTGGAAAATGCTGCTCACGGACATGTTTCACCACGTCCGTGAGACTCTGCGGAATTACTTCAATGTCTCGCTGATCCTTTCCGTCGGTCCGACCTGTCAGGTTCTCCCGGCTGTCTCCCACTCCTTTTCCTTTGCCCGGGCAGGTCTTTATCCTCTGAATGCAGACCGCCCGCTGATCTTCACCGGGCCGGAGGAGACCAGCGAAAACCCGATGACTTTTGACTTTGGTCGTTTCCGCGCGCCGCTGCAGCAGCTTCTGGAGAACTTTCGTCTTTCTCTGTTTCTGGATACTGTCCGCCGGATGCAGGAATACTGCCGCGCGTGCGGCAGAGAGCTTTGCCCCCGGGACGGGTTTTACATGGCACTGGATCTGACTCTGTTCGTCTTTCATCTTCTATTTGTTCTCCGTCCGGACACGGAAGAATTTCTTACCTCTGTCTATCAGGGCCGCAAATATACGTATCTGTCGGTTTTCCTGATGCAAAGCAGCGAAGAGGTGATGAACAGCCTCAATCTTCTTCTGGAAAAGATGGAAGAGTCGAAAAAATTTGACGAAAAAGAACTGCGGCAGAACGTGGTCACTCAGGTACAGAAATATATGCAGGAACACTGCACGCAGAAACTTTCTCTCAGCGAAACTGCTTCCGCCTTCGGGCTCAGCCCGAACTACCTGAGCACTCTGTTTACAAAAAACTGCGGGTACAGCTTTACAGAATACCGGAATCATATTAAAATTGAAGAGGCCAAAAAGCTTCTGGACAGCGGAAGCATGAAAATCTACGAGATCGCGGAACATCTCGGGTTCGAGAACGCCTTTTATTTCAGCAAAGTATTTAAAAAGACCGAGGGGATCTCCCCGCGGGAATATCTGCACCGGAATGTTTCAGATAGGACCGTCTGACCGGTAAAAACAAAAGGACTGCAGCGTATAAGCATGAATAAAAAAGAAAACAAAAGGACTGGAGCGTATAAGCATGAATAAAAAAGAAATCAGTGAAATCAAAAAACTGTTCACCACCACCCGCTGCGCAGTGACGAGAATCTGCGGCTGCTATGTGGATGCTGAAAAGAATCAGAAGACAAAGCTCAAAGAAGCTTTTCTGTCGCTGCCGGAGGAAGAAATGTTCAAGTATTTCAACATTTTCCGAAAAACCCTTTCCGGCACACTGGGAAAAAATCTGGTTCAGATGGAATTTCCGCTGGACCAGGAAATGCCGGGAGGCACGCAGGAATTTCTGCTTCAGCTTCGCAATTCCGAACTGAAGGACGACACCCTGATCGATGAATTTTATCAGAAAGTGATCGAGAATTACATAAACCCGGAAAACTATTATATCATCCTGATCCACGGAGCCTACGACATCCCGGCCAAGGCCTCGGACAATCTCGAGATGGAAGACGCCTCCGATTACGTCTACGAGTTCCTCCTCTGCAGCATCTGCCCGGTAAAGCTGTCCAAACCAGGACTTCACTACAACGCGGACGCCAACACGATCGAGAATCTGATCCAGGACTGGATCGTCGATACGCCGGACATCGGATTCTTGTTTCCCGCCTTCACCGACCGGAACACAGACATTCACAATCTGATGTATTACTCCAAAAAACCGGATATCATCCAGACGGATATCATCAACACGCTTCTCGGATGCCAGATCCCTCTTTCCGCCAAAACCCAGAAGGAAACCTTCCAGACGATCATCGAAGAGACGCTGGACAATTCCTGCAATTTTGAGACGGTCATGGCAATCCAGGAGAATCTCAGCGAAATGATCGAGGAGCGCAGGGAGGATCCCGAGCCGGTGGTCCTTGACAAATATCAGGTCAAACGGCTTCTGGAAAACAGCGGAGTGGAAAACGAACGCCTGGAAGAATTCGACGAATTATATGAGTCGGTGGTCGCCGACGACAACGCCAGTTTCGTCGCCGCCAACGTGACCAGCACCCGCGCCTGCGAGATCCGCACTCCCGACGTTGTCATCAAAGTCAGCCCGGACAAAACCCAGATGATCGAGAGCCGCGTGATCGACGGGATCCCCTATCTGCTGATCCAGGCCACCGACCAGATAGAGATCAACGGGATCGCCGTGCGGTCACCGCTTGCGGAGCCCCACGACGATCCGGAAGAAGAATTTTAGAAACGATACATCATCTTATGCCACACGGCGCCGCCGTGCACGGAATCGGATACCTCAATATACCGGTATCCGATTTTTTTGTAGAAAGGAATCATATGTTCCTTGCAGGTGAGCACTACTGCTTTTTTCCCACGTTCCCGCGCGCTTTCCACCATATAGCGCATCAGCGCTTCCCCGATGCCCTGTTTCTGATATTCCGGAGAGACGTCGAGACCGAAGATCATCTGATACGGTCCTTCCGGATTGTGCAGAGAAGCGTCATGATACAGTTCATCCGCCAAATGGTCCGTGTCGGAGCAGCATCCGTTGCAGAAACCGGCCAGAGCGCCGTCTTCCGTTTCCGCCACGAAAAAGCTCTCTCTGCAGGTCTGATATCTCTGCAGAAAATCCTCATATCCCGCCGCTTCCGCCGGAGGAAAACAGCGGGCCTCGATCCGCGCGATCTCTCTCAGATCTTCCTCACGGGCAGGGCGGATCTGATACTTCACCGTTCTTTTGCCCTGTCCGAAACTTTTCAGGCGATGATACACCTCCGCAGCCGGAAGTCCGACCACATTATTATAATCTCCATGAATCTCTCTTACATGGGCCGCGAAACGGCCCTGGATCCCGTAGGCGCCCGCCTTGTCCATAGGTTCCCCCGTCTCGATATACTCCCGGAGTTCCTGATCGCTGACTGGATAAAAGGTCACATCGGTACACGCATGAAAAGTCTCGCGGATCGCCGTACCTTTCCGCTTCTCCATCAGAGTCACACCGGTATACACCTGATGGGTCTGTCCCTGGAGCATCTTCAGCATCCCGAAAGCCTCCTCCCGGTCTGCAGGCTTCCCAAGGATCCTCCCCTCAAAAGCCACCACAGTATCCGCACCCAGAACGACTGTTTCCTCCGGAACCCGTTCCAGAACATCCGCACATTTCTGAGCAGAAAGCTCTTCGACGACATCCGATGGAACCGTCGAAGTCACAACCTCTTCCACCTGGGACGGCAAAACCCGGTATGGAATTCCAACCTGCTCCAGGAGCTGACGCCTTCTCGGCGACGCAGACGCAAGCACAATTTCTCTCATATGACTTTTCCTCTCTTTCCTGTTTCCCTCACTGAACTAAATGCAGAAAAAAACTGCCGGAACGAACAGGAGATCCCTCTCCCTCCGCCGCGGCAGCAAACTATTTCATCAAACTGCGAAGCAGAACGATAAGCCGGGTTATGTCGCGTGTAATCATCTATCCAGTGACACTGTCGCCAGTGCCCTCCAGCGACCAACCTGAAAACGTGACGGGCCGCCACATAGTTTTCTGTTCGGTCTTGCTTCGGATGGGGTTTACATGGCTTCCCCTGTTACCAGAGGAACGGTAGTCTCTTACACTGCCTTTCCACCCTTACCAGTTCCGGCGCACGCGCCGCTCTGGCGGTATCTCTCTGTTGCACTATCCCTGGAGTCGCCTCCGCCGGACGTTATCCGGCATCCTGCCCTGTGAAGCCCGGACTTTCCTCACCTGGCCCCTTTCGGTCCTGCCAGCCGCGATTACATGTTCTACTTCGCCGCCTTATTCTACCACAAACCCCAAAACCTGTCCACCACTTTTTTCACACGGTCTGCGCAGTAAATGCGCAGACCTGACTGAATTGTTACGGCATCAATGCGCAGCCCCGACCAAGCCGTCACCAAGCGCCATCGTCCTCCCCTAAACATCAAAACAGCTGCCGCCGATAAATTCCCTGAGGATAGAATTCTGCGGGACCGGCTCACTGGGGATCCCCACAAAATAGTCCAGAAACTTCAGCAGCCTCTTTGCCTCCTGATATTCCGGAGCGTCCTCCGGAATCTGGAACAGGATCGGTTCCGCGTACTGCTTCAGTACCGACAGTTCATAGACCAACGCTGAATTAAACACGAAATCAGCCGAATCCTGATAAGGGAAAATATATTTTTCCTCGCCTCTGCGCACTTTATGCCACATGGCGATCGTCTCCCGGGCAGAAGTAGCCCGGGTCCGGTTATCCCGCACCATCCGGCGGATCAGCCGTCCATCGGTTGTCGGAATCCGGTTGTGCTCATCCACATTCAACTGTGTCAGAGCACTGATGTAGACTTTATAGCAGCTGTCCTTCGGGATAAAACTGCTCAGCCTGTCATTGAGTCCGTGGATCCCTTCCATCACAAGAATGTCTTCCGCCCCAAGTTCCAGATAATTACCCTTGTATTCGCGTTTTCCTGTCTTGAAATTATAGTAGGGAAGCTCGATCTGTCCGCCGTTCAGGAGCGTATTCAGATCTCTGTCCAGAAGCTTCAGGTCCAGAGCCTCCAGACATTCGAAATCATATTCCCCGTTTTCGTCTTTCGGCGTATCCACACGGTTCAGATAATAATTATCCAAGCTGACCGGATGGGGAACCAGGCCGTGTGCTGCCAGCTGAATCGTCAGCCGGTTGCAGAACGTGGTCTTTCCCGAGGAGGACGGACCCGCAATCATGACAAATTTTACATTTCTCCGCTTCGCGATTTCGCCGGCCAGCTCGGCGATCTTCTGTTCCTGCAGCGCTTCCGCGATCAGCATCATATGGTGGGATCCGCCCTCGCAGATCTTTCCATTGAGCGCTCCCACGGTATCAATACCCAGCCGCTGTCCCCAGCCCTCGGATTCCTTCTGCACCTGAAAAACTTTCCTGGAGAATTCCAGTTCCGGCAGAGTTTCCGGTTCATACCTTGTGGGAAAGATCAGGACAAACCCTTCGTCATACAGCCGGAGATCAAAATATTTCAGGTATCCCGTGTCCGCCACCATGAACCCGTAAAAGTAATCCTCGAAGCCGTCTAGTTCATAAAGATTGACTCTGGACACTCTGCGGTAGCGGAACAGTT
>DXEK01000101.1 GCA_019115005.1 Candidatus Fusicatenibacter merdavium | reverse complement strand
GAATTCCAGATTGTGTTCACTGTCGCTGTAATCATTGCAGGCATCAACATCAAGTCTATCTGGCATGGGATTATCACGTTGCTCGGTCTGTTTACTCCGTTTATAGTCGGAGCTGCTCTGGCGTTTGCCATTAATATTATGATGAGTTTTCTGGAACGCCATATTTTCCGCAATCGTTATACGAAAGATAACAGATATTTGAAGCATTTCCGCCGTCCGGTCAGTATGATACTGGCGATCTTGTTTTGGATCGCGATCATTGTCCTGATCTTTTCGTTCGGAATACCGCAGCTAGGAACCGCAACGGGAAAACTCGTGAGCAACATTCAGACGGGAATGCCGGTCCTGGCGGGCTGGCTGGAGCATACGCTGCTGAAAGATTCTCCGGAGACGTGGGCAAAGATCGAGCCGTTTTTTGAAAACAGCATTGATCAGCTGGACTGGAATGCGATCTTGAATACCGTCACCGGATTTTTGAAAAGCGGAGTGACTTCCACGATGTCCGACACGATGAACACGGTCTGGTCGATTGCGGGACGGTTGGTGTCCAGCGTCGCGGAAGCGATCATCGCACTGGTCTTTGCGTGTTATCTGCTGGCGAAAAAGGAGAAATACGGCCGGCAGATCAGAAAACTGCTCTGTGCGTTTTTTCCGGAGAAAGCAGTGAAAAAGATCCTGGGCGTTTCCGGTCTGTGTTATACGACGTTTTCCAGGTTTGTGACCGGACAGTGTCTTGAGGCGTGTATTCTCGGGATGATCTTTTTTGTCGTGCTGAGCATCGGAAGGTTTCCGTATGCTCCGCTGATTGCTGTGTTTATCGGTTTTACGGCTTTGATCCCGATCTTCGGGGCGTTTATTGGATGTATTGTCGGAGCGTTCCTGATCCTGACGGAGAATCCGCTGAAAGCGTTGATCTTTATCATTATCTTCCTCATTGTTCAGCAGATCGAGGGAAATCTGATCTACCCGAGAGTCGTCGGCGGTTCCATTGGCCTGCCGGGGATCTGGACGCTGGTTGCGGTGACTGTGGGAGGAAGTCTTTTCGGAATCATCGGTATGCTTGTATTCATTCCGCTGTCCTCTGTATTTTACAAGCTGCTCCGCGGAGAGGTGAACCGGCGGATCCGAAAAAAAGAAGATCTGATCAAGAGAGAAAAAGAGAAGGAGGAACAATTACATAAGGAAACTGTAGAGACAGAAAAAAGCTCAAAGGAATAAGAAAGGGGAATGAGCATATGGCATTTAATATGAAAGTAACACCGGAAATCGAAGCGCTGACAGATGTTTGTCTGGAAAATTCCAAGATGGATCCGGAACTGTACAGCAAATATGAAGTAAAACGTGGACTGCGTGATATCAACGGTGTGGGCGTCCGTGCGGGTCTGACCAGGATTTCCAATATTATTGCGTACAAAGAGATTGACGGTGTAAAAACACCCTGTGATGGAGAATTGTATTACCGTGGGATTAATATCCTGGATCTGACCAAGGGCTTTCTCGGCGAGGGACGTATGGGATTTGAGGAAGTCTCTTATCTTCTGCTGTTTGGCAAGCTTCCGACCAGAGAGGAACTGACCCACTTCGATGAAATCCTGAAGGCGCAGCAATCGCTTCCGAAAAATTTTGTCCGTGACGTCGTGATGAAAGCGCCCAGCAGGGATATGATGAACACGCTGTCACGAAGCGTTCTGACACTGTATGCTTATGACACTCACGCGGACGATACCAGTCTTTCCAATGTACTTCGCCAGTGTATTACGCTGATCTCAGTCTTTCCGATGCTTTCGGTATACGGTTATCAGGCGTATAATCATTATATTAAAGGAAAGAGTCTCTATATTCACAATCCTTCCAAAAAACTTTCCACAGCGGAAAATATTCTCAGAATGCTCCGGCCGGATATGAAGTACACACAGCTGGAAGCGATGATCCTGGATCTTGCGCTGGTGCTTCACATGGAGCATGGAGGAGGAAACAACTCTACCTTTACGACCCATGTGGTAACCTCTTCCGGAACAGATACTTACTCGACGATCGCGGCTGCTCTTGGTTCTCTGAAAGGACCGAAACACGGCGGTGCGAACATTAAAGTGGTGCGCATGTTTGACGAGATGAAGAAACAGGTGCATGACTGGGAGGATCACGATGAGGTCGGCGATTACCTGAGAAAGCTGCTTCACAAAGAAGCGTTTGACAAGAAGGGCCTGATCTATGGAATGGGGCATGCAGTATATTCCATTTCGGACCCGAGAGCGGAGATGTTTAAGAGTTTTGTGGAAAAGCTTGCGAAAGAGAAACACAGAGAGAAGGAATACCGCTTGTATGCGACTGTTGCGGAACTGGCGCCGAAGATCATCGGAGAAGAGCGCCACATTTACAAGGGCGTTGCGGCCAACGTGGATTTCTACAGCGGATTTGTTTACAGTATGCTGGATCTTCCTCTGGAGCTGTATACACCAATGTTTGCGTGTGCGAGAATCGTCGGATGGAGCGCGCATCGTCTTGAGGAACTGATCAATACGGATAAGATTATCCGTCCGGCATATAAGAATGTTCAGGAAGAAATGCCATACGTTCCTCTGGATCAGCGTTGACTGTTTTTATACGGACGGCGGTAAGAATTTACTGTCTTGCGGTCGGCGGCACAGACGGCTGCCGCCCGCAGGAATCCCGGGATTATCGTTACCGTTCAGCGATTCGCTGCCATGAGGACCACTGAACAGTAACGATAATTCTTTATGAATTTTTGTTGGAGAGATGAAAAAAATGAAGAAAAAGGGATTGATCCTGGAAGGAGGAGCCACCAGAGGGGTATTCACAGCTGGTGTGCTGGATTACCTGATGGAGCGGGACTGTTATTTTCCCTATGTGGTGGGCGTGTCGGCAGGCTCCTGTAATGCGATCGACTATGTTTCCAGGCAGAAAGGACGGACCCGGGAGTGCATGATCATCCGGGAAAAGCAATACAGTTACCTGAATAAAGATCTGAAAAAGCTGATCCGTGAGCGGAGTCTCTTCGATATGGATATGATCTTTGATCGGTTTCCCCGGGAAATTTTTCCGTTTGATTTCGAAACCTATTTTGCCTCACCAATTAAATGTGAGCTGGTGCTGACCAACTGTATTACCGGAAAAGCAGAATATCTGGAGGAGAAAAGCGACAAGGACCGGCTTCTGGCGATTGCTCGGGCTTCGAGCAGTATGCCCCTGGCGAGCCCGATGGTATATGTGGACGGTGTTCCCTATCTGGATGGCGGGATCGCCGATTCGATCCCGGTCATCCATGCGCTGAAAACGGGACATCAGAAAAATGTGATCGTTCTGACAAGGAATTATGGATACCGGAAGAAAATAAAAAGTCATACCAAAGAACTGTATCTGGCGGCTTACAGGAAATACCCGAATCTTGCGCGCGCGCTGATCCGCCGTGCATTCGTATATAATCGTACGCTGGATCTGATTGAAAAGTGGGAGCTTGAGGGGAAAGTATACGTGATCCGCCCACAGATCCCTCCGGTTTCCCGGGTGGAACAAAACTATGAGGTTCTGACGAACTTCTATCAGCATGGATATGACAGAATGAAACAGCAGTATGAGGAAATGATGGAGTTTCTGGGGAAATAGCCGATGTTTCAGGCGGATGATCTGAGCGGCGGGAAGGAATTACGGAAGAAGCATGAGAAACAGAAAAAAATACCGGTTGTTTTCTTTTGAACGGTTTTATCCAGAGCGTATAGAGAACAGCACATACAGGATTGACTTTGAGGAACTGTACCGGAAAGGGTACCGGGGAGTGATCTTTGATATTGACAATACCCTGGTCCCTCATGGAGCGCCGGCGACAAAAGAGGCTGTCCGTTTTTTCAAAAAGCTTCGCAGGATCGGTTTTCGGACCTGCCTGCTGTCCAACAACCGGAAAGCGCGGGTGGTGCCGTTTGCGGAAGCGGTGGGATCGGATTATATTGAAAATGCGCACAAGCCGTCGATAAAGAACTATCGGAAAGCCTGCGAGAAAATGGGTGTCGCCACGGAAGAGGCGGTTTTTGTGGGCGATCAGCTGTTTACGGACGTGTACGGGGCGAAACGTGCCGGCATATACCAGATCCTGGTAAAACCCATACACCCGAAAGAAGAGATCCAGATCGTCCTGAAACGGAAACTGGAGAAGATCGTTCTTTCCTCTTACACGCGGGAGAAAAACAGCAGAAATAGGAAAACATCCGGAAAGTAAGGTTCCGGGCTGCGCAGGCTTGTACGGAGAAAGCGCGCATCCGGCGTGGAAAAAATGGGGACGGAACAAAAAAACAGTTGAAAAATCCGGTAAAATATTATATTATATAATAAGTTTATGCCGCGTATTTTCGTGGCGCTACATTGAAGGAGGAATATCGCATGATATCAGCAGGAGATTTTAGAA
>DXEK01000100.1 GCA_019115005.1 Candidatus Fusicatenibacter merdavium | reverse complement strand
GAAGTACGGAAGATTCGTTGTAGAACCCCTGGAGCGCGGCTATGGTACTACTCTTGGTAATTCTTTGCGCAGAATTATGCTTTCTTCTCTGCCGGGCGCAGCAGTGAGCCAGGTAAAGATTGAGGGCGTTCTGCATGAGTTCAGTTCGATTCCGGGTGTCAAGGAAGATGTGACGGAAATTATTATGAACCTGAAAAGCCTTGCGATCCGCAATAACAGCGAGACCAATGAGGCCAAGGTTGCATATATTGAGTTCGAAGGTGAAGGTGTTGTCAGAGCATCTGACATTCAGGTAGATCAGGATATTGAGATCATGAATCCGGATCAGGTGATCGCGACACTGAACGGCGGTGCCGACAGCAAGCTGTACATGGAACTGACCATCACCAAAGGACGCGGTTACATCAGCGCTGACAAAGGAAAGAGCGACGATATGCCGATCGGTGTGATCGCTGTGGATGCGATCTATACGCCGGTAGAAAGAGTAAACCTGACTGTACAGAATACCCGTGTGGGCCAGATTACCGATTATGATAAGCTGACCCTGGATGTATACACTAACGGTACATTGGAACCGGACGAGGCAGTCAGCCTTGCGGCAAAGGTCCTGAGCGAGCACCTGAAGCTGTTCATCGACCTGTCTGAGAATGCGAAGACCGCAGAGGTTATGATTGAGAAAGAGGACAATGAGAAAGAAAAGGTTCTTGAGATGAACATTGATGAGCTGGAGCTTTCCGTTCGTTCCTATAACTGTCTGAAACGCGCCGGTATCAATACCGTAGAAGAACTGTGCAATAAGACTTCTGAAGATATGATGAAAGTCCGCAATCTCGGACGGAAATCCCTGGAAGAAGTTTTGGCAAAATTAAAAGAACTGGGACTTTCATTGAGCCCCGGGGACGGAGAATAACTCTTCGTTTGAAATTTGTAGAATAAAAACTCTCTGCCAGTAAGACCGATGAGCATGGCTTAGAGTTCCACAAATGGAGGAAATCATAATGGCAAAATATAGAAAACTCGGCAGAACATCTGACCAGAGAAAAGCGTTACTGAGAAATCAGGTTACTAATCTGCTGTATCACGGCAAAATCGTAACGACCGAGTCCAAGGCAAAAGAAATTCGCAAGATCGCTGAGAAAATGATCGCCCTGGCTGTTAAAGAAAAGGATAACTTTGAGACAGTAACCGTAACCGCGAAGGTTCCGCGCAAAGATGCAGACGGAAAACGTGTGAAAGAGGTTAAGGACGGCAAGAAAGTTACCGTATACGATGAAGTTCAGAAAGAGATCAAGAAGGATTCTCCTTCCAGACTTCACGCAAGACGTCAGATGATGAAAGTTTTCTATCCGGTGACAGAGGTTCCGAAGGAAGCTGCCGGACGTAAGAAAAACACAAAGAAAGTAGACATGGTTGACAAAATGTTCAACGAGATCGCTCCGAAATATGAAGGACGTAATGGTGGTTACACAAGAATCATCAAGATCGGACCGCGTAAGGGCGATGCTGCTATGGAAGTTGTTATCGAATTAGTATAATTGTTTCCATGAATGACAGGCCAGACTTTGATGGATTTGCCATCGTAGTCTGGCCTTTTTGGATATATTGTTTACGCTGTGGGCAACAGCTTTTCCGCCTGACGGCATTTAATGCGGAAGACACTAATATAGAGCAATTTTCAGACACGCTCTTGGAATGAAAAGGAGAGACCCGGACATGAAAAAACGACTCTTATTTATCTTTAACCCGAAATCCGGAAAAGCGCAGATCAAAAATAAGCTGTGTGAGATCATAGACACGTTCGTGAAGGGCGGCTATGAGGTGGTCGCACATCCCACGCAGGGAGCGGGCGACGCCTATGAAAAGACAAAAGAGTTGGCACCGGAAATGGATTTGGTAGTGTGCAGCGGGGGAGACGGAACGTTGGATGAGGTTGTCAGCGGTCTGATGGAATGTGAGGAACGGATTCCTCTCGGATATATACCGGCAGGAAGCACCAATGATTTTGCGAACAGTTTAGACATTCCGAAAAATATGGAAAAGGCCGCCAAGGATATCATCGAGGGAAAACTTTATTCCTGTGATGTCGGTGTATTTAACAAAAGGCATTTTATATACATCGCGGCCTTTGGAATTTTCACGGACGTCTCTTATGAGACGGATCAGCATCTGAAAAACGTACTGGGGCATCTGGCTTATCTGCTGGAAGGCTCCAAGCGCATCTGGAATGTGCCGACTTATTGGATCAAAGTTGATGCGAACGGGCGTACCTTTGAAGGCGAATATATTTACGGTATGGTCACAAACGCAAGGTCTGTCGGAGGATTTAAGAATCTTCCGGGACGCGATGTACACCTGGATGACGGTCTGTTTGAAGTCACTCTGATTAAGAGACCGAAGAATCCGATCGAGCTCAATGAGATCATCGCGTCTCTTCTGACTGCTGAGGATAAGACCAGCCTGATCGATTCTTTCAAGACGGATCGTATTCTGATCGAATCGAATCAGGAGATTCCATGGACTCTGGACGGAGAGTACGGCGGGGAACACAGCTTCGTGAGGATCGAGGCGCAGAAACACGCGATGGAGCTTGTACTCAATCCGGAAAAGTCTCCGGAGGCGCTGAAAGCGGAGTAGAACAAAAAAACCGTATTGGCTTTTGAAAAAAAATGATGTATAATAGAGCCAAGTTATAAAATTAACGATATAATGATATCGCGTTTAGGAGGGCATTTATATGTTAGTATCAGCAAAAGAAATGTTGGAAAAAGCAAAAGCAGGCCATTATGCAGTTGGCCAGTTCAACATCAACAATCTTGAGTGGACAAAATCTATTCTGCAGACTGCTCAGGAAATGAATTCTCCTGTAATCCTCGGTGTTTCTGAAGGTGCAGGAAAATATATGACCGGCTTTAAGACAGTTGCTGCTATGGTAAAAGCGATGATCGAAGAAATGAACATCACAGTTCCCGTTGCCCTGCATCTGGATCATGGTACTTATGAAGGATGCTATAAATGTATTGAGGCCGGATTCTCCTCCATTATGTTCGACGGCTCTCATTATCCGATTGATGAGAATGTCGCAAAGACGAAAGAACTGGTTGCAGTCTGCAAGGAAAAAGGTCTCTCTCTGGAAGCTGAAGTCGGCTCCATCGGTGGTGAGGAAGACGGCGTTGTAGGTATGGGCGAATGCGCAGATCCGAAGGAGTGCAAGATGATCGCTGACCTGGGAATTGATATGCTGGCAGCCGGAATTGGTAACATTCACGGAAAATATCCGGCAAACTGGAAAGGTCTCAGCTTTGAGACACTGGATGCAATCCAGCAGCTGACCGGAACTATGCCGCTGGTACTGCATGGTGGTACCGGAATCCCGGCTGATATGATCAAAAAAGCAATCGATCTGGGCGTTTCCAAGATCAACGTAAATACAGAGTGTCAGCTGGCGTTTGCGGAAGCTACCCGTAAATACATCGAAGAGGGCAAAGATCAGCAGGGCAAAGGATATGATCCGCGTAAACTGCTCGCACCGGGCGCTGAAGCGATCAAGGCCACTGTAAAAGAAAAAATCGAGCTGTTCGGTTCCGCCAACAAAGCGTGAGAAATTGCGGACGGACTTGAAGAGAGCTGAAAAAGTGCTTTTTGCTCTGACGGAAAAGTGAACAGATATATTCTGGGCAGGATTCCTAAAAAATATTGAGAAAGCCGGGGCGTTTTGGATAAATACACAAAATCTGTGAAAAAAGAAAAAAACACTTGCGTTTTCCGTTTTTTTGAGGTAATCTTGTAAACAAGTTGGAAGAACAATTCCATACAGAATATGTAAGACAAGGGCGTTCTACAAAAAATGATATGTTTTTTGGGAAAGCCCTTTTGTCAGTTAAAAGGAAAGGGAGAAAAATATGGGCGAATATGTAAATGCTGCTGAGATTTTTGGCGAAAACGTGTTTAATGACAAAGTCATGCAGGAACGTCTTCCCAAGAATGTGTACAAAAAGTTGAAAAAAATTATTGCCGAGGGCGGAGACCTGGATCTTCAGACAGCGGATATGATTGCACATGAGATGAAGGAATGGGCGATCGAAAAGGGTGCAACCCACTATACACACTGGTTCCAGCCGCTGACAGGAACAACGGCGGAAAAACATGATTCCTTTATTACATCTCCGCTTCCCAGCGGTAAGGTGCTGATGAGCTTTTCCGGCAAGGAACTGATCAAGGGTGAGCCCGATGCTTCCTCGTTTCCTTCTGGCGGCCTGAGAGCTACTTTTGAGGCGAGAGGATATACTGCATGGGATTGTACTTCCCCGGCTTTTGTGCGCCAGGATGCCGCAGGTGCAACACTGTGTATCCCGACAGCATTCTGTTCCTACACTGGTGAGGCGCTGGATCAGAAAACTCCGCTTCTTCGTTCGATGGAGGCGATCAATGAGCAGGCGCTGCGCCTTTTGAGACTGTTTGGAAATACGACTTCCAAAAAGGTTACACCGTCCGTTGGACCGGAACAGGAGTATTTTCTGGTAGATGCCGAGAAATTTATGCAGAGAAAAGACCTGATCTATACCGGACGTACACTGTTCGGAGCGATGCCGCCGAAAGGTCAGGAGATGGATGACCATTATTTTGGAACGATCCGCCAGAGAATCGCGGCCTTCATGAAAGATGTCAACATTCAACTCTGGAAGATGGGTGTTACCGCTAAGACACAGCACAATGAGGTTGCCCCTGCACAGCATGAGCTGGCAACGATCTTCTCAGAGGCCAACATTGCTGTAGATAACAATCAGCTGGTAATGCAGACGCTGAAACGTGTTGCCTGCCAGCACGGAATGAAATGCCTGCTTCACGAGAAACCGTTTGCGGGTGTCAACGGTTCCGGTAAACATAACAACTGGTCACTGATGACGGATGACGGCATCAATCTTCTGGATCCGGGTAAAACTCCTCATGAGAATATCCAGTTCCTGCTGGTAATGAGCTGTATTCTGAAGGCAGTCGATGTACATGCAGATCTTCTGAGAGAGTCTGCGGCGGATCCCGGCAATGACCATCGTCTGGGAGCAAACGAGGCACCGCCGGCGATCATTTCCGTATTCCTGGGCGAGCAGCTGGAAGACGTAGTGGAGCAGCTGATCAGTACAGGAAGCGCTACTAACAGCAAAGACGGCGGAACACTTTCCACAGGCGTTAAGACGCTGCCGGATCTGACCAAGGATGCAACAGACAGAAACCGTACTTCACCGTTCGCGTTTACAGGCAACAAGTTCGAATTCCGCATGGTAGGCTCCAGAGATTCTATCGCGTCTCCGAACATTGTCCTGAATACGATCGTTGCGGAAGCCTTCCGTGATGCCTGCGAGGTTCTGGAGAAGGCTGACAATCTTGACGAAGCTGTTCATGATTTGATCAAGAAAAATCTGAGCGAGCATCAGAGGATCATCTTCAACGGAGACGGATATTCCGATGGATGGGTAGAGGAAGCAGAGAGAAGAGGACTTCCGAATATCAAGTGTATGGCGGATGCAGTTTCC
The DNA here is from genome assembly GCA_019115005.1 of Candidatus Fusicatenibacter merdavium. Taxonomy (GTDB): domain Bacteria; phylum Bacillota; class Clostridia; order Lachnospirales; family Lachnospiraceae; genus Fusicatenibacter; species Fusicatenibacter merdavium. The sequence goes on along the minus strand of DXEK01000100.1, from coordinate 18,907 downwards.
GCACTGACAACCGATAAAGCGCTGAAGCTGTTCGGAGATTTCAAGGTATTTACCAAGAGCGAGCTGGAATCCCGTGCAGAAGTAAAATATGAAAACTATGCGAAGACCGTCAATATTGAGGCGAAAACGATGATCGACATGGCAAGTAAGCAGATCATCCCGGCGGTGATCAAATATGCTACCTCGCTTGCAGAGTCCATTAATACGATTTCCGCAGCAGGTGTTTCCCAGGTGAGTGTACAGAAGGATCTTCTGGAGGAGACCAGTGAACTTCTCAAAGAAGCTCAGGATGCACTGAATAATCTGATCGTTACGGAAGAAAAAGCTTACGAAATGCCGGACGGTGCAGAAAAAGCGAAATTCTATCATTATAGCGTAATGCCTGCGATGGAAGCGCTGCGTGCGCCGGTTGACAGACTGGAAATGATCGTGGATAAGGAAATGTGGCCGATGCCTTCTTACGGCGATCTGATTTTCGAGGTATAAAACATAGATACAACTGAAAATCGTTTGTGACTGTTAGGTCCTCTGATCGGGGCATATCTGATATGAACCAGCCTGATCAGAGGACTTTTCATCATCTGCCCGTTGGCGGAATGTAACAGTCTGACTGGCGGAACTGATACAGAACTACGGATATTTTGACAATAGACTCTTTTTTTGATACAATAGCCAAATGGATGCAAAGTATAAGCAAGGAGTTGCCATTGGCAGTAACGAGAAGATGGATAAAAAAATTAACGTTTTAGGCGTTGAACTGGATAATTACGGGGCAGACGAAGCGTTAGAGATCGTCCAGGAATATATGCAGAACGACCGTCTGAATACTATCGGGATTGTGACGATGCAGATGTTGATGCTGGCCGGTGAGGACGAACAGTGGAAGACCTATATGAAAGATCTGGACATGAGCATCATCGGTGAGACGGAAATTCTGGCAGCGGCCGGGATCGAAGCGGACGGCACGCTCTATGAGGAGATCGAGTCCAACGAGTTTCTTGCACGGTTGTTCTGGTACCTGATTCAGAAACAGAGCAGGGTTTTTGTGCTGGGTGAAACACAGGACGAGGTGGAAAGCCTGGACAAGTACCTCCAGGAGACATATCCCGGACTTCAGATGGCGGGCGGCGCGGTCGTGGAGAGTCTGGACGAGGCAGGGGTAGACAGCCTGCTGAATGAGATCAACAGTGCGACGGCGGATGTGATCGTCAGTGGTCTGAAGGGAACCCGACAGGATGAGGTGGTCATGGATAACCGAAGCAAAATCAGTGCAAAAATCTGGCTGAGTCTGGGCGAGCATCCTACTGTACAAAATGAAGCCGGAATAAAAACAAGCTGGTGGGGAAGCCTTTTAAAAAAGAACACTTTTAAGAGAATGGTCACCAAATACAAGAATGAACAGACCGACGGATGACCGGTTCCGGTAACAGTTCCGCCAGCTGAACAGTCACTGATTCAGGCAACAGTTCAGCACTATTTACAATAAACCCTCTTTTCTTTTTGGCGGATTTGTATTAAAATAGCTATATGCTGTGATGGACGATGATGGGGTAAGACTGTCCATAGCGCCCGGCGGGGATGGGGCCGTACCGGGAAAAGCAGCAGCGGCGTCAGGTACTGGGGCCGGAAATGTAGCAAAAACCATATAACGAAAGAGGGTAGAGGAATGATTTCAAACCAGATCTTGCAGAGCACAGTGGAGGGAATCAAAGCGATTTCCCGTGTGGATCTGTGCGTTACGGATGTTGAAGGGAAGGTATTGGTGTCCACGTTTCCGGAAACGGAGATCGGAAGAGAGGCTGTCGTCAGTTTTGCACAGTCTCAGGCGGATTCACAGATGATGAAGAATTACCATTTTTTCAAAGTGTATGAGGAACATATGCTGGAGTATATTCTGATCATTCGTGGAAATAATGATGATAATTATCTTATCGGGAAGATGGCGACGTTCCAGCTGCAGAGTCTTCTCGTAGCGTATAAAGAACGGTTCGACAAAGATAATTTCATCAAGAATCTTCTGCTGGATAATCTTCTGCTGGTGGACATTTATAACCGTGCGAAGAAATTACATATTGATATTGAGGCACGGCGGCTGGTTTTCATTGTGGAGACGGATCCGGAAAAAAACAGCGGATCGCTGGAAAGTATCCGTAATCTGTTCGGACCGAAATCGGGGGATTTTATTACCGCTGTGGATGAAAAAAACATTATCATCGTCAAGGAAGTAGCAGAGGGCGAAGATTATGCGCAGATGAACAATGTGGCTGCAGCTATGCTTGATGCAGTCGGAAGAGATGATGAGGGGAAGACGCATGTTGCTTATGGTACCATCGTCAGGGAACTGAAAGAAGTCTCCCGTTCCTACAAGGAAGCCAAGATGGCCATGGACGTGGGAAAGATTTTTTCGGACGAATCGGATATCTATGCATACAGTTCACTGGGGATCGGCAGACTGATTTATCAGCTTCCGATTCCTCTGTGCAAAATGTTCATCAGAGAGATCTTCGGAGACAAGTCTCCGGATGACTTTGATGAGGAGACACTGACGACGATCAATAAATTCTTTGAAAATTCGCTGAATGTGTCCGAGACCTCGCGGCAGTTGTACATTCACAGGAATACGCTGGTATATCGCCTGGACAAGCTGCAGAAGAGTACCGGGCTGGATCTGAGAGTTTTTGAAGATGCGATCACTTTTAAGATCGCCCTTATGGTCGTTCAGTACATGAAGTATATGGAAACGCTCAACTATTGAGCCGCACTGACAGATGCTCAGAGGGATGAACATCTGTCAGCACCATCAAGGAGGAGTTCATAATGATTACTTTGGACAGTGTAAGTAAAAGTTACGCGAAAGGGCAGCCCGCTGTCAATAACGTATCCTTACACATAGAAAAGGGGGAATTTGTATTCGTCGTAGGCAACAGCGGATCCGGGAAATCAACGCTGATCAAGCTGCTGCTGAAAGAGCTGGAGCCGACGTCCGGCACGATCAAGGTCAACGGACAGAACCTCAGCCGTATGAGAAGGGGAAAAATTCCGAAATACCGCCGCGGCGTCGGCGTGGTTTTCCAGGATTTCCGTCTGCTCAAAGACAGAAATGTATATGAAAATGTGGCTTTTGCTCAGAGAGTCATCGAGAAGCCAAATCGTGTGATCAAGAAACGTGTTCCGGAAGTGCTCACACTGGTGGGACTTGCGGAAAAATATAAATCGTTTCCAAGAGAATTATCCGGAGGCGAGCAGCAGCGCGTCGCTGTGGCGAGGGCGATCGTCAATCGTCCGGAGATCCTGCTCGCGGATGAGCCTACCGGTAATCTGGATCCGGGGAATTCTATGGAGATCATGAAGCTCCTGGAGGAGATCAATTCCCGTGGAACGACCGTGCTGGTGGTAACCCACAACAGAGAGATCGTCAACGCCATGAAAAAGCGCGTGATCACAATGCGCAAGGGTGTAGTGATCAGTGACGAAAGGGAGGGCGAGTACCATGAGGCTTAGTACACTTGGCTACAGTATCAAACAGGGCGTCAAAAGTATCTGGAGAAACAAGATGTTCTCTTTGGCGTCTGTGGCAACCATGGGAGCGTGTATCTTCCTGTTCAGCATTTTCTTTTCGGTGGTTGTGAACTTCAACTACATGATGAAAAATGTGGAATCATCCGTCAATGTTGTCGTATACTTTAATGAAGGTACGGATCAGGCAACCATTGACACCATCGGCGCTCAGATCGCGTCAAAGACATCGCTGATCAAGCAGATCGATTATGTGTCGGCAGACGACGCATGGGATGAGTATATCGGAGAGTATCTGAATCTGGATGAGGATGACCAGGAAGCGCGTGACCGTGCAAAAAACCTGATCAATCCAAACGATAACCCTCTGGCCAATTCCGCACATTACAATGTTTATGTCAACAGGATCGAAGATCAGGATGCGGTGGTAGCATATATTAAGACGTTGGATGGCGTTCGTGATGTCAGCCAGCAGAGAGAAGCCAGTGCGACGCTGTCTACGCTGAACAGAGTGGTTGGTTATGTATCAGTGGCAGTGATTCTGATCCTGCTGGCAGTCTCTATTTTCCTGATCAGCAATACAGTTACGGTCGGTATCAATGTCCGCAGGGAGGAAATCGGGATCATGAAACTGATCGGAGCGACCAATCTGTTTGTAAGAGCGCCGTTCCTGATTGAAGGTATGCTGATCGGATTGATAGGTGCGGCAATCCCGCTGGCGCTGTGGTATTTGATCTACGGAAAAGTGATCAGCTACGCGATGACGAACTTCAGTGCGCTGACAAATATCATGACCTTCCTTCCGGTCAACGAGGTGTTCCGTGTACTGCTTCCGGTAGGAGTTCTTCTCGGTATCGGAATCGGTCTGGTCGGCAGTCTCTTTACGATCCGCAAACATCTGAGGGTATGATCGGAGCGAAAAAACAGCACACCGGCTGCGAAAACCGTTGCCGGAGGATTTTGAGAGATGGTGAAGATTCCGGAATATACAGGCGGAGAACCATCATATAATTGAATTCAGGATAACAGTTCAGGGGGCTGTCTCAGTGGAAAGGTATACCTGCCATGAGACAGCTCTTTTCAGAAACAGGAGCAGATATGGGTGAAGAAATCAGGGAAAACGAAGCATTTTCCGACAAAATGACAGACAGAGCTGACCGCGTGTCAGAACACAGAGAAAAACCGCGGAAGTCCGTGAAGAGAGAGCGTAAGAGAAACAATGTGAAGCCTTTTCTGGCAGGGGTCGGGACGACGATCGTTGTCTTCGCGATTGTTTTGCTGGTGAAGGAAGCTGTGTGGCTGCCGGGAGGGACGGATACTCCCACCAGTCTCCAGACAAGTACAAAGATCCGTCTGATCGAGGGACTGATCGACGATGTCTATGTGGGCGATAAGGATGAGGAAGCGCTGGCGGAAGGTATGTACCGTGGTATCATCAGCGGTCTGGGAGACCGGTATGCAGATTATTATACAGAAGAAGAGTACACGGAGCTGGCGTCCTCGCAGGAAGGTTACTACGAGGGAGTAGGAATCACGATCGGACAGACGGAAGATGAGAATGGACTGGAGGTCGTGGAGGTGAAAGAAGATTCGCCTGCCGCGCAGGCGGGGATCCAGGCGGGGGATTTGCTGATCGCTGTTGACGGGACGGATGTCACAGCGATGACTGTGACGGAGGCCGCAGCGCTGATCCGTGAAGCGGAGGATGAAACGATCAGCTTGGCACTGTCCAGAGGGGAAAGCGGAGAACAAATCCAGGTGGAAGTGACCAGAGAAAAGCTGGAGACAGACACTGTCGCAGGGAAGATGCTCAACGATACGGACGGATATCTGGCCATCAGTCAGTTTACCGGCTTAACCTCCGATCAGTTTGCGTCCGTCTATCAGCAGCTGCAGGCTCAGGGAATGCAAAGACTGTTGATCGATCTGCGGGGCAATCCGGGCGGTCTGCTGACTGCGGTATGCGATACGCTGCGCCAGATCCTGCCGCAGGGACTGATCGTCTATACGGAAGACAAACAGGGAAACCGTGAAGAATATACCTGCGACGGCGAGACTCCTCTGGACATTCCGCTGGTCGTGCTGGTGGATGAGAATACGGCCAGTGCGGCAGAGATTTTCACCGGGGCTGTCAAGGACTATGGGATCGGCACGATCGTAGGACAGCAGACGTACGGAAAAGGAATCGTTCAGGACTTTTACGGCCTTCCGGATGGCAGTGTTGTCAAGCTGACGGTGGCGCACTATTATACGCCGAATGGAAATGATATCCACGGGGTGGGGATCGAGCCGGATGTGAAGGTAGAGCAGCCGGAAGACACAGAGACAGACATACAGCTGCAGAAAGCGCTGGAAATCCTTCAGGCAATGTGACACATGCTGTTTCATCCGCAAATGACAGCGGTCCACAATGATAATCTGTCACAGTTCACTCGGACGGACAGTGATGAAAATCCAAGTGGTTTTGGAAACTATGTGTTGATAATTATCCTGTGCGATGGTATGATAAAAACATGTCAAAGGAAATGCAGGAGGGAAAAACTATGAAGGAATATATCATTACGACGGACGATACCTGTGATATGCCGGAGTCTTTTTATGAAGAGCATCAGATTCCATACGTGAGCCTGAACTGCATGGTAAACGGTCAGATATTCAATAAAGAACACAGAGCGGATCCCCATGAATTTTATGAGTGGATGCGTTCCGGAGCGATGCCGACGACTTCCCAGGCGAATGCGGAGGATGTAAAGAACTGCTGGCTTCCATATATGGAAAAGGGGATGGACATTCTGCATCTCGGTTTCTCTTCCGGACTGAGCGGAAGTTTTAACAGCGCCAGGATCGCCGCGGAGGAATTGATGGAAGAGTATCCCGGAATCAGGATCCGGGTGGTCGATTCTCTGTGTGCGTCGATGGGAGAAGGACTGCTTCTTTTTTATGCGGTTCAGCAGAAAGAGCAGGGGAAATCTCTGGAAGAAGTGGGAGACTTTCTGGAAGAAAACAAACTCCATCTCTGCCACGTGTTCACGGTAGACGATCTGTTTCATCTGCATCGCGGAGGCCGTGTGTCGAAGCTGAGTGCGATCGTTGGAACCATGGTGGGCATCAAGCCGATGCTGCATGTGGATAACGAGGGGCATCTGATTCTGCTGTCCAAGGTCAGAGGGCGGAAGCGTGCGCTGGCGGAATTGGTGAAGATGATGGATGAACGCGTCGGCAGCTACAAAGACAGAAACCGGACGGTTTTTATCAGCCATGGGGACTGTGAGGAGGACGCCCGCATGGTTGCTGATCTGGTGCGGGAAAAGTATCACATACAGGATATCCGTTTCCATACGATCGGAGCGACGATCGGCGCTCATGCAGGTCCGGGAACGGTTGCGTTATTTTTTCTCGGAGAGAAGCGGTAAAAACAGAAGGACAGACAGAATGAGAAACGCTGTGCAGGTTTTCCGACAGGGACTGCGCAGCGTTTTTTTCTGTGAGCCGAAATATGGTTTGCTGCGGCGGTGATCCGGATGTTCGGTGAAGCGGCCGTAGCACGGGAGTTTTTCTTCTGCCGTGGAAAAGCCGGGAGGACTTTCCGGGAAAAAGGTAAAAAGAAGATCCCGCGGGATCCGACAGCTGAAAAGTGTTGGATTCCACGGGATCCTTTTATTTGTTGTAAATTCCGTTGATGGTCACGACAAACAGTGCGTCCTGTCCCTGAAGATCTTCCTGCTGGTAGTTGTCCGGGAAAGTGACGGTTACATTGACCGTATCACCCGGATGGGCGCCGATCAGTTGTTCCTCGAAATCGTCGATGTAGCGTCCGGAACCGATGGTCAGGTCTGTACCTGCACCGTTCGTGCTTCCGCCTTCAAATTCGACGCCGTCGATGGAACCGACATAATCGATGTTGACCGTATCGCCGTCCTCGACAGTCAGAGAAGTGTCGGTGGAGTAGGCGGTGCTGGCAGAGGCAGATTCATCCGTAACGGAGCTGCCAGATGTGGAATTCTCCGCGGCATCGGAGTCTGTACTGACAGAAGATGCTGAGGTGCTGTCCGTGGAGGAGCTGCCGGAAAACAGGCTGTCTCCGAAAACGACCAGGAGCAGCAGGAGAACAACGATAACAATCCCCACGATCCAGCCGATGATCTTTCTGACTTTTTTCTGACTTTCCAGCTTCTTTCGTTCTTCCGCACGGCGCTGCTGCGCCGCTTTACGATTTTCTTTTTTCATAGGTTTCCTCTCCTTGATTGTAATAGGTTATGATAATATGTTCTTTATTATAGCTGAAAATTATGGAAAAACTGTGAAAAACCGGATCCGCTTTTTTGATTCTGCCGCTGTGTCGCGTATCTTTGGCGGCCGTTTTATGCAACTGTTTCAGCGGCGGAACAGTCATGTATCTGCAGCGTTACAGGGAAACATTGTTATCATAATTTCTGTGATTTTCAGGATACTGAAAATGTAGTCAAAAAAACTGATGAGTTTTACCTAGGACAGGAAAGGAGACGGAATGACAGAACAACAGTTAGCGATTGCCAATGTCCCGGTTCAGCAGTGGCGGGAGCCGTGTTTTGAGAAAAAAGCATTTCGAAACGGTACGATTTTTTCTGAACTGAATAAACCGTTTTTTGCGGCAGGCATACAGTCGAACGAAGATGCGGAACCTTCGGATATAGCGCGGCCTGCGGGACCAGATCCGGAGCAGGTGGAGAGAGAGCAACTTTTCATGGAGATCATGAAGACAGGTTTTTTTCTGGATGATCTGACGCTGTTTCTGGATACGCATGAGGAGGATACCCGGGCTATGATGAGATATCGGGAGAAGCTTCAGGAGTACAGAGAGTTAAAACGTCAATTTGCGGAGAAATTTTATCCGCTTACGCGGGAGTGTATCAGCGGATGTGAAGCCGGTGAGAATGTTTTTTTCTGCTGGCAGAAAGGACCGATGCCCTGGGAAGGAGAGCGTGAGTTATGTGGTACTACGAAAAACGTCTGCAGTTTCCGGTAAAGATCACAAAGACCTGTCCGAAAACGGCGCAGCTGATCATCAGTCAGTACGGCGGACCGGATGGTGAATTGTCCGCATCCATGCGCTATCTGGCCCAGCGGTATTCCATGCCTGTGAAGTCAGTGAGCGGACTTCTCACAGATATTGGAACAGAAGAACTTGGGCACATGGAAATGATCTGTTCCATGGTCTATCAGTTGACCAGAAATCTGAGTGTAGAAGAAGCGAAGGCATCCGGTTTTGACGCATATTATATTGACCATACAGCAGGGTTGTGGCCTCAGGCCGCATCTGCGCTTCCGTTTTCAGCGGTGGAATTTCAGTCAAAAGGAGATGCGATCACGGATTTGACGGAGGATCTTGCTGCGGAACAGAAGGCCAGAACGGTCTATGATAATCTGCTGCGGATGATCCGGGATCCTGAGGTCAGAGAGCCGCTCAAGTTTCTCAGAACCCGTGAGATCGTTCATTTTCAGCGGTTCGGAGAGGCTATGGAGAAGGTCAAAGAAAAACTGGACAGCAGAAATTATTATTACTTTAATCCTGAATTTGACAAGCAGATGCTTCGGAACGGACAGATAAAACCTGGCGGAATTTAAGGAATCTTAAGAATGTTTCAACATTTCTCAAATAAATGTACAGTATAATAAGACCTGTCGAAACAGTAGAGCAGGCCGGATGACAGGCTGGACGGAAGGGTCCGGACGTTCGGCGGCGAGCGTGTGCCAGAACGGAGGTGGCATGATGGAAGTGAGCAAAAGAACAGAAGGAAGAACAGAGACAGGCCGCAAACAGAAAGCAAAGGAAAATTTTCTGAAAATCATATGCCGCGTGTGTCAGAAGGTGTCAGAAAAGATAGGAGATATTCAGTTTCATTTCTATTTTTTCGTAGGACAGAATACGGAAGAAAAAATCTGAATGATAACTCTGACAAGGTACAGTTTTGAGAAGGACTGCAGACAGAGGGAAAGCGTATGGAACAGTTGTTCAGCGGGTGACAGTGACAGGAGCCGCCGGCAGGTTTCAGAGATGCTTTGTCTCTGTCTGTTTTTGCGTGTGAAAAAACATTTTTCGGTATTCACTGGGCGACATTCCCATCTGAGACCGAAAAACTCTGGAAAAGTATCCCAGATCGTGAAATCCGACGCTGGATGCGATCTCACGGATCTCCAGAGATGAGGTATTGAGTGCATAGACTGCTTTTTGAATCCGTGACTGACAGATGAATGAAGTGAGTGTACGACCGGTTTCTTTTCGGAAGGAGGCGGAAAGGGAAGAAGGGTGCCGGTGAAATTCACGGGCAATGCCGGTCAGGGAAAGGTCTTCGGACAGATGGATCCGGATATAGTCGATCACCTGGCGGATCAGGGAGGAGCAGCCGGCATAGGACTCGTTTCTGACCAGAAGACAGTATTTTCTCAAAATTTTGGCAGGCAGGCCACACAGTATCTCATAATTTTCCGTGCTGTCGATCTGTGTCTGCACTTCATGGGCGATTTCCCGGATGTAAACCGGGTGGATCGGGCAGGATAAGAGGGCGGAGGCAAAAAGTTCGTTGATCACAGTGAGATATCTGCGAAACTGTCCGGTATGGGACTCTTCAGGAAGGACGGAAAGAGAAAGCCAGGAACGCAGAGCGTGCAGAGCGGTGTCGAGATCTCCGGATACAAGAGCGTCGATGGTCTGCCGGTATCTGTCAGCGTATCGCTCTGCGTGATTTGCATTTTCTGACAATAAAAGTTCATGATCAGAAATGATCTTCCGGACGGTTTCGGAAAAACTCACATGGACAGGCGGTACTTTGTCATAGTCCGGGAGCAGGGCGCCGAGAAAGTGAGAGAGAAATGATGCCAGGGATTCCGGGTCGGCCATGGGCATTGTACGGTAAAAATTCTGCATAAGGGTGAAGGATTTTCCGGACAGGTGGTTTTCCCGGGCGGTCCGGCTCAGAAAAGAAGGCGTCATCTCATGTTCCCGAAAAGGGCCGATGCTGATAAAATCAGGATGGGACTCCGAGGACAGCAGGCAGATAATATTACAGAATCCGAGTGAGCTTTTCAGAATGATGATATTGTGACTGGGAAAATTTTCCCAGAAATCCTGAAACTCTACGGGAGTATGAAAATATTCTCCCCATAATGTCCGTCGGATGGAATTGTCGATCCGGTCCAGATCCTGGTAGGGCCAGGAAAAGATCCATGCGTCAACTTGAAAGGAATCATATAAAAGCCGGCGGAGCAGGGGAAAGGCCTCCTTGGGGGAACAGGAAAACAACATGCTGATATCTCCATTTCTAAAGGAATTATTAAATATCAGTATACACTAAAAATATCTAAATTGAAATAAAAAAATCCAAACATGCCGGCGGAAAACATGATATTCTAAAAAAAGAATAACAGGTGTGGTCGTTCAGCCAGGGTTGTGTATTCGATGTACGCTGTGAAAAATCAGGGATTGTGATCACCCTTCAGGCTGAACGGCTGCAATACAAGGAGGAAAGCAGACATGAGAAATGTAATGCCATTTAACGACAAATGGGCGTTCTCCAAGGAAGCGGATCAGGTTCCCGAGAGTATGCCGACACGCTGGGTCTGGGTGGATCTTCCCCATACCTGGAATGGAATCGACGGACAGGACGGCGGAGGAGATTACTACCGCGGAACCTGCTATTACGCCAATGAATTCCGAAAAATGGATCTTCCGGAAGGAGAGGAATACTATCTGGAGATCTGTGCGGCAAACGCTTCCGCGGATGTTTATGTAAACGGAACGAAGCTGGTTCATCATGACGGAGGATATTCCGCATTCCGCGTGAACATGACGGACCAGATACAGGAGGAAAACCTGGTAGTAGTTGCTGTGGATAACGGAGTGAACGAGCGTGTATATCCGCAGCAGGCGGACTTTACCTTCTACGGCGGATTATACCGTGGGGTAAACATTGTGGCGGTGCCGAAAGCTCATTTCGAGCTGGAATATTACGGAACTCCGGGAATCAAAGTGACGCCGCAGATCGAAGGCCAGGACGCCCGGGTGGAGACGGAGGTTTATCTGTCTGGCGATACGACCGGAAAGACTCTTGTTTATACGCTGAAAAATCAGGATGGAACAATCGCGGAGACGAAGACCGTGGAAGCCGGAAAGACACTGGTGGATGTTGAAATCCGTCAGGTACATCTGTGGAATGGAAAAAAAGATCCGTACCTGTACACGATGGAAGTCCGGCTGATGGACGGAGAGCAGGAACTGGACTGCGTGAGCACCCGCTTTGGCTGCCGGACATTCTACGTGGATCCGGAGAAAGGATTTTTCCTGAACGGAGAGAGCTATCCGCTGCACGGTGTTGCGCGCCATCAGGACCGTCCGAAGATCGGAAATGCACTGCTTCCGGAACATCACAAAGAGGATGTGGATCTGATTTGTGAGCTGGGCGCGAATACGATCCGTCTGGCCCATTATCAGCACAACCAGTATTTCTATGATCTCTGCGATGAGAGAGGTCTGGTGATCTGGGCAGAGATCCCGTATATTTCCAGACACATGCCGGAAGGCCGCGAGAATACGATCTCACAGATGAAGGAACTGATTGTACAGAATTACAATCATCCGTGTATCGTTGTCTGGGGTCTGTCCAATGAGATCACGATGACCGGCGCTTCCAATCCGGATTTGATCGAAAATCATAAGATCCTGAACGATATGGTACATGAGATGGACAAGACCCGCCTGACGACGATGGCCTGCGTATCTATGTGTGATATCCATGATCCGTATGTACAGATCCCGGACGTGGTTTCTTTCAATCATTATTTCGGATGGTACGGCGGGGATGTGTCGATGAACGGACCGTGGTTTGATAAGTTCCATGCCGAGTTCCCGGATAAACCGGTGGGCATGAGCGAATACGGCTGCGAGGCGCTGAACTGGCATACCTCCAATCCGGAAGCGGGAGACTATACCGAGGAGTATCAGGCATATTACCATGAGGAGCTGATCAAGCAGCTTTACACCCGTCCGTATATCTGGGCGACCCATGTGTGGAATATGTTTGACTTTGCGGCGGATGCAAGAGACGAAGGCGGTGAGAGCGGACAGAACCATAAGGGACTGGTTACGTTTGACCGGAAATATAAGAAAGACGCTTTCTACGCATATAAGGCATGGCTGTCCGACGAGCCGTTCGTGCATATCTGCGGAAAGCGCTATGTGGACCGGGTGGAGGATGTGACGAAGATCACGGTTTACTCTAACCAGCCGGAGGTAGAACTGTTTGCCAACGGTAAGAGCCTTGGAAAACAGACCAGTGATGTTCACTTCTTTTATTTCCAGGTTCCGAACGAGGGCGAGACGAAGCTGTATGCAAAAGCAGGAGACTGCGAGGATGAAAGCTTTCTCCGAAAGGTGGATACGTTCAACGAAGCGTACCGGATGAAAGAAAAGGGAGCAGTGTTGAACTGGTTTGACATTACCGCGCCGGAAGGATATTGTTCACTGAATGACAAGATCCAGGATATTGTGAAAACCGAGGAAGGCGCGGCGTTCATCAAAGGGCTTATCGGCCAGGTGATGCAGAAGCTGGGCGGAGAGAACATTGAGAAAGCGCAGGCCGCCGCTGAGGAAAGCGGAGCAGGTCTGATGTCTATGATGGGGTCCTTTACATTGCTTCGCCTTCTGAACCTGATGGGTGTTGCCGGCGGTGCGATGACGAAAGAAGAAATGCTGGCGATTAATGATCAGCTGAATCAGATTAAGAAATAAGGTTTAAGATTTAAGAGGGCATCCGAAGCTTTGCCGCGTTTCCGGCAGCAAAGCTTCGGATGCCCTCAGATGTTTAGAAAAGTTTTTCCAGAGAGATTTCCCAGGTGTTTTCGTAAACACCGCCGCCCTCCAGAGAAATCAGATTTTCCTGCTGTTCCAGGTCTTCCACGATCCCTTTGCGGGACGGGAGAGAGGACCATGGTTCGATGCAGACGTAGGGAGCTTCGGTTTTGGGTTTGTGCCAGAGTCCGAGATAATTCATCTGGGGAAATTTCACGCAGATTGCAGAAGCATTTTTTTTCTCTTCCAGTGAAGCTGTCTGCTCCCAGGCATGTCCAGGGCGGAGGCGGACACAATGTCCGGCATTTCTCAAGACGATCGCATCGTTATCGAACATCGGGTGACGAAGTTTCAGTTCCCGGTCGGCCATCTCCTGTTCCGGCGCCTCTCCTGTCACGAAACAGTCTTCGGAAAACTGTATGCGGCAGGGCCGTTCCGCTTCCGGGAACTGCAGGATATAATCGGTAAACGTCGTTCCGCTCAGATATGGTACCTGGAAGCCGGGGTGCCCGCCGACTCCGAAATACATGGTATGATTTTCCCGATTTTCCACGCGGTATGTAATTTCCAGAGTACTGCCGGTCAGCCGGTAGCGGATCTCATAACGGAACCGGAACGGATACTGAGCAAGGGTTTCCTCGTCGGATTCCAGGGAAAAAATTCGTTCATTTTCTTTCTGCTGCACTTCCAGTTCACGGTATTTGGCAAACCCGTGGATCCTCATGGAGTATTCCTTTCCCTGATACGTATATTTTCCGTCGGTCAGCCGGGCGATATAGGGGAAAAGGTTCGGGGCTTTTTCCTTCCAGAACGTCGGGTCTCCCTGCCACAGATATTCCCGTCCGGTCTCTTTTTCCACGATCGACTGAAGTTCTCCGCCGAAGGAGGATACCTTCACGCTGAGTTGTTCGTTTTCCAAAGTTACAACCATACTTTTATCTTTCTCCTTTTCCGCCGCTCTTCCGAAATGCATGCGGAACTTTTCCTGATCATCCGGTGGTCACAGCATCAGGAAGAAGAACCGGGGATCCAGTATTTCAGGCGCAGCATTTTTAAGTATAAATTATGATATTTTGCGGAGATTGTCAACGTAGTTTGAAAGGATTTTTTCGTGTCCGGCAGCAAAGTCAGGCTGCTTCCGCGTTCTTTTCCGGGAAAAGCTTTCCGAAGATCAGACGTACCAGCGGGCCGGCTGCGAAAATCTGCCAGCACAGCGCCATCGGAAAATTCATTACGGTCAGCTGCACCCATTTTGCAAACAGCTGACTGTCCACGCCCTTGAACAGAACAGTTGCGACGAAACTCATCATCGGACACATCAGACATACGGTCATAGCTGAAATCGCCAGGATCACCACAGCCATCCGGTCTTTGCCCGGAGTCACAAAACGGAACGCCAGCTTTTTCGCCAGAGGACCAGCCACAAGCATCTCCAGCAAAAATCCGACGATTCCCATGATCACGAGTTCGTGAAGTGCCATGAGAAAGACTTCATTTCTGACACCGCCCAGGTCGATGGAAATATTATACACCACCATTGCATAGACCATGACGACCACCATCATGACAGTGAATACGACATCCTGAAATTTTGTTTTTGGCATAATACTTATTTTCCTCCATTTCTTTTCTGACAAAACAAAAAGGCAGTGGGATCCCCGCTATCATAACTTTCGTTGCGATTACATCAAGAATCTCACTACCATTTTCATCTTAACAGTGTTCAATTTTTCCGAGAATATATTATATCATATTTCTTTTATGTCGTCCAGATTTTTTTTCAATTCGATCATCTTATCACGCAGTTCTGCTGCCATCTCAAAATTCAATTCTGCCGCTGCGGCTTTCATCTGCTTCTGTACCTGGGCGATCAGTTTTTCCAGTTCTTCGCGGGTCATGGATTCCGGATCTTTCTCCATGGTGCTCTCGGTCTTGGCAACCTCTTTTGAAATACTGATCAGATCGCGGACCGCTTTCCGGATTGTCTTTGGGGTAATGCCATGCGCTTCATTATATGCCTGCTGCAGTTCCCGGCGGCGCTGCGTTTCATCAATCGCGATCCGCATAGAATCTGTCATATTTTCTGCATACATGATCACATGTCCCTCGCTGTTCCGGGCGGCGCGGCCGATGGTCTGGATCAGAGAAGTCTCTGAGCGGAGGAATCCTTCCTTGTCCGCGTCCAGGATCGCCACCAGGGTGATCTCCGGAATATCCAGCCCCTCTCGGAGCAGGTTGATTCCCACGAGGACGTCGAACACATCCAGGCGCATATCTCGGATGATTTCGGTCCGTTCCAGGGTGTCGATATCGGAATGGAGATAACGGACGCGGATACCGGCTTCCTTCATATAGTCGGTCAGATCCTCTGCCATCCGTTTGGTCAGAGTCGTGACGAGCACTTTGTGATGATCTTTTACTTCCTTGCGCACCTCAGCCAGCAGATCGTCGATCTGTCCCTCCACCGGACGGACATCTACCTGCGGGTCCAGCAGACCGGTCGGCCGGATGATCTGTTCCGCACGAAGCAGTTCGTGCTCCGCTTCATATTCCCCGGGAGTGGCGGATACAAACATGATCTGGTCGATCCTGTCCTCAAACTCCTCAAAATTCAAAGGCCGGTTATCCTTGGCGGACGGCAGGCGGAATCCATAATCCACCAGGGTTGTTTTCCGCGACTGATCTCCGGCATACATCCCGCGGATCTGAGGAATCGTTTTGTGGGACTCGTCGATGATCATCAGAAAATCATCGCCGAAGTAATCAATCAGGGTATAGGGCGGCTGCCCAGGTTCCAGCCCGGAAAGATACCGGGAGTAGTTTTCGATACCGGAACATACACCGGTTTCCCGGAGCATTTCGATGTCAAAGTTGGTCCGCTCTTCGATCCGCTGCGCTTCCAGAAGCTTTCCTTCGCTCTTAAAATATCGGACACGTTCCTGCATGTCTTGCTCGATTTCCTGCGTTGCCTTCAGGATCGTATCCATCGGAACGACGTAGTGGGACGCCGGGAAGATCGCGACGTGCTCCAGCTCGCAGAGGATTTCACCGGTCAGCGTATCGATCTGGGTGATCCTGTCGATCTCGTCGCCAAAAAATTCCACCCGAACGGCTTTTTCGCTTTCCTCCGCCGGGAAGATTTCCAGCACATCGCCGCGCACACGGAAAGTTCCCCGGTGGAAATCCATGTCATTGCGATCATACTGAATATCGATCAGGGCCTTGATGACATCGTCCCTGTCTTTTTCCATTCCCGGCCGCAGAGAGATGATCATTTCCATATAATCCTTCGGACTTCCGATTCCATAAATACAGGACACGCTGGAGACCACGATCACATCCCGGCGCTCGGAGAGTGCCGAGGTCGCAGACAGACGGAGCTTGTCGATCTCTTCATTAATGGATGAATCCTTGGCAATGTACGTGTCCGAGGACGGAACGTATGCCTCGGGCTGATAGTAGTCGTAGTAGGAGACAAAATATTCTACAGCGTTATTCGGGAAAAATTCCTTGAACTCACCGTAGAGCTGCGCCGCCAGGGTCTTGTTGTGTGCAATAATCAGTGTTGGTTTGTTTAATTGTTGTATGACATTCGCCATCGTAAACGTCTTTCCGGAACCGGTGACGCCCAGAAGGGTTTCGCACTGGTTGCCTTCCTTAAATCCTTTGACCAGCTGCTCGATCGCCTGGGGCTGGTCGCCGGTCGGTTTGTATTCTGATATTAATTCAAAATGATCCATAATAAAATCTCCTAACTGTCAATGTTGTACGGTTTCTGTGATTGAAAGACATTTTTGTTATCGTATACAATGATCCTTGGCTGTACTGCACTCTGTTCGGCAGGCGTCAGATCCGTCCGTTTTAAAAATGCACGTTTTACGTTTTCTGCGTGCATTAATTGTCGGACTGGATGCGTCACTGTAAAGCCGGGAGCATAGTGATATATCATCGGGATGTGTGCAGTCTGCTTTGTCAGCCATTGTCCGAGATACTTCCACCATATGTTGTCTGTTTCGCCCAGTGACATACCATAGACACAAACAATCGCGCTGTGATCAATGATTTTCTGTGCTTTCTGTGTTTTATTCTGTCCGATTGCCTGATTCAGGTATGGCTTGATCAACGCCCATTTCACATGGATGTTTTGAGCCAGACTGCTGTTTGAAATCTGCTTTTCATCATTTACGCCGGTAATCATTTCATTATCTTCAAGTGTTCCATGAATATGCAAAACATTTCCCGAAAACTCTTTATGCCTGGCGCCGACAGTGTTATGTCTGCCTGTCTCACTGTCTCTCAGTGTTTTCCATACTTGGTCGATGCATTTTGTATAATTGAATGTAATGCACTGATAAATATAATTTTCGTCTTTGCAGCTGTCCAGGGTTTTTCTGATCAGCAGACGCTCGTTTTCGTTATTTCCTTCTTTAAATTGTTCGAAAGCATTTATTAAGAGGTTTTTCATTTCATCCCTCTTCATCGTGAATTTTTTCTGTTCGTTCGCGAGATAGTTTTTCAGACAGTCATCCAATTCTAATTTATCTTTGATGAAGCGATTGGCAGACTCACCGGAACTTTCAATTTTACCGGTGTATATGCCTAATGCTTTTTCGAGATCAGACCAGTTTTCAAAGTCAGTATCATGGTCGATCGCTTTTCGCAGTTGATTGTCAGTACCTGCGTTTTTCAAAAAGTATGGGTAAAATTTTTGTATGTGGTATCCAGATGTAAACCTACGTCAAATCCGTTTCCTATAAAATAGGTGATGTTCATTTTTCTCTGCCTTTTCTCTCTGCTTTTACCGACCGCTCCCTGCGCACGGTATAATAATAGCTTTTCCCATTTTGATTGATTTTTTCTGGTTCATAGAAAAACGGATCATAACATTATGACATATGAACCATTATAGCAAAGATCATGGTAAAAGTATATAAAAGCAGGGCGAAAAAGAACAAATATTCGATTGGAGCACAGGATCAAAATCATGCAACAGTCCGAAGATGGATTGTTGTGAAATCCGGCTATCACAGATCACTTTGCGATGGATGTGAATGCCGGCAGACGCCGCGCTTGTACATGACCTTTAGCCCTTGACATTATAAATGTATAATTTTCAAATATTCGTGAATATAAGAAAATTAAAAATAATTGTTGACAAAATGAAAAACGGGTGATATTATAACTAAGCTGTCAGCGCGACAGGGACTTGTAGGATCAAACGTATCAGTTTGCGGCAGTCCGGTCAGACAGTTTGATACTTGAGATTTGAAAAATCGCTAAAAAGTTTCAAAAAAGTTGTTGACAAGCAAAAATCATTGTGATAAAACAAGAAAGTTCGCTGAGGGCAGAAAGCCTGAGGGCGAAACAGATTTCGAAAGAGATCGAAAAAAGTTGAAAAAAGTTCTTGACAAGCGCAAGCGCTTATGATAAACTAAGCGAGTTGCTGCTGAGGCAGGAACAGCTCCTGAAAAACGGAGCG
Source organism: Candidatus Fusicatenibacter merdavium (assembly GCA_019115005.1). Lineage (GTDB taxonomy): Bacteria > Bacillota > Clostridia > Lachnospirales > Lachnospiraceae > Fusicatenibacter > Fusicatenibacter merdavium. The sequence continues at coordinate 89 of DXEK01000100.1, read as the reverse complement.
AACCTTGATAACTGAACAGTGAAACACATCCTCGAAAGTTCTGAAAGTTAATTCAAAACGATCGAAAGATCCTTTAAAACAGTAAAAGG
>DXEK01000099.1 GCA_019115005.1 Candidatus Fusicatenibacter merdavium | reverse complement strand
CGCACGGCGCGCTTCGCCACCTGTTTGTGTGGGGCGAGCGGAGGAGAGATGTTTACTGTTGTTTGATTACAGTTAAAATAATAAATTCGGCAAAATTATACTGTCGTCTTGTAAAAGCGGATGATGAATTCGGCGCCGCCTTTGGGGGAGTTGCGGGCCTGGAGGGTGGCGCTCTGGCGTGTGAGGATCATGCGGCTCAGGGCGAGACCGATGCCGATGCTCTGGTCTTTGGCGTCTTTGCCGCGGTAAAAGCGCTCAAACAGGTGGGGCAGGTCTTCGGGGGCGATCCCCGGACCGGTATCGCGGACTGTAATTTCCGTGTAGAGGGCGTTTTCATGGCCGGTCAGACGGATCGTTCCGCCCTCCGGGGTGTGCTCAGAACAGTTTTTCAGGATATTTCCCAGGGCTTCCGCTGTCCAGGACAGATCGCCGCAGAAGCTTCCGTCGATCTCTTTCCGGATCTGCTGGTTTTTCAGTTCCATCTGGATCTCCAGAGGGAGGAGTGCCTGGTCGGCCAGTTCTTTCAATGGATAGGTCCGGGACTGAAAGGTAATGGTCCCGGCGTCCAGGCGGGCGATTTTCAGCAAAGAGTTGATCAGCCAGTCCATCCGTCCCAGCTGGCGTTTGATCTCCCAAAGACTGTTTTTGTCTTCTTCCGAGAGGTTCTCATCCATCAGAGACGTGCAGATCAGATGGATCGCTGTCAGCGGCGTCCGGATCTGATGGGAAATATCGGCGATGGAATCGGCCAGGTATTTTTTGTCTTTCTGCAGCAAGTCCGCCTGCTCCCGCAGACGGACCGTCAGTTTCTGTACCTGATTTTCCAGCTGGTTCAGATCATCCTCCCTGTATCGGGAGAGGCGGAAATTTTCTTCTCCGTGCAGCAGCCGATCGGTCTCCCGGATGAATTCCCGGATGTGTTTTTTTCTCCGGAACTGAAGCAGCACAGCCGCGGCACAGATTCCCGCAAGGCTGGCTGCCAGGACCAGAATGGCAAGGTCTTTTCCATATTCCGATAACCAGGTCATGATCATTTCACTCTTCTCCCGTCCGGTAACCGAGTCCCCGTACCGTCAGGATCAGCCTGGGATTCTGCGGGTCTTCCTCGATCTTTTCCCGGATTCTTTTTATGTATACGGTCAGCGTGTTATCATTGACAAAATCTCCAGCCATATCCCAGATTTCTTCCAGAAGCTGGCTCCGGGTCAGGAGTCTGCCGCGGTTGTTCAGAAAGATCAGCAAAAGACGGTACTCCAGCGCCGAGAGATTCAGTTCTTTTCCGCCGCGGTATGCGATACCTTTTTCCGTATCCACTGTCACCGGTCCGAGACTCAGGCGGGCGCCCGATTTTCCGGCGCGGCGCAGGACAGAGCGGATCCGGGATACCAGTTCTCTCGGGCGAAATGGTTTCGACACATAATCGTCCGCCCCCATATCCAACCCCGTCACAATACTGTGCTCGTCCCCGGACGCGGTCAGGAAGATCACCGGGATATCACGGATCTGTTTCAGTGCGGAGCATACCACAAATCCGTTCCCGTCTGCCAGCGAAATATCTAACAGTGTCAGATCAAAAGCCTGTTTCTCTGCCAGTTCCAGCGCCTTCTGCTGACCCGGGGCAGAGACTACGCGAAACTCTTCTTTTCTGAGAAATTCCGTCAGAGAACGGACGATCCCCTCGTCGTCCTCCACCAGCAGCAGCTTTGTTTCCATGTTCTTCCTCCTTTTATTCCTGTGAGCGGGAAATTTGCAGCATCCGGACACAAATCATGGCCGGAGGCTGACTGTGTTCAGATCGATATAGACCTGTGTTCCCTGGCCGGGCTCCGACTCGATCCGGATCGTGTGGGACAGACGGTTCAGCACCCGCCTGCACAGATACAGACCGATCCCGGTAGAACGCTTGTCATATCTTCCATTATATCCGGTAAAGCCCTTTTCAAACACCCGCGGAATATCTTCCGGGGCAATCCCGATCCCGGTATCCGCGATCACCAGCGTTTTCTCCGCCTGATCGTCCATATAAATCGCCACACTGCCCCCCTTGGTATATTTGATCGCATTGGAAAGGATCTGTTCCAGAACAAATTCCAGCCATTTTTCATCGGTGAGCACCTGGCAGTTCACCGGTTCATAGACCAGCGTCAGCTTTTTCCGTATGAACAGCGACGCATATTTCTTCACAGCCTGGCGGATGATATCGTCAAGACTCTGGTTCTTCAGCACGAGATCGCTGGACTCACTCTCCAGCCGCAGATACTGGAGAACCATCAGCACATACTGTTCGATCTTAAACAGTTCCGACAACAGTTCCCGGTTTCTGTCGCTTTCTTCCTGCTGAAGAAGCAGACGCATCGCCGCGATCGGCGTCTTGATCTGATGCGCCTAGAGCGTATAATATTCCACCATCTCCCGGTAAGAAGACTGGTCTTTCTGTTCCATCTCTATCATCTGATCTTTGAGCGCCGCCGCGATTTCCTGATAGAGCTTCTCGACAGCATCCCCCGGAGCGGGAAACTCTCCTGCATAACGCAGATCCTCCCTGGTCTTCTCCAGCTCTCTGTATTTCCTTCGAAAACGGAAAAAACCGACAGCGAGCGCCAGGACGCCGAACACCACAGTTACCTGGGCCGTATATCCGGCAGGCTGCACCGGGACATCATACAAAAAGCATACCAATGCAAAGATGCCCAGGAAAAAAGCCGTCCAGATCAAGGTCGGGACAATTTTTTTCAGATAATCGACAAATATTTTCATCTTTACTCCACAAGATACCCTACGCCCTTTTTCGTGCGTATGAAATGATCCAGACCGACGTCCTCCAGTTTTCTTCTCAGGCGCGTCACATTGACAGTCAGCGTATTGTCATCGATAAAACTGTCCGACTCCCACAGTCTCGTCATCAGCGTATCACGGCTCACAGCCTTTCCCTTGTTCTCCATCAGGACCTGGAGAATTCTCCACTCATTCTTGGTCAACTCCACTCTCTGTCCCTGATAGTTAAAAACGCCGCTGCTGGTGTCCAGGATCGCTCCCTGGTGTTCCAGCAGATTGGTCTCCTTTCCAAAATCATAGGTTCTCCGCAGAAGCGCCTGCACTTTTGCCGTCAGAATATTCAGGTCAAATGGTTTCGCGATAAAATCATCCGCTCCCATATTGACGGCCATAATAATATTCATCTTGTCCGCAGCCGATGAAAGAAAGATCACTGGCACCTTGGAAACCCGGCGGATCTCCTGGCACCAGTGATAGCCATTGTAAAACGGCAGGGAGATATCCAGCAGCACCAGCTGGGGCGCGAAGGACGTGAACTCGGTCATCACATTTCGGAAATCTTCCACACAGTACACTTCCATCCCCCAGGATGCCAGCGTCTCCCTCACCGCTTTCGCAATCATCGGGTCATCTTCGATCATCATAATCCGATACATATTTTCTTACTTCCAGTTTTATGCGTAAATGATATAGTCTTTCTTTCTCGCCTTCGGTTCCGGATATTCGCAGTCGCGATAGCCGAGGATACAGTTTCCGACGCCAACATAATTTTCCGACAGTCCCCACTCTTTCAGAAGTTCCTTGCCTTCCGGAGTTGCAAAAACTTCTTTTGCCCGATGGATCCAGCAGGAATCCACACCGACAGAATGCGCCGCCAGAAGCAGTGTTCCCATCACCAGAGATCCGTCCTCCACATAAGTGCCGCGGGAGGAATCCGCCAGAACTACCACAACCGTCGGAGCTCCGTAAAACGGATCATTCTCCGATCCCATCACCTGGGCATTCATGCGGGACAACTTTTTGATCAGCTCCGGTTCCTGTACCACTACCATCACCGGCGACTGCATTCCCTGGCCCGTCGGTGCATAAGTCGCGGCCTCCAGAATCGCCTTCAGCTGCTCATCACTGATCTGCTCTTTTTTATACTTCCGAATACTTCTTCTCTCTTTGATTGCTGTCAATACTGCATTTTCCATCGTAAATTCCTCCTTTTTCTGCGAAATCGATATGTTTTTCAAAGCATTATATACAAATCATATCACAGACATAAGGAAATTTCACTAAAGATTTTCTTAGAAAAAGCCAAAAATGGAACCGTTGCTCCAGGCCCGTCCATTACTGTACAGGATCCTGTTTTCAATTTTCCACCTGCAGTTCTCTTCTGCACTGTTTCCTGACGAAATAAAAGCATACCGCCTGCATCAGAATTGTGGCGATCCAGGAACCCGGATAGGAAATAAAGAGAAAATACAGAGATCTGTGGTGCGGGAAGAACACATAGATCCACAGGATCCTGGTACCTACCGTTCCGATCACCGACAGTACCATCGGCACCGCGGAACGCCCCATGCCCCGCAGTGCGCCAGGGATCAGATCCATGATCCCGCAGAGAAAATACGGCACTGTCGTGATGGAGAGAATTTCCAAGCCGCACCGGATTACCTCCGGGTCAGAGGTATAGATCCCCAATACCTGTGTTCCGAACACATACGCTCCGACTCCCAGCACAGCCGCCACACCGGCAGACAGGATCAGACAGTCCACAAGTACCCGGTCCATACGCTTTGTCTTCTTCACACTGTAATTCTGACTGGTAAAGCTCATGCATGCCTGCGTGACGGCGTTCACCGCGACATACAGGAATCCGAGAACATTATTCGCCGCCGTATACCCGGCCATAGCCGTGGAACCGAAGGAATTCACGGAAGACTGAAGCAGTGCGTTGGAAAAGCTGATGACTGTACTCTGAATTCCGGCCGGAATCCCCACCTGAAAAATACGTTTCAAATAGACTCCTTTGATCCTCAGCTTTGAAAAGTGGAGCTGATAGCTTGTCTCGGTCCTGCAGAGACACCAGAGAACCAGTATGCAGGAAACCATCTGAGAGGCGACAGTACCGATCGCCACACCGGCCACTCCCAACGGGATCACAATGACGAGCAGCAAATCCAGGACGACATTGGCCATACCTGCAATAGCCAGAAACACCAGCGGCCGTTTGGTATCTCCCACAGCCCTCAAAATAGAAGCCCCGTAATTATAAAGCATGAAAAACGGCATTCCCATAAAATAGATTCTCATATAAACAGTAGACTGATCGATCACATCCACCGGGGTCGCCATGATTTCCAGCGCCAGTCTGGAGACTCCGACGCCCACAAACGCCATGAGAATTCCGCTGACCAGCGCCAGTGCGATCGCCGTATGTACCGCTTCCGACATTTCTTTGTCTCGTTTCGCCGCGTGATAACGTGCCGCCAGAACGTTTGCCCCCAACGAAATTCCTATAAAAAGATTGGTAAAGATGTTAATCAGAGCGGTCGTGGAACCTACTGCCGCAAGCGCCTGGCTGCCGCTGAACCTTCCCACGACAATGATATCCACAGCATTAAACATCAGCTGCAGAATGCTCGAGAGCATCAGCGGCAAAGAAAAAGAAATCAGTTTGTCCATGATCGATCCATTACACATATCAATTTCGTATTTATTGCCTTTCAATATCCGGTCCTCCTTATTGTTTTTCCTGAATCATCTTACTCCTTTCCGGAAACCGCGTCAATATTCATTGAATCGACAGAAAAAAACTCTGAGCGACTGTTTCACAGAAAAGCGAATCAGTCACTCAGAGCATCTATCCCCCGCCGGGGAAGGATCTTTCTTCTGTTTTGCCGCCCGGAAACGTTTTCCCTGACAGAGCTGCAGCCGTTCAGCCGGATCTGCACGGTTACCGCACAGATCCGGCCGAACGGCCACGCAGGATTCATACGTCAGGACACAGAACGATGATTTTCTGAGGTGTTGTGATCGGCGGAAGGCTTCTTGTAACGGCCGTATAATAGACCAGAAGATCCGCACCGCCCGGACTGCAGTTGTAGCTCTGTCCGTTAGCCGTTGTGATCCTGGTCTGACGGTCCGGATTCAGCTGAAGTGAATTGTCGGCAGCCAGCAAATTTTCGTCAAAGTAAGCAAGCTTTACGCTCTGATTCCTCCAGAGCATTGTGATGATCTCCGCACGATAACGGGGCGGATAGACCGCCGGCGTCGGAAGATTCGCGTCGTAGAACGCTGCCACTCTCATCCCGGTGCGAAGCATAGTGTTGTTGATCACCAGTGTCCGTCCGGATACCACGAACTGGACTTCCTGCCCCCGGTTGTTGATACTGATCGTCTTCGCGCAGCAATCGCTTTCCATATCCCGGATCTCCATGATCGTGCCGGTCACCATCTGATACGTTTCATATGCCATTTCTGTCTCTCCTGAATTTCCGGCGCAGAACTTTTCTGTCGAGATTTCCCGCGCCGGAGCTGTTTTCTTTTTATTCATCATATGCACGATCAGGCGCCGTATATGACTCACCGGCCAAACGTATTCAGGAAGCTTTCCTCGTCTGATCCTCTCCATCTTCCGGCTCCAGGATTCCGGTCATCCTCAAAACATCGGCAACGTAATGGACCGGGACGATCTTCAGCGCCTGTTTCACTTCCGCAGCCACATCCATCAGGTCGTCCTGATTTTCTTCCGGTATGAACACCTGCTTCACACCGGCTCTCTGGGCAGCCATCAGTTTTTCCGGCAAACCGCCGATCGGCATGACAACGCCCCGGAGGGAAACTTCACCGGTCATCGCATATTCCGGATTTACGGCATTTCCCGTCACCAGAGACGCCAACGCTGTGGTCAGCGTGATGCCGGCCGACGGGCCGTCTTTGGGGACAGCTCCTGCCGGGACATGGATATGGAGATCGTTCTGCACAAACAGATCCGCCTTCTCCGGGAACATGGATTTCACCAGGCTGACCGCAATCTGCACAGATTCCTTCATGACGTCTCCCAGCTGTCCGGTGACAGTGATCTTCCCGTTTCCTTTCGTGAACAACGTCTCAATGAACAGGATCTCGCCGCCGGCCTGCGTCCAAGCCAGGCCGGTCACGATTCCCGGAGCCTTTGCCTCTAGAACGTGATCGTGGCGGATCGGCACCGTCTCCAAAAGTCCGCGCAGATCTTCCGGATTTACCGTCACCGCCTGCCGCTCGCCGCTGACCAGCTTGACCGCAGCCGCCCGGCACAGAGTGTCCAGACGGTTTTTCAGTCCGCGGACGCCAGCCTCCATCGTATAATCATCGATCACCGCCTGCAAAGTTTCATCGCTGACCTTCAGCTGTTCTTCAGTGATACCCGCCTTTTCCATTGCCTTGGGTAGCAGATGTCTCTTCGCAATCTGGAATTTTTCCAGGGAAGAATAGCCTGGGAAAGAGATCACCTCCATACGGTTTAGCAGCGGTTCCGGGATGGTGTCCGTGGTGTTGGCCGTACACACAAACTTTCCGCCTCGGCCCGCGCGGTCTCATTCATCCCGGATTCCCGGATTTTTTTCTCAAATTTCTGAATATCCGTCACATTCTCTGGGTGAAGCTTGTCCAGTTCTCCCTGCAGGTAATTCATCTGCCTGCGGATCGCCTGCTCCCGGTACAGCTGTTCATTGGACTGCTGCTGGGCGTCCTTCGCCTCACTGTTCACCTTATACAATTCCAATGACTCGTAAAAAGCTTTCTCCATGAGATCCGTCCGCTTTGCAACAGAATCCTCCGCCAGGATCTCGTACTTTTCATCGTTGGAAATCTGGAGCATCGTTGAGGTAAGCGTGATCAGCTCATTCATATTGTTCCAGCGCATCACGTAATTCCGGGCTCCCATCAGCCACTGAGTTTCTTCCAGTGTTTCCAGCATATCGGAGCGCATTTTCTGAAAACGCTTGTTCTGCTCCTCCGAGTCCAGATCATTGATCTCCGGGCGGGTACGCATCTCCACATGGAACGACTTTCCTTCCGCCTGGATAGAATCCAGATTTACCCGGCTGGTCGTGTGCAGAAGCGCCCACTCGCCCTCGATGCTCTCCACCACACCTCTGGTGGCGATCGGGTAAATATCTTCCGCCCGGATCTCATTTTCTTTTTCCGATCTTCTGAACATAAGGAAAAGGACCTTGTCCCCCACCTCGATCGGTTTGTCCGACATTTCCTTCAAAGCATCCAGTTTGAAATAACAGGAAACATCCGGCAGTGTCAAAGCGCCAAAATAAGGAAAATAAATCATAACGGTACACCTCCATGAATCATAAATCTTTTTTTAATACAAAAACTGTTCAGCCGACAATCTCTCTGTCGTCTGAACAGTCCTGAAATTTACCTCTATACAGGATCTTCTTCTCAGAATCTGAGATATCTTCTCTCACGTTCCTGCCGTGCAGTCACTTTTACCGGACGCAGCACGCCAAGGCGGACCAGAATCCTGGTACGCAGTTCTCTGATAACTTCTATATCCTGATGAATCATTTCTGTTATTTTCATGCTTATCATCCCTTTTGCCTCTTACGACTGTGAATTCCGCATTTCCTCTATCGGAAATTCAGAACTTGGGTTGTAACAGTCCAGCTGGCTGAACGGTTACCTTGGGTTTCTCTTTACATGATTATTATATAACAGAAACTGTCAAATACCTAATAGTCTTTTTCTAAATCTTCTAAAAAAAGCGTAAACTTCTATAAAGAATCTGTATCATTTCCGTCTGTACCGGCGGATGTACCCGAAAAAAATCCCGCAAGACGGGTGAGTTCTCCCTCCATCTGTTCATTCTCCTCCGCAGGCACCCGGTCCGTGTTATGGCAGCAGACCGGAGGAGCGATCTCCACACAGCGCATGTCTTTCAGCAGCAGAGAAGCGGTCTCCGCCGCCCGTTCCATACTTCCATTGCCGCCTCCCACAAGAAGGATCCCGCCCCGCTTCACTTTCGGGATCAGCTCCTTCTTCCGATAAAACCTGGCACACCAGTAAGACTGCACCCGGCTGAACACATCCAGCAGTCTCCCTGTCAGTTCAAAAAAATACACCGGAGACGCAATCAGAAGATTGTCGCATTCCCGGATCTTCCGGTCCAACTCCTGCCATCCGTCCTTTCTGCAGCAGCCGTCTTCTTTCCAGCAATACCGGCAATCCACGCAGCCGCCGATCTCACTCCCGTAGCAGACAAATTCCTCCACCTCTCCCGGAAGCTTCTCTCTCAGCTTCCGGATCATCTGCGCCGTGTCCCCATGTTTCCTGGGGGAACCGTTTATGATCAATGTTTTCATTCTCCACCTCTTCCGTCTGATGCAACCGTCCGGCCGGGGAAAACACTGCCGCACAGCTATCGTCTTATTCAGATCTCTGCACAGCCGTCATCTCCAGCCGTCAAACTCTACTGTTTTCTGGCGATTACATACTCATCTCCCAGCCGGTAATACGGACAGTCATAAAAGGTATCCGCCAAAAAATGCGCCATCTCATCCTCATCCAGGTTCACCTCACAGGTATAGCACTCATAATCTTCGTCATATACATAATTGGCACAGGAATCGCAGCTGGACTGCTGCTTTGCCGTCCTCTTTTTCCCCATTGTCACTGTTCCCTCCTACCGGATCTTTCTCATTTTCTGCATTGGATTTTTTCTGGCTGAACAATTATCTTTATTTTTCATCCACCACCTGAAAGATATAAAATTTCAGATAATAGGATTCTTCCGCCGCCCAGAGGATCGGATGATCCGGCGCCTGGGTACGGTACTCCACCTGGCGGAGCCGTCTGTGTACGTTCTGGGCTGCCTGGTGAAGGGTCTTAGTAAACAATTCATATGTCATAAAGTGAGAGCAGGAACAGGTGGCCAGGTAACCGCCGTCTTTCACCAGCTTCATCGCTCTCAGATTGATCTCCCGGTAGCCTTTGACCGCATTCTTTACGGAATTTCTGGATTTCGTGAACGCCGGCGGATCCAGGATGATCACATCATATTTCTCGCCTTTCGCCTCCAGTTCCGGCAGCAGTTCAAAGACATCCTCGCAGATAAACTTCACCCGATCTTCCAGATGATTCAATTCCGCGTTTTTCCGCGCCTGCTCCACGCCCAGTTCCGAGGCGTCGACTCCGGTCACCTCCCGGGCTCCCGCGATGCCGGCATTCAGCGCAAAAGAGCCGGTATGCGTAAAGCAGTCCAACACCCGCGCATTCCGGCAGAGGCGCTGGACCGCCAGACGGTTATACTTCTGATCCAGGAAAAATCCTGTCTTCTGTCCGTCCTTCACATCCACCAGATAACGGACGCCGTTCTCGACAATCTCTACCTCCGTGTCAAACGGTTCGCCGAGAAATCCTTTCGTCCGCTCCATGCCCTCCTGTTCCCGGACCTTCGCATCGCTCCGCTCATACACTCCGCGGACGGCAATCCCATCCTCCAGAAGCACTTTCTTCAGCAGAGAAACAATCGTGTCCTTCATCCGGTCGATCCCGAGAGCCAGCGACTGCACCACCAGAACATCGGAAAACTTGTCCACCACCAGACCCGGCAGAAAATCCGCCTCTCCGAAGATCACACGGCAGCTGGAAATATCCACCGTCTTCTTCCTGTATTCCCAGGCATTCCGCACCCGCATCTCCAGAAAGGCCTCGTCTACCTCCTGATCCTTATTTCTCGTCATCATACGGACACGGATCCTGGAGTTTCTGTTTATAAATCCCCTGCCCATCGGATAGCCGTCAAAATCGCGGACGAAAACCACATCTCCGTTTTCAAACTCTCCCATCACGGAAGCGATCTCATTGTCAAAGATCCAGAGACCGCCGGACTTCAGCATCCTGCCCTCGCCTTTTTTCAGTGTTACAACCGCATTGCTCATGTTTTTCTCTCCTTGTATGTAGTTTTCTTGTTACAGTTCACACGGCTGAACTGCTGCGTTCTCTTCGCCCATCGTTATTTTGCATAACGAGTGGAATCACACCTTCACAGTCCGGTTCCCTCAAACGGAGGGATAAAACTTTCTTTTGCAGTGTCCCCTTCCTGGATAAACGCGTTTGTCACGCCGAGTTCCAACGCATAATCCACCAGCCGTTCATACTCCCGTTTCGTAACCTTCCGGTTCAGCGGCTCCGGCAGTTCCGCTCCCTCATCTCCTGTCAGCGGCGTGTACTGGTTCATCAGACTCAGGTACACATTGTCGCCATAGGTCTCATACACGTAGTCCACGACCGCTTTCGCATTCCTCAGGGCGCCCGGAAGCAGCAGATGGCGGACGATGATCCCTTTCCGCATCATTCCGTTCCCGTCAAATACAGGGTTGCCCACCTGGCGGTACATCCGTTCCAGCGCTTTCTCTGCCTCCGCAGGATAGTCCGGCGCATTGGAATATCTGGCGGCCAGATCGCTGTCCATATACTTGAAATCCGTCAGATAGATATCCACCAGACCTTCCATCCTCCGCAGGGACTCTTCGCCCTCATAACCGCCGCAGTTATAGACGACCGGTATGCTCAGGCCGCGCTTTTTTGCCTTTTCCAGAGCCTCTGCGATCCATGGAGCATAATGGGTCGGGGTCACCAGATTGATATTATGAGCTCCCTGCCCCTGAAGTTCCAGAAAAATCTCTGTCAGACGTTCCAGGGATATTTCCTGTCCTGCGTCTCCGCGGGCGATGGAACGATTCTGACAGTAGATACACCGCAGCGTGCAGCCGGAGAAAAAGACCGTTCCGGACCCTCTGGTCCCGGAGATACATGGTTCCTCCCAGAAATGCAGCGCCGCGCGGGCTGCGTACAGCTTCGCAGGCATCCGGCAGAAGCCGGGCGTTCCCTGCTCCCGGTTAACACCGCACGCTCTGGGGCAAAGCCTGCACCCGGAACCGTCGGGATCAGTATGCCAGGATCTCATAACCGTCTTCTGTCACCGCCACACTGACTTCCCACTGGGCAGACGGCGCTCCGTCTTCTGTATATACGGTCCAGTCGTTTTCCTCATCAATGAAAATTTCGTCGGTCCCCAGGTTGATCATCGGTTCGATCGTAAACACCATGCCGGGAACCAGGAGCATTCCAGTATCCCTCCGCGTCACGTAGCTAACAAACGGGTCCTCGTGAAATTCCAGTCCGACGCCATGGCCGCCGATCTCCTTTACCACCTGATATCCTTTGCTGAGAGCAAACTCATGGATGGCTGCCCCGACATTCCCAAGACGGTTAAACGGGCGGACTTCCGCCAGACCGACCTGGATCGCCTCCAGAGTGTCCTCGACCAGCTTTCTGCTTTCGTCCGGCACATTTCCGATACAGAACATCCGGGACGAATCAGAAAAATATCCTTTATAGATCGTGGACACATCCACGTTGATAATGTCGCCGTCCTGAAGAATTTCCTCCTCCGACGGAATTCCATGGCACACGGCGTCATTGATCGAAGTGCAGACGCTCTTCGGGAATCCTTCGTAATTCAGCGGCGCAGGAATCCCTCCCAGTTCCCTTGTCTTGCTGTCTACCAGTTGATTGATCTCCTCAGTACTCATTCCTGCATGGATATTTTCCGCAACGTAGTCCAGGACCGCGATGTTGACCTTTCCGCTCGTCCGGATCCCGTCGATCTGTTCTTTGTTCTTGATAATCTTTCTGGGAGGGATCTTATATCCTCTCAGCTTATAACTTTTGATCTTCTCATCCATCTCCAGATGGCAGTCCTTGTACTTCTTTCCGCTCCCGCACCAGCAGGGATCATTTCTTCCAATTCTTTTCTGCATATGTATTCCTTTCCACAGCCGGGCATTCGATACGATTTTTCTTTCTTTGCTTTTTTCAAAAGATAGTCCCGACTAACTAACACTATCAGATATACTTTACCACATTTCCTGACGGATGCAAACCAGCATCTGTAACAGTTCAGCCATTAAGAATCGCTTCGCAATGGGCCGGATGCCCGCAGACACTACATTTTCATACGGTCTGCGCTGTAAATGCGCAGACCCGGCTGTACTGTTACCAGAATCTTACAGTACGGAAAAGCAGCGAGGAACCACAGCAAAAGATCCGGAAAATACAGGTCTTCTGCCTTCCCTGCTTCGGGACACGGACCTGTTTTCCCCGGATCTTACCGTCACACGCGGCAGCATATCACAGAAACTCTTTCAGTTTTTCCATGTTGTGTTCCTCGAACTTCTGAAGCTTCTCCATCAGATTTCGTACTTCCTGTTCCGCATCCTCACATTCGTTCAGATTCTTGATTGCATCGATCACACCCATATTGCTTCCCTGGATCATCATCTCCGCGATATGGGTCGTGGACTTATCCGTCAGAAGCTGCATATTGATCATCAAATAGGAACTGATCTTGGAAAACGCGCTGATCTCTTTCTCGTCGTACCCATTCTCTTCCAACATCCGCCGGGAGGTATCCCTGAATTCCTCATACCCCTGAAACTGGGTCTTCAGATGCTCCTTCAGTTCCTTGTTTTCCACGATTCCCATCAGCTGACGGATGGAATCCACACCCATCTGTGCATTCTGATACACAAAATTTAACAGTCTGGCATTGTCATTCATGTGTCTCTACTCCTTTTCCTGTCGATACAGGACAGCGCTGTGCTGCACTGTAACCTTTTATCAGGAGTATTCCCACACTGTCTGGCAATTATTCCCGGGAATCCTTTTTTCTTCCAGCGTACCGCCGGCATCAAATTTTTCCTGTCAGCCGATGATGCCCCGATCCATGCATGACGCCAGTTCTTTCGCAAAATAAGTGATGTAAAGCTGTGCCCCGGCCCGGTAAGCGCCTACAGCCATCTCGCAGATAATCTTTTCCTCATTGATCCAGCCATTGGCCGCCGCTG
>DXEK01000098.1 GCA_019115005.1 Candidatus Fusicatenibacter merdavium | reverse complement strand
CGGAGCAGCTGCCGTGAGTGTGCGGCGGGCATCTGAGGACGCGGATGGAAACTCCAGGCGCCCGGGCGGTCCGGAAGGCGGGGCAGGCGAAGGGCGCCTGGAGCCTGAGGAGCGCTGAATCAGGAATTTATCAAAAATTCCTGATGAATCGCGCCGGTACCCGTCATCCGGGCCGCTCGGACGCCCAGAGTTTCCCCGCGTCCTCAGCCGCCCGCCGCACACCCACGGCAGCTGCTCCGGGCCGGCTTCGTCCACTCTTATTTCCCACTTTAAAGTAATAAATTGTTGACAATTTTCAACACGTGCCTTACAATAACTTTATTGTGCAGAATCATGGAGGAATACTATGAAAAAAGGAATGGATAATCAAAGGATCACATCCGTCCGCTTCTGCGATCAGGTGGAAGACGCGTCGCTGAAATTCGCTGTGATCATTTCAAAATCCAACGACAAATGGGTCTATTGTAGACATCGTGCGCGTGATACTTATGAAATCCCCGGAGGACATCGGGAGGCCGGCGAGACCATTCTGGAAACCGCCAGACGGGAATTGTATGAAGAGACCGGCGCCGTTCGGTACACACTGGTTCCTGTATGTGCTTACTGTGTAGTCCAAACAGATCCGGATGATCGTGAAACATCGGAAGACATCTGGGGGATGCTGTATTACGCAGAGATTACTGAATTTGAACAGGAACTGCACAATGAAATCGAGAAGATCGAGTTTTTTGAGTCGCCGCCGGCGGCTCTGACATATCCTCAGATTCAGCCGCATCTGCTCAGAGAAGCGCAGAGACGCGGATTTTGCTGAGATTATTATAGATAGGAAGAGAAAAGTTTGGAAGTAAACCCAAATCTACCATTATTGACGCAGTAAATGCGTCAGGAGGAGGTAAACATGATTATTGTAATGAAACCAAACGCCCCGAAGGAGGCGGTTCAAAAAGTAACTTCACTGGTTCAGTCCAAAGGGCTGGAAACGCATCTCTCCGAAGGAAAGCAGGTGACGATCATCGGCGTGGTCGGTGATAAAACACTTCTCGCCAATGAAAACCTTCAGATGCTCCCCTATGTGGACCGTCTGGTTCCGATCACAGAGAGCTACAAACTGGCCAACAAAAAATTCCACCCGGAGCCGACAAAGGTTCAGGTGGGCGATCATATCATCGGGCCTGATACTCTGACGATCATGGCAGGCCCTTGTGCCGTGGAAACAGAGGAACAGCTGATGCTTATTGCTGAGAATGTCAAGAAGGCAGGGGCGCAGATTCTCAGGGGCGGTGCATATAAGCCGCGTACTTCCCCCTACTCGTTCCAGGGTCTGGAAGAGGAAGGCCTTCGGTACATGGCGGAAGCAAAAAAAGCGTTCGGCCTCAGTACGATCTGTGAGGTGATCAGCCTGGATGCGATCAACGCAGCAGTAAAATATGTAGACATGATCCAGATCGGCGCCAGAAATATGCAGAACTTCCAGCTCCTCCGGGAAGCGGGGAAATCCGGTCTGCCGGTACTTCTGAAGCGTGGAATCGCAGCGACGATCGACGAGTGGCTGAATGCCGCAGAATACATTATTTCCGAGGGAAATCCGAATGTGGTTCTCTGCGAACGCGGAATCCGTACTTATGAGACGGCGACGAGAAATACTCTGGATCTGAGTGCTGTGCCGGTCATCCGGGAAAAAAGCCATCTGCCGATCATTGTAGATCCCAGCCATGCGACGGGAGTGGCGGCCTATGTGGCGTCTCTGGCGAAAGCGGCTGTTGCGTGCGGCGCAGACGGTCTGATGATCGAGGTGCATAACGATCCGGCTCATGCGCTCTCCGACGGTCCGCAGTCACTGACCTTCGACCGTTTTGATACACTGATGAATGAGCTGGCTCCTTACAGAAAGCTGGCGGAAAGGACTTTGTAATACGATGGATAAAATTACAGTCGGTTTTATCGGCCTTGGACTGATCGGCGGGTCGATCGCCAGGGCGATGAAAAAATTCCGTACGGACTGTTATCTAATGGCATATTCCCATACGACGGCTACACTGAAGGAAGCAATCGACGCCAGGGTGATCGATGTGGCGCTGGCAGAACATGATCCGCGTTTTTCGGAATGTGATTATATCTTTCTGTGCGCGCCGGTGACGACAAATCTGTCTTACCTGCCGTTCTTGAAAGAAATCATCAAGCCATCCTGTATTGTCACGGATGTTGGAAGTGTGAAAGGGGAAATCCACCGGGAAGTCCAGCGGCTCGGAATGATCCGAAATTTTATCGGCGGTCATCCGATGGCCGGATCTGAGAAGACCGGCTTCTCCAATTCCACGGACTATCTGCTGGAAAACGCTTATTACGTCGTGACTCCGGAGTCGGAAATAGAGATCTCTGCGCTGTCGGATTTTGTGGAACTGGTGCGGTCCCTGAAAGCGATCCCTATGGTCCTCACTTACGAAGAGCACGACTATGTAACCGCTGCGGTCAGCCATCTGCCGCATATCGTGGCTGCCACTCTGGTGAACACTCTTGAGAAGCTCGACACTCCGGAAGAATATATGAAGATGATCGCTGCGGGCGGATTCAAGGACATCACCCGGATCGCTTCGTCTTCTCCGGTTATGTGGCAGCAGATCTGTGCTTCCAACCAGGAACAAATCTCCCGCGTTCTCGATGCTTATATCCGTGCGCTGGTCCAGGCAAAATATCTGGTGGATCATCAGCGGATGGATGACATCTATCAGATGTTTGACAGTGCCAAGAATTACCGGGATTCTCTTCCGGAAACGAAGAGTCCGGCCTCCCGCATGTTTATCCTCTACTGCGATCTCTACGACGAGGCGGGCGGGATCGCCGCTGTCACTACGCTACTTGCGGAAAAAGATATTAACATCCGTAATATCGGGATCATACATAACAGAGAATTCGAGGAAGGGGTACTGCGTATAGAATTCTACCAGCCGGAGGCTTGTGAACGGGCAAAAACGGTTCTGGAAGAAAATTCATACCGCGTCCATCTGCCGAAAAACTGACAAAACAAAAATCGCTGATCAAAAAAACTCTATGTGAATGGAAATCTTCCGGAAGACTTTTCACATAGAGTTTTTATTAGTCTACATTTTTATTTACTGATGCCGCAGTTCATGTTACTATAGGCGAGCGCCTCGCGGATCAGCATCTTTTTTTCTTCCAGCGGGATGGAAAAGAATTCTCCGATACTGCCCAACAGAAGAATGCCGTCCATTCCGTTTTTGATCAGAAAATCATAGATGTTTTTGTTCGCTTCAAGGTCGACGTGACCGTTCTCATCCATCGCCGTGACTGCCGGCGTAATCCATTTCGCTTTCATAATATACTCCTTCAATCTTCATATCCCGCACCCTGCATCGCAGAAAGTGCATGGCTGGTGTAACGTTTGTAGAGTCCTTTCCGCTGCGGACGGGGAATCACTCCTTTTCTGGAACGCTCTTCAAGAACCTTATTTACTTCCTCGGGGGAACATTCTTTTCCCTGAATTCCCACCACGTCCAGCGTCCGGTTTTTGACACTGTAGGCGATGATGTCGCCCGTCTCGATAAACGCCAGAGGACCGCCGCCGGCCGCTTCCGGAGAGACGTGTCCGATGGCGGCGCCCCGGGTAGCTCCCGAGAAACGTCCGTCTGTCACCAGGGAGACGGTTCCGTTCAGTTTCTCGTCGCAGACGATGGCTTCTGTGGTCATCAGCATCTCATGGCTGCAGGCAGAATATTTGATGACTGCCCCGTCGGGAGCGAGGTTTCCCCGCAGGACCGCGACGGATCCTTTTTCTGTGGCTTTCTCCACCGGGAAGATCACCTGATTCCGTTTCAGTCCATAGTTGTGAAGGTATCCGAGATTTCTCTCAAAAAAATTGTCTCGCTGAAGATCCTCCAGATTTTCGCCGAGTGTTTTTCCCGTGACAGTCATCACATCCAGATGCAGCATATCTTTCAGGTAAAGTTCCACCATCGGCACGCCTCCGGCAAACCAGAAGGATTCCGTCAGATGTTCGCCGCTGGGATTAATGTTTCCGAGATGGGGTACCTTATGGTTGATCTCGTCGAACAGCTCTGGTTCCAGGTTCATTCCCAGTTCTCTGGCGATCGACGGAAGATGGATCGTGGCATTTGTGGAACCGCCGATCGCACTGTGAACGATAATGGCGTTCTCAAATGCTTCTCTGGTCAGAATATCGCTGACAGAAATCCCTTTCCCGATCAATGCAAGGATCTGCCGCCCTGCTTTTCTCGCATATGCAAATATATCCCGCATGGTCGCCGGCATCAGCGCCGCTCCGGGAAGGGTAAGCCCCAGCGCCTCCGCCATACACTGCATTGTGCTGGCCGTACCCAGAAACGTACAGGCTCCGCAGGAAGGACATCCGGTCAGCTTATAATCCCGGATCTCCTGAGCGCTGACCGCATTTTTACGCTTCTGCCGCAGGGAAATATCCCCTGCCACAAGGGAAGTCGTCATATTCGGTCCCGGACGCATGCTGCCGCCGGGAATAAAGATCGTCGGCAGGTCAAGACGCGCGGCAGCCTTCAGCTGGGCAGGGATCGATTTGTCACAGGAGGCAGACAGGATCATCCCGTCCCATGGATAGACGGAACCGTGAACCTCGATCATGTCACAGATCGCCTCCCTGGACGCCAGAATATAGTTCATTCCGTCATGTCCCTGGGCACATCCGTCACAGATGTCCGTCGTGTGGTACTGAGCCGGAAATCCTCCTTTTTCAAAGACTCCGTATTTTGCCTGCTCCATCAGACCGGAAAGATGGATGCTTCCGGGATGGCTGTCGCCGAATACATCCTCCAGCAGGATCTGCGGCTTTGTCACATCCTCTTCGTCCCATCCTGACCCCATCTGCAAAGCGTCAAACTGCGCCCACAAAAGACGCTGAGGCGCACTCTTTGGTTTCAGATTCATAGATTTTCTCCCTTTATTATCGTTCGTTATCCGCCCGATCGGGCTACTTTCTCATGTTTTTGGTAAACTTCTTTTATTCTATCACACGGGAGGGCAAATGTTAATACTTTGTTTAATAACTAAACAAAGTATTATGATCGTTTGTAACCGTTCAGCAAGCGGGAGGAACGCCCGGACGACAAAAAAACAATACGGGCAAAGCCGGTGAAACAATACTGCCGCGTATACATCTCGCCGACTTTGCCCGTTCTCACGGACCGATGATTTTTATATTCGCCGAACTGTTACACGATCACTCTTTCAAATACCCGGCGATCTCTTCCATCCTCTGAATCTGTTTCACATGGAACGGACATCTGTTCTCACAATGCCCGCACCGGATGCAGTCGTCTAAGCCTCTTCCTGTCTCCTTGCCTTCCCGATCGCCAGCGCTACCGCCACACATGCGCCAGCGAACAGGATCTGGATCATCATTCCCTGATAAAGATCCGATCGCAGGGACTCTGTCAGCGTATCATTAAAGCTGAGAATCGAGATGTTCTGTGCGTACCAGTATGTGGGAAAAAACTGGCCGATCTTTCGGACGACGCCGGTCAGCAGTTCCAGCGGTACAAAGATCCCTCCCAGAAAACAGAAGCCCAGACTCAGTACATTTGCCATTCCGTTGACTGCCGCGTTGCTCTTTGCCATACTGCCGACAAAATATGCCGCCGCAAGGGCTCCCAGCATGATCGTGAATCCGTTGAGCAGGATCAGCCATTTGTTGGGACTGTCCCAGAATTCAGAGGCGCATGTCAGAATCCCGATCCCTTCACAGAGTACCCACGCCAGAGCTCCTGTCGTGAAAAAAGCCAGAAGGCTTTGGAGATTCTGACTTTTGAGCGTAAGGCTGGATGCCAGAAGTCTTCTGCGGATATCGATATCCTGATATTCTTTCTGGATCAGTCCCAGGACAAAACAGAGAATACTGAAATACAGATATGGCATAAAACGGAAGACATTATATACCGACAGATCTTCCCGCGAACTTTCCATCTGTACCTGTGCCTGTACTTTTGTGGTATCCAGCACCATCTGTGCCGCTTCCTCAGGGGAATAACCGCCGGCAAGGCATACTCTGACTGTGTTGATAAAACTGTCGATCCGTCCGTTGACATAGTATTCCCATTGACTTCCGCTTTCTGTCAGTGTTTCTACTGGTTTCTCCCCGACAATGCAGGTGTTCAGAAAATCTTCCGGAAGGATCACCGCATAGAGAATGTCTGTGTTGTAGACTGCCTCCGCCAGAACGTCCATGTCATCGTCCATGATCGTCACATCGTGGTACTGTTCCAGGTATTCCAGAAGTGTTTCTGACCAGAAACTGCGGTCGCGGTCTACCACTCCGATGGAGAGTCTCTGCTGGGAATAACTGCCGGTGTTTGTTCCCTCCGAGGTGAGGTAAACCATAGAGAATGCTACCAGAAGAAAGATCGAGCAGTATAAGAGCATTGTAGAGATGTTTGCCTTTAATGAAATCAGATATCCTTTATAAACTTTCATAGCGCATTCTCCTCATAAATAACACAGCCGCCCCAAACAGAAGTGAGCTGTAGATGATCAGCAGGATCAGACTCCTGAAATATTTTTCCGTGTCATTGTAGACCAGTACACTGTAAAATGCATCGGTAGTCAGCGCGCCCGGATTCAGCCGATTGATCAGCGGCGCGTGTTTTTCGATGAATCCCTTTACTCCGCTGAGCATCAGATCGGCGGCAAAGGAACACGCCATACTTATGGATATGACGATCGCATTTTTCATACTTTCGCTCCATCTGCCTGCCGTTCCGATCAGCATCCCGAGACCGGACGAATAGAAAGTCGCAGCCGCACAGACTGCCAGGATCTTACCGGTCTGACCGGAGAGATGAATATCTCCCAGGATCACATCCATATACAGCAAAAGCAGTACAACTTCCAGAAAGCTTGTCAGCCAGGCAGATAAAAGGCTGGCGGTGATCGACTTGTAACGTTTGACGCATCCCGCGGCCAGTCTGGCTCCAAGAGCAGAAGTGTTTGCCTGGACTCCCACAGTATTGTACATTCCCATAAAGCTGCCGTACAGACAAGTCATGGCAATCAGTGCAAAAAAATAATTCTGTACGTAGTCCATAGATTTCCCGCCGAATGTCACGGTCCTGGTACAGGACCGATAGTTCTCAAGCGCCGAGAGTGCATCCGAAAGATGCTCGGGATGTTCCTGTGCGATCCGTGTGATCAGCGCCTCATTTTTTTCGTAAATATCCAGGAACTGAGAAAGAATGCTGGTGTGAACCGTGTTTTCGCCGATCACCAGCCGTTTTTTGCTTCCTCCGTAGAAAATCCCCTGTATAGTATCATTTTCCAGCGCGGTCCTGGCTTCTCCATCAGTCATTGTCCGAACTTTCAACCAGGTCTGATTCAGATTTTCCAGATATTCAAAGAAATCGTCTGTACCGGATCTTGCAGCTTCCGAGTCTGTCTCTGCAGCATTTTCCGACACATATGCCACAGAAAGTGTCTCCATTTCGTTGCGTCCCAACAGACTTCCCAATGTGAAATGAAACAGAGTGGCGAGAAGCAGCGGGAACAGCAATGTCCAGAAAATGTTGGATTTTTCCCTGAGATTCACCAGAAGCTGTCTTTTCATGATCAAAAACATTGCGATACCCTCCTTCAGTCTCTCAGTTCTTTGCCTGTGATTTCGAGAAATACATCGTTCAGGGTCGGAAGTTCCGAAAAACATCTTTCACAGGTCAGATTCTCTTCTTCCATATAGCGGAGAAGCCCGAGAAGATGACTGCCGCTTCCCTCAAAGCGAAGCGTCAGCATTTCGTTTTCGTAAACTGCGGAAAAAACCTGGGGCATTCTGCGGATCGTTTCCAGCTGTGGAGGAGTAAGGCAGATCCCTTCCAGGTGAACCTTCTCGCCTGTCTTGATCATGTTTTTCAGTTCCTCCTTGGTTCCCAGTGCCAGACATCTGCCCTTGTCAAGAATAGCGATCCGGCTGCAGATCTGTTCTACCTCTTCCATATAGTGGGAGGTGTAGATGATCGTGGAACCCTGGCGGTTCATCTGGCAGATCCCCTCAAGGATCTTGTTTCTGCTCTGGGGATCCACAGCGACCGTAGGCTCATCCAGGATTACCAGCTTTGGCTTGTGGGCGATTCCGCAGGCAATGTTCAGACGGCGAAGCAGACCGCCTGACAGTTTTTTCGGGCGCTTCTTTTCATATCCCTCCAGCCCCGTAAATGCGATGGCCTCCTCCACCAGTTTTTTCCGTTCTCTTCTGTCCGGTACATAGAGCCCGCAGAAATAGTCTACATTTTCGTAAACGGTCAATTCATTGAAAACCGCCACATTCTGCATGACAATCCCGATCTGCCGTTTAATCTCATAGCTGTCCGGCTGCATCTCTTCTCCGAAAATCCTGACGCTCCCTTTGTCAAATTTTAAAAGAGCAAGCAGACAGTTGATCACCGTGGTCTTTCCGGAACCGTTCGGCCCGAGAAGGCCGAAGATCTCTCCTTCCTCAATATCCAAATTCAGGTGGTCCAACGCGATGGTATCCTTGTATCTTTTTACCAGATTTCGAATCTCTATCATAGCTATATGCAGAATTTCCTTTCTTTCTCATGTTATGGTTTTATCATATCAGACTTTTGATATCCTTCACAGTGTCTGGTGTCAGAATCTGCCATGACAAATGTCACATAGGCAGTTGAACAAAACTGTGCTATAATTTTAACAGGATGTTTTGCCAAGGCAAACCGACATTTTTCAGGAGGAAATCAACTGTGAATCGACTGACAGATAAAGCACTGCTGCTTTCTTATACGATGGGGACCTGTCTGCTGTTGCAGACAGACGCTCTGTTTGTAAGTTTTTTCTTTCTGACCGCCGCGCTCTCCTGTTTTATGGAACTGACACGTCAGAAACTGTTTTCACTGTTTTTTCTCACGGTTTACGGTCTTCTGACCCTGGGATTTCACGTGGGAATTCTTTTCTTTCCTCTGATGATCTATGACTGTCTGTCGGAGGAACTGATCTCCCGAAAGAGACATTGGCCTTTGCTTCCCGCAGGGGTGTTCTTTTTCTGGTGCGTATCCGGATATTCCTCGTTTATGATCTTTTATCTGCTCTGGGGGACGCTTCTGGGTGCTGTCCTGTGGCAGAAAAGTTCTTCTCATGAAACTCTTTCACAGGCATACAAAAAACAGAGGGATGACGGTTTCGAATATACTCTTTTGCTGAAGGAAAAAAACAGAACATTGATTGAAAAACAGAACTATGAAATCTATGCGGCAACGCTGAAAGAACGGAACCGGATCGCCAGAGAGATCCACGACCATGTAGGACATATGCTTTCCCGGGCCATCCTGATGACCGGAGCGATGAAAACGGTATTTCGGGAGCCCTCCGCCGCCGAGCCGTTCTCCCAGCTGGAAAACACATTGAACACGGCGATGAACAATATCCGGGAGAGTGTCCACGATCTCCATGACGAGTCTGTAAATCTCCGGGAAAACGCCGAGAATCTGGTCGCAGACTTTCACAACTGTCCCGTGTCTCTGGACTACGATATCAGCAGCCCGCCGCCACCGGAGATCCGTTACTGTATGATCGCCATTCTCAAAGAAGGTTTATCTAATATCTCCGCCCACAGCCAGGCCACCAGGGCCTGGATCACGCTGCGGGAACATCCGGCGATGTACCAGCTGATCATCCGCGACAACGGCATCGGAGCAGACAGCGCAGATCTGGCAAACCACGGGATCGGCCTGAACAACATGGAAGAACGGGTGGCTGCCCTGAACGGATCGATCCATATTCAGGCGGAGAACGGATTCCGCATTTTTATAACACTCCCCAAACAATAAGCACAAAAACAAAGCAGGAGAAGAACACGAAGAATATGAAAGTATTGATTGTCGACGACGACTTTTTCATCACAACAGCCTTGAAGACTATCCTGGAATCCGACAGCGAGATCCGGGTCTGCGGTTCCGGAAAAAACGGAAAAGAAGCAGTGAACCTCTATGAGTCCCTCCATCCGGACATTCTGCTGATGGACATCCGGATGGAAGAGATGGACGGCTTGGCCGCGTCCGCGGAAATCCTGACTCACGACCCCGCAGCAAAGATCCTGCTCCTGACCACCTTTCTGGACGACGAATACATTGTCCGCGCCCTGAAACTCGGCGCCAGAGGCTATCTGCTGAAACAGGACTACAACAGCATCATTCCCGCACTGAAAGCCGTATACTCCGGACAGAGCGTATACGGAAACGAAATCACCGCAAAACTCCCCGCACTCCTGACCGGCCAGAAAAACTTTCCCTGGGAAAAACATCACATCGGCGCCAGAGAACTGGAAGTCATCGCCCTGGTAGCCCAGGGAATGAGCAACAAAGAAATCTCCCAGACCCTCTGCCTGAGCGAAGGAACCGTCCGAAACTACCTGAGCACCATCCTCGACAAACTCAATCTCCGCGACCGCACCCAGCTGGCCGTCTTCTACCTGAAAAACAACAATCTATAAAATTTGCTGTTTTTTCAGCCGGAATCCCCTATCCGCTGAACTCCAACCATAACACCGCCCCACTCACCCGCAGCCACTCTCAGGCGCACCGCCTCGCGGGGCGCCGTCCCCCTGTCAATTACGCAGCCGAAAGGTCCTGTCTGCCAGCCGGTAAACCAGCAGGCAGGCGATCACACAATACCCCACACAGAACACGATCGCGAGCGACCCGAACACCAGCGTGTCAAACTGCACTCTCATCAACAGAAAACACACAAAATAAGTGCCCGAAGTCACCAGCCGGTAAGTGGTGCTGACCATATCCGTATATGCATTATACGGCTGCAGCAGATAATAACAGGTCAGATAATGTACGGAAAAAAACACACTCATCGCCAGAACGGAAAAGATCAGGACAAGGTAATTCATTCCGTGGTCCGTCCCGCCCGTCACGTACAAAAGAAGAGCCAGCCCGCCGCCGATCACAATGGCAGGCGGAAGATTCATTTTGACCAGTTCCCGCAGACGGATCTGAAACAGTTTCAGAATAAACGCCGGCTTTTTGTAAAAAGAATACGTCAGCATACTGTGATCACAGTTCATAAACAACACCTGTGTGTAGATCGTTCCCCGGTTGCACAGATACATGATAAAACAGAAAAAAGGAAGCGCGGACATCAGCATACGGTTGACGGCAATCTCCAGCTGTCCGTTGATCTTAACCGCCAGCAGGGCTCCCAGAAGTACACAGCAGCAGATCCCGGTGGTCCGCTGCACCGGTTTCCACAGGATCTTTCTGTGCCTTTTGACAAACAGTTCATGAAACGCTTCGAACCCTTTTTTGTTTGTCTGAATGTCGAGATCCTGACTGATATATTTCTGATTCTGTTCTCGGACTGCCTGGCGTACCTGTGCCTGCATATCGGTTCCATACCGCTTCTGGGCCAGGATCTGCTGGTACATTTCCCGGTAATAAGGGAAAGTACGAATCACAGTTCCGCTGTAAAAGCCGGAAAGGATCACTGCCAGAAAAAGAATACCCGCCGCCTGCCATGGCAGCGTCAGGCCGAGCGCCGGAAGACCGTATGCTGCCGCCAGGAGGAGAAAAGTAAAAGTCCAGAGATATCTTCCGGGAAGATTTTCGTTGGTACTGACTCCGGTTTTCAGATACCGTTTCAGCGAGATCAGGGCAAAGATCATCTTTGCGCTCACTACAAAAAAAGGAAACAGGAGACTGAGCAGGAACGGAACTCCGGCGCGGTTTCCGAACAGGAGCGAGAACGGGAGAAAACCTACGGCGAATTTCAGCATCACGTAGATATAATTAGACAGGGTATAGGCTCTCGCGTCCATCCGCATCAGGACCATCGCATAGTATTTGTCATTGGTCGGATCGAACATCCAGGTGTTCATCATCGCTCCGATCACAGTCAGGAAAAACAGAATATGCAGATAAGCGTCCGGGCGCGGAACACTCGCCGGGTATAGTTCCAGGGGCAGCCATACTATCAGAAACAGATACAGCACTTTTCCGAGAAACGCTGACAGGATCTCCCACAGAAAGCTGATCACAGTGATCACCCGTTTCAGGCCTCGGCTCCCGTAGAGCGCCGACGGAAGAAGCCGTCCCAGCAGCGGGATCTGTTTCAGAGAATAGATGATGCTGTTGACCCGGTAGGTATTCTGAAGAGAAAAGGATATGCGAAAAGCTTTAATCATGGCTCTCCTCCTTCAGCATCTCGATAATCTTGTCTTTGAATTCTGCAGAATTCAGATTTTCTTTTTCCACTTCCTCCAGCTTTCCCTGATTCAGTATGACGATCTCATCGCACAGATCCAGTGCCAGTTCCATGATGTGGGTGGAGAAAATGATGATCCTTTCTTTTTTCAGCTGCCGCAGCAGTTCTTTCATCTCCTCCGCCACCACAACATCCAGAGAGGTCAGAGGCTCGTCCAGCAGCAGAAGCGGCGGCTCTGCAATGATATTGATCAGCATCTGCATTTTATTTTTCATTCCGTGGGAATAATCCTTCATCAGTTTGTTCTGATCCTCCGGCTCGATATTGACGATTCGAAAGTATTCCTCCACGGCGAGCGGGTTGTGGATCGTCTTCTCATTGATGTCCAGAAAAAAATGAAGAAACTCTTTTCCGGTCAGGAATTCCGGAACCGTCGGCGTGGACAGTACGTATCCGATATCGTCCGGCGTTACCGCCCTGCGCCCAGAAGGACCGGAAAAGTAAAAATCTCCGCCGTCCGCGCGGATATCCCGGTTCAAACAGTTGAAAAGTGTCGTCTTTCCGGCGCCGTTTCTCCCGAGAAGGCCGTAGATTTTTCCTTCCTGGAATGTGAAACTGATGTCTCTGAGCACTTCTTTTTTCTCAAAATTTTTTTTCAGATGTTCAATAGTAAATTCCATGAGATTCCCCCCTCCTGTATTGCTGCAGTTCCGGTCTGCCATGTTATGACATCACCGCCGTTTAATGGTATGAGTTGCCCGACAAATGGGCATGAGACACGGATTGCTCCGCACTTCGTGCTCCCGCAATCCTGAAA
>DXEK01000010.1 GCA_019115005.1 Candidatus Fusicatenibacter merdavium | reverse complement strand
TTTTGTTGGCGATGTGATCCAGGAATCCAGGATCCTGGTGGGTAAATCCGTTGTGGTCCTGCTGCCCTACATTGGAGGTCAGGATAAAGTTCAAAGATGCGATCGGCTGTCTCCAGGAAAGCTGATTGCAGACTTTCAGCCATTTTGCATGCTGTGCTGCCATGGAATCCACGATACGGATAAACGCTTCGTAGCTTGCAAAGAATCCATGACGTCCGGTCAGAAGATATCCTTCCAGCCATCCCTCGCACATATGCTCGCTCAGCATACCGTCCATGATACGGCCGTCTCTTGCCAGGCAGTCGTCGGTCGGCAGAAGCTCTGCGTTCCAGTCACGGTCCGTCGCCTCAAAAGCACGGTACAGACGGTTGGACATAGACTCATCCGGTCCGAAAATACGGAAATTCTTGCTCTCCTCGTTCAGGCGGAAGATGTCACGCACATATCCGCCCAGCTCGATCATATCCTGTGCTTTCGTTTTTCCGGCTTCCACCTCGATTCCGTAATCACGGAAATCCGGCAGACGAAGATCTTTCAGCAACAGACCGCCGTTTGCATGCGGGTTCGCGCCCATACGCGCATTTCCCTTCGGAGTCAGCTCTGCGATTTCCGGTTTCAGACGTCCGTTCTCGTCAAACAGTTCTTCCGGATGGTAACTTTCCATCCACTCTTTCAGTTGCTCCAGATGTTCCGGTTTCTCCATCGTGATCGGAACCTGATGTGCACGGAAGCTTCCTTCGATCTGCTGTCCGTCCACAACCTTCGGTCCGGTCCATCCCTTCGGAGTACGCAGAACGATCATCGGCCATACCGGTCTCTCCGGATTATTATTCTCTCTTGCATTCTTCTGGATCGCTTTGATCTCCTCGATCACGATATCCATGGTCTCCGCCATCTTACGGTGCATGGTCATCGGATCATCGCCTTCTACGAAATACGGTTTCCAGCCACAGCCCTTGAAGAAAGCTTCCACCTCTTCGTGAGAGATACGGGAGAACAGCGTCGGGTTGCTGATCTTATATCCGTTCAGATGCAGGATCGGAAGAACCGCACCGTCGCTGACTGGATTCAGGAATTTATTGGAATGCCAGGATGTTGCCAGAGGGCCTGTCTCAGACTCACCGTCACCAACAACTGCCACAGCGATCAGATCCGGGTTATCGAATACAGCGCCGAATGCATGGGCGATCGAATATCCAAGTTCACCACCTTCATTGATGGAACCCGGCGTCTCCGGTGCACAGTGGCTCGGAACTCCGCACGGGAAGGAGAACTGTTTGAACATCTTTCTCATTCCTTCGGTATCCTGGCTGATGTTCGGATATACTTCACTGTAAGAACCTTCCAGGTATGTATTGGCAATCTGGAAGTTTCCGCCATGTCCCGGACCTGAGATATAAATCATGTCCAGGTCATAACGTTTGATGACACGGTTACAGTGTGTCCAGACAAAGTTCTGTCCCGGAACAGTTCCCCAGTGTCCTACGATTTTTTTCTTAATATGATCCATGGTCAGCGGCTCACGCAGCAGCGGATTATCCAGCAGATAAAGCTGTCCGGCAGACAGATAGTTCGCAGCGCGCCAGTATGCATTCATCTTTTCCAGCAGTTCATCGGAAATTGGCTGCTTCTCAAGACAAGTTGTTGATTCGCTCATATGAGACTCCTTTCGCATTATTCGTCCTTTTTTTAACAAACTTATCATATAACTTGTTGAGGATATAGACAACTTGTTTTTTGCTATTTTCTCACTATTTATTGCTGTTATTCATTCACTGCTGCTCCAGATGGTCAAAATACTCTGTCAGGCGGTTCATGACGTCTTCCATTTTCTTCCGGTTCAGTTCGTAGATGATCTTATTTGCCGAAACTGTCGTATTTACCAGTTCCAGTTCCGTCAGGACTGACATGTGATAGGAAATGGTTGCAGTGGAAAGCTTTAAAGCATCCGCAAGTTCTTTGTTGATGTATGTTTTATGGGACAAGAGACGCAGGATCTCCAGCTTGTTTCCGTCTGCCAGAATCTTTCCATACATCATAACATCCTTCTTCTCCATTTTTTTCCGGGACAACGGTTCCGGATGATAAGGAAAGAAAGCTCCGATGGTAAAGTAACTCTCCCGGTGCGGACAGATCCGCCCTCTCAGCGAAAACGGATCGTACAGTGTCACGATCATCTCCTCGGGAAATATTTCGCCGCTGATCTGATAGGAGCTCTGTTCTATGATAATTGTTTCAATAGACTTTTCCTGATCTTTCATCACAATCTCCGCCCGGCGACGCCGGAAGATCTCTCCCAGCTCTGTTTCATGCCGGGCAAGATTTCCTCGCACATGCCGCAGCAGACCGAAGATTTTCTCTTTATGCTCCCCGGGATGAAGCAGCGCTGAAAAAATCTGCCAGCGGAGCGCATCTTTGATCTGCATGGTTTTCATATAGTTCGTAAACTCTGCCAATTTTTGTTCGTCAGATGCCTCCGTCTCCTCACATTGTGCATCCAGACGGTCGGCAAGCGTCAGGGTATCGAAAAAAGCTTCTTCGTCAGCTAACTGATCTGTTTTTCCGTCTAACGAATGTTTAAACCGAAAACATCCCAGCAGGGACGCCGTACACGTTTTTCCACTGTCCAGCGTTTTAAAATAGAATTCCATACTCTCCTTCGAAAGTCCTTCCACCGCCTCGCGCTGGATGTCTGACAGCCGTTTCAGATCGCTCCGGCAGTCCTCCGTAAGAGCATCTAATTTCAGCGTTTGCGCAAGATCATAAACGCCATCCGCCGCATTTGACAAAATCGTAACACATTCCTGCATATAATTGATGGTTGATTGAAATTTCAAAGTTTCCTCCTTCCGATGCCTTGCAACATCAAGGCAAAATTTCTTTTTCGGTAAATTCTCCGGGCATAATCTTTGCATTGAAAAGGCAAAGACATACAAGTAATGTCAGTATACCACTTATGAGAAAGAAATTGGTAGTGGAAATAATACCAACAGTCGCAGAAACAATCAGGGACATCAGAGGAGTCGCTGCCGCACTGGCGCTCCCCAGCAGACCGCTCAGGCGCGTCAGATAATTCCTGTCACATTTCTGTACGACAGAAACATTGGCAAAAGTGTTCAGAAGCGCGACGCCTGCTCCAACAAGAAACGTGAGTATCCCTTCCGCAAAATACACGCCTGCCGGGGACGAAAAAACGGTTCCGATGACAACGGTTCCCAGATAAAGAGTTCCGAGCAGCAAACTGCTTACCAGAAGCATCTGCCGTTTGGAAATGTGTTTCGCGATCGTCGGATACAAGAGCGAACCCACGATCATGCCGAGACTCAAAGTTACACCTACCAGCGATAAAATTTTCTCTCCACTGTGAAGGATCTCTTTAGTCATCGCTGCCTGCAGACTGTTATATGGAACCAGCAAAGCATTCAGCATCACCGCAAGAATAACCAGATACCGCATCGTATGATCCGTTCTGACAACGCCTATGCCGTCGCTCAGTTCGCGAAACAGCTTTCCGGAAGAGAATTTTTCACCATCCCGATCTTCCGTTTCGTTTGTCTTCATACCTGACAGAAGAAGCGCTGAGAGCATAAAAGTGATGACATCGATCAGTACCGCCCCGGTATTTCCGACAGAGCCAATAAGCAGCGCGCCTGCGCCCAATCCCACCAGCTCTGCCGCGCTGCTGCATCCCGATTGGTAGGAAACAGCCTCGGCATACTGTTCCTTTTCAACGATCATCGGAAGAATACTGCTTCCTGCCGGCTGGCGGAACGCCTCTACCGTTGAAATCAGGAAAGTAAAAATCAACATTTCAACAGGTGTCGGAAGCCCCGTGAACAAGCGAAGCAAGATATATCCCACCAACAGCGCTCTGAGAAGATCCGTGACGACCATGACATTCTTCTTTTTTCTCCGCTCCAGCAGCGCGCCTGCCACCGGCTGCAGGAACACGGTCGGCAGCTTATTGGCCGCATAGACCAGAGCGCTGAACGCGGCGCTTCCTGTAAGAGAATACGTCAGCCATGTAAATACGATAGAATCCACCGAATCGCCAAACCGGTTGACGATATTGGCCAAAACCAGCAAAATATAATTTCTGTTCTGAAATACTCTCCGTTTTTTCACTGTATCCGCGATTATATTTGACATTTTTAAAACCTCCTGTTAGATTTTTTTCTAACAATGATTATATCATTTGTTTTATCAATGTCAATATTTATATTAGAATATTTTCTAACATAAATAATACAGCAAAGCCACGGGATATTTTCTCACTCAAGGAGCGTGTATTCTCACAGCAGATCTTCGCACCGCCTGAACCTATGCGAACCGTATGCCGCCGTCACACACCACCGCCTGGGGAATAAAAAATACAGTAAAAATATATCCTGTTCTCAGATATATCTTTACTGTACTCTGTACGTTTCATATTCTGTTTCATTCCGTCTTCCGGTTCAGATATTCCTGCCTGCAGATTCTCATCCGATCTGCAGTTTAAATTTCTGAATCTCACGTTCACTGGAAACCTTCTGAATCTCGGCGCCCAGTCCTCTCAGTTTCCCTTCAAAGTCTTCATAGCCTCTCTGGATATAAATAATGTCATCAACGATCGTAATTCCCTCTGCAGCCAGTCCTGCAATCACAAGAGCAGCTCCCGCTCTCAGATCCGGCGCCGATACGCGGGCTCCCGTAAGACGTTCCACACCGTCAATGATCGCCGTATTTCCCTCTACTTTTACATTCGCTCCCATACGCGTCAGCTCATCCGCATATTTAAACCGGTTTTCAAAAATGCTCTCCGTCACGATACTGGTTCCATTAGCCAGCGCCAGTGTCACCGCGATCTGCGGCTGCATATCGGTGGGATAGCCGGGGTACGGCTGTGTCTTTACGTGTGTCCGGCCGAGTCTCTTGCTGGCGCTTACCCGGATTGCATCATCAAATTCTTCCACATCGCAGCCGATCTCCTCCAGCTTTGCCGTGGTCGCCTCCAGATGCTTTGGGATCACATTTTTTACCAGAACGTCGCCCTTCGTTGCCGCCGCCGCGAACATATAAGTTCCCGCCTCGATCATATCCGGCACAACCGAATAGGTGGTACTATGGAGCGTATCTACACCTTTGATCCGGATCACATCGGTTCCTGCTCCCTTGATGTTTGCTCCCATGCTGTTCAGGAAATTGGCCACATCCACCACATGCGGCTCCTTCGCGACGTTTTCAATGATCGTATTGCCTTTTGCCATCGCCGCAGCCATCATGATATTGATCGTAGCTCCGACAGATACCACATCCAGGAAAATATGCGCTCCGCGGAGTTCAGAAGCAGACGCCATGATCGCGCCATGTTTGATCTCCACATGGGCTCCCAATGCACGGAATCCTTTGATATGCTGGTCGATCGGACGGCTTCCGATGTTGCATCCGCCCGGGAGCGGCACTTCCGCTTTCTTATATTTTCCAAGCAACGCCCCGAGCAGATAATAGGACGCCCGGATCTTTTTGATATATTCGTAGTCCACACTCAGATCGCCGATCGTAGACGCATTGATACGTACCGTATGACGGTCAATTCTATCTATCGTAGCCCCGATTTCAGCGATCGCTTCAAGAAGCACATTGATATCGCTGACGTCGGGAAGATTCTCTATCATAACTGTCTCATCTGTCATAATTGCTGCTGTAAGGATTGCAAGCGCTGCGTTCTTGGCTCCCCCAATTTCCACCTCGCCCACAAGAGGATTTCCTCCTCTGATGACATATTGTTCCATAAGTCCACCTCATGATTTTCTTTTTCATATAGCGGTCCCGTTCGCTGAACTGCCGCTTTTCACTCTTCCGTTTCCGGAACAAAGATAAACCCTTTGCTTTATCTTAACCCAATTCTAATATTTTGTAAATAAAATTTAAGATTTAATTCATACCCCTCAAATGTTCATTGTCACTCTTCACAACCCACCGATCCGGATCGTCACATTTTCAATTCGTCGCGGATGGCCTGCAATGTAGCTTCTATATTCCTGTCGGTCTCACTGATCGTGAGATCCGCATACTTCTCATATAACCGGGTTCTCTCCTCATACAGATCCTTCAATGTCTGCCCTTCCTTCAGAACGACTCCCCGTCCTTTCAGATTTCCGAGTCTCTTTTTCAGATCCTTGTACGGAAGCTTCAGATATACGATTGTACCGATTTTCTGAAAGTGTTCCATAGCCTCTCTACCATAGATTACACTGCCGCCCGGCGCAATGACACATCTTTTTACATCCAAACCCGCATTCACTTCATTTTCGATCTCGAGAAAACGCTCCTCGCCGACTTTGGCGATGATCTCACAGAGAAGGCATCCCTCCCGGGCCTGGATCAGAAGATCCGTATCCACAAATTCGTAACCGATGGTCTTGGCCAGAACTACACCGATGCTACTTTTTCCTACGCCCGGCATTCCTATCAGGATGATATTATCCTTGTTCATGATTTATATGACCTTTCAATGAAAAACGGGGCTGCCAACTGGCAACCCCGCCTGGCTGTCTTATCATTCGTAGTTCAAATTAACAGCAACAGTATAACATTGTTTTTCTTTTTGTGCAAGTCCCGCGAGATTCTGCGGCTTATCAGCAAACGCCCTGTGCGAGCATTGCGTCTACGACTTTCTCAAATCCTGCAATGTTTGCACCCATGACATAGTCGCCCTCATGTCCGTAACGTTTTGCAGCCTCGTCCATGTTGTGGGTAATATTGATCATGATACTCTGCAGTTTTGCATCTACTTCCTCGAAGCTCCAGCTGAGGCGCTCGGAGTTCTGGGACATTTCCAGAGCGGAAGTAGCCACACCGCCTGCATTGGCAGCTTTTCCTGGAGCAAAGATCACTTTGTTCTCCTGCAGATATTTCGTAGCCTCCAGAGTGGTCGGCATATTTGCGCCCTCGCAGACTGCGGTCACACCGTTTGCAACCAGTGTCTTCGCGTCATCCAGATTCAGTTCGTTCTGCGTTGCGCACGGCAGCGCCAGATCTGCTTTCACTGTCCATACGCCTCTTCCCTCATGATACTCGGAATTCGGACGGTATTTCTTATACTCGGTCAGACGCGCACGGTTTACTTCCTTGATCTCTTTTAGAGCCGCCACATC
This sequence comes from Candidatus Fusicatenibacter merdavium, assembly GCA_019115005.1. Lineage (GTDB taxonomy): Bacteria > Bacillota > Clostridia > Lachnospirales > Lachnospiraceae > Fusicatenibacter > Fusicatenibacter merdavium. Next base: position 12,154 of record DXEK01000010.1, on the reverse strand, counting down.
GATTCCATCCGGATCATATACCCATCCGTTGGAATCTGAGCAGGTCAGAACCTTCACGCCAAGCTGCTGCGCTTTCTCGATCGCATAGATCGCCACGTTTCCGGAGCCTGATACCACCGCGGTCTTTCCTGCAATATCAATACCGTTCAGTTTCAGAAGTTCCTGGGTCAGGTACAGAAGACCGTATCCGGTAGCTTCTGTTCTCGCCAGAGAACCGCCGTAGCTGAGACCTTTTCCGGTCAGAACACCTTCGTATACACCGCGGATCCTCTTATACTGTCCGAACATATATCCGATCTCTCTTGCGCCTGTTCCGATATCACCTGCCGGCACGTCAGCGTCTGCTCCAATATATTTACACAGTTCTGTCATAAAGCTCTGGCAGAAGGCCATAACTTCACGATCGGATTTGCCCTTCGGATCAAAGTCAGAACCGCCTTTACCGCCGCCGATCGGCAGTCCGGTCAGAGAATTCTTGAAAATCTGCTCAAAGCCCAGGAACTTGATAATACCGAGATTTACAGACGGATGCAGACGCAGACCTCCTTTGTAAGGTCCGATCGCACTGTTGAACTGTACGCGGTATCCGGTATTTACGTGAACCTGTCCTTTGTCATCTACCCACGGCACACGGAATTTGATCTGGCGCTCCGGCTCAACCAGACGCTCAAGAAGCGCTTCTTTTCTGTACTTTTCTTCATTCTTTTCGATCACCGGGCGCAGAGATTCCAGAACCTCTTTTACTGCCTGATGGAATTCCGGTTCTGCCGGGTTCTTCTCGATCACTGATGCAATGACCTCATCTACATATGACATGACTGTATTCCTCCTTGATTTCATCTTTCAACTTCCGTTCCTCTGCCCATACGGACACGGCTGCTGCTTGCCGTCACACAAAAAAATACGGTCAGGTATCCCTGCCGTATCTCTTTCTGAAAGGAACCCCGTTGTTCGTCGAGTATTATAGCATAAAATATCCGGTCAATGCAAGATGATACAAAAAAACTTTCACTTTTTCAGGATTTTATACGGATTTTCCTCATCAGACTGCATATTTCGACCAAGCAGACTCTCATATTTACCTCCTCCTGACGCATTTACTGCGTCAATAATGGTAGATTTGGAAGTTTACTTCCAAACTTCTCTCTCAGAACCTGTTTTTCCTTTATTTCCGCGTGCAACGAGCCGGACGGACATGCGCGGCTTACTGCGGCTTTTTTGACTTTGAAGGATCTCTGAGCGCTTTTCGATGACTTTGCAGTCTTTTTTCCGTCTGTGTTTTATCCCGCGGTACCTTTCCTTTGAGTTCTCTGCTCTGTCTCTTTATTTTTTGTTTGTTTGGTTTCTTTGCCTTATCCTTTGGACCTTTTTCCTGAACTTTCTTCCGGACAGAATAACCGAATTTCCCGACATAATCCCCCAGTGAAAAATATTCTCCGTGTGAGTAGGCGATCAGACCTGTTTCATTCAGATGAAACTTTCCGTTTTCATCCAGACACTCCTCGTCCACGTCTACACCGACAACCTCCGCCAGAAACATATCGTGGCTTCCCAGCTTGATGATCTCCTTCACCTTACATTCAATATTTACCGGACTTTCCATAATGCCCGGCGCGCTGACATTCCTGGACGTACACGGAGTCAGATGCATTTCCTGAAACTTGTCCACATCCCTTCCTGAGCGGACCCCGCAGTAATCCGCCGCTCTCGTCAGTTGCTCCGTCGTCAGATTGATCACAAACTCTCCGGTTTCCTGAATAATATCATAGGAATATCTCTGGGGCCGTATGGAGACAAAAACCATCGCCGGGTCGGAACAAACGGTTCCGACCCAGGCGACTGTGATGATATTCGGCTTTTCTTCCTTTCGCTGACAGCTTACCATAACCGCCGGCAACGGGTACAACATATTCCCCGGCTTCCAAAACTGTTTTCCCATAGCTTGTTACTCCTGGTTCTGAAGCGCCATCATCAGCGCAGGGATCAACTGTTTCTTTCTGGACACAACCCCTTTGAGTACACAACTTTCCCCGGTGACCTCATTTTCAAAGGCTTTTTCCAGCAGTTCTTTTGCTCCATCTCCATAATACAGCAGCTCCGTGGACTCCTCGATGATATTCGTCAGCATGAAAAATACCATCTGGATTCCATGCTTTCCGCACTCGTTCTGCATATTCGGGAGAAGACTGTCCTTGATCTCCTTCAGTTCTCCCGCATCCATGGAATTGATCTGCCCTACACCGAACGTTACGTCTTCGATGATAAATTTCTTGAAATCCTGATGGAAAATTTCCGCCGGCGTCTTATCTTTCAGGTTGCTGCCCGCGCGGAACATATCCGACGCAAATTCCGGAATATTAATATCCGCGATTTTTGCCAGAGCCTCGGCCGCCGCCTGATCCATCGGCGTACACGTCGGTGAGCGGAACATCAGCGTATCGGAAATGATCGCCGCACAGAGAAGCCCTGCGATATTCGGCGCGATCTCCAGCTGACGTTCCTGATAAATCTGATACAGTATCGTCGCGGTGCACCCCACCGGCTGATTTCTGAAATAAACCGGAGCCACAGTCTGCAGCGACCCCAGACGATGATGGTCGATAATCTCAAGAACTTCAGCCTCATTGATATTGTCCACCGCCTGCGATTCCTCATTGTGATCTACCAGGATCAGGCGCTTCCTGCTTCCGCCAATCAGATTCCGGCGGGATATCGTGCCCACATATTTTCCTTTTTTGTCGAGGACAGGGAAATCTCTGTGCCGCTGCGTCTTCATCACTTCCTTGATCTCATCCAGAAAGTCTTCCGTGGAAAACGTGATCAGGTTGTTCTTTTTCATCAGATACTTGATCGGGATACTCTGATTGATCAGGCGGGCGATTGTGTACGTATCATGAGGAGTGCTGATGATCACACAGCTTTTCTCCTCCGCCAGTTTCTGTATCGTTCGGGAAACCTTTGCGCCCAGACCGACGATAATACAGCTTGCATCCATCTCGATGGCACAAAGCTGATCTTCCGCACGGTTTCCGAGAATGACCAGATCGTCCTTTTCAATATAATCTTCCATCATATCCGGGTGAAAGGTCCCGATCACAACCTTTCCCTTTACAAAATATCCATGTTCATTCCCCACCAGAACCGTTCCGTCCAGTGTCTCCGCAATACTTCTGTACTGTGTTCTGGCCGCTGACATAACGTGGCTGTCGTAAGCGTCCATATAAGATTTCGCAATATCGCTGACCGTGATCAGACCCTGCAGCATATTGTCCTGAGACGTAATGGGAAGCGTGACTACGTTATTATTATTCATCAGTTCCCATGCTTTTTTTACGGAGATGGAACCGCGCACTCCCGGTACCTCATGAATTTCGATTTCCTTTACCTGCGTCCCGGCATTCGGCAGATAACCCGGCGCACGCACATGAAAACGGTTGAGCACATACTCGGTTTCTTCATTGATCTGGCCGGCCCGTTTAGCCACATAGCTTCCTTTCTCGGACCGGTTTTTTATATCAGCATACGCAATCGCGGAACAGATCGAATCTGTATCGGGGTTTTTGTGCCCGATCACATAGATCTTTGAATTTGCCCTCATGAACTTTCCTCCTCAAACAGAATTTTACCGTTTTTTCAGTGCCTTCCTGTTTATCCCATCTTATCATTAATTTTCATTATGGTCAAAGAAAATTTAGATGGAACAGCTAACCGTTCGTCCAGCTGAACGGCCGCCCTCCTGCTCCCGGATTCGCCTGAAATATCTTGCCCCTATTTTTTCCCTGTGTTATGATAAAAGCACAATTACAACAAACTATAAATGGAAGAGGTGTTTCACATAAATGAAGTACATGTCGGAGATGAGGTACAGGCCACGGTCATACGCAAGGACGACGGCCATGGCAATATTCTCCTCTCGAAGGTTGAGGCCAACGATGTACTGGCATGGCAGAAGCTGAATCAGTACAAAGAGGAAGGCACCGTTCTCGACGTGACAGTCAAGGGAATCGTCAACGCAGGAGTGATCGCATATGTGGAAGGTGTCCGCGGCTTCATTCCCGCCTCAAAACTTTCTCTGTCTTATGTGGAGGATCTGAATCAATATCTCAATAAACCTCTGCAGGTTCAAGTGATCGACGTGAATGAAGAAAAGAAACGTCTTGTTCTCTCCGCAAGAGAGCTGCTCCGAGCCAAAGCGGAGGAGGAGAAAAAAGCCAAAGTGTCCAACGTGGAGGTTGGCCTGGTGACAGAAGGAACCGTGGAAAGCCTTCAGCCCTATGGCGCTTTCGTGAATCTTGGCGACGGATTATCCGGTCTGGTTCATATTTCCCAAATCAGCGCCAAACGCATCAAGCATCCGTCAGCAGTCCTGAATGTCGGCGATAAGGTTAAAGTGAAAGTGATCGCGATCAAAGATGGAAAACTCAGCCTTTCCATGAAGGCACTGAACGACGTAGCTGCAGAAGAGATCCACGAAGAAACCGTGGAACTTCCAAAATCAGAGGAATTAACCACAAATCTCGGATCCCTGTTTGCCAACATAAAATTAGATCAGTAACCACGCAGACCCTACTAAACTGCTATCCTGGCGGAGTCCGGAAAGAAAAGTACCTGTACAACAGAGCTTTTCTGACCAGACTCCGCTTTTTTTCTTTTTTGATAGTTCTCAAAAACTGCTTCTTCTTTTTTTCTTTTCTTCCGGATATATTTTCATTATCCCCATTTTCCACTACTTTTTCCACATTATTTTCTTACTTATCCATAATTTAAAATAAGTTTTCCACATTTTACACATATTTTTGCACATTTTATCTTTTTTCCGCCTGACTTTTCATAACATTCCGTCTGCCATACGGCAGCGCGTCAACGTAACCGTTCAGCCAGATGAACGGTTACGCATTGAACCACGACAAACAAATCCGTAAGAAACGGGCAGATTATGTATTGGCAGTCAAAGGAAACCAGGGGACACTGCTGGAGGATCTGAAACTGTATTTTGGAGCCTGCTAATAAAAAGTCAAGCGTTTTTTGAAGAAAATTTCAAAAATCTGATTTGATATTTTAGGGCATAACTTTTAAGCCGCCATGAATGCCGGCTTTGAAAGAGATGATATGAAAAACAGATGTTATGATTCCTGCTCTAAGCTACGCAGGCACTCTTTGACTTTGCCGTAGTAGATGCGGAGGAACTTATTCGCTCCAGCTGTCATGTAGACATAGTAAGGTTTTCCCTGGGATCGTTTTTTATCAAGGAAACGATATACCGGGTCGTCTTCTGGGGCATTTTGCAGCAAGGTTGTCATGATCTGGAACAATGTCTTACGCAGTCTTGCAGAGCCAACTTTGGATGCCCGGTTGCTCTTGGATTTGTGCTGGCCTGACTCATCGACACCGGGATCAACACCGGCAAAGGCAGTCAGCGCTTCCCTGTGGGTGAACCGGGACACATCGCCGATCTCAGCGATGAGCTGTGGGCCATAGGTCTTTCCAACGCCATAAATACTCATTACTGTGTCGTATTCCGGGTATCAAGAGGGTTTATAACGTCAGAAAAACGGGTGGCCGCCAAATGGACGTAAAGCATGGTAGATTTCAGGGATTTATGTCCTAAAAGCGCCTTGTTGATAGGCAGGTCGACTCCATTCTCATACAGATGTGTACCGAAGGCGTGCCAGAAGGAGTGGCAGGTGATCCTTGTGGGCCATCCAAGCTGTTCCTCATGTTTATGGATATGCCACGAAAGATAATAGGTATTGATCAGTTTGTCAGAGGCAAGTTTCTGGGAGCATGGAAAAAGCCTGCCTGTAGGCCTGCCGCATTGAAACCAACACTGTGTGAGCAGATCCAGAGCATACCTGCACAAAGAAACATAGCGGTCCTGTCGGGCTTTGGTATGGTAAATATGGATACGCATGTTTTTTTTGTCAATATCCTCATAGCGCAGGCGGCACACTTCCCCGATGCGCAGGCCTGAGGAATACATGAGCGCGCACATAGCCCTGGGTATGGTGGAAATGAATTGGAAAGCTTCCTCATAGGATGGGACATAAAGGAGATAGGCATCAAACTTCCTCATGGGAAGCTGTGTGGGATCCCATGGTTTGTGAAGGACATAGATGGTAAAAAAGCGGAGTTGAGAAATGCAGGCGTTTAAAGTACGGTCAGAAAGATTCTTTTCTTTCGGCAGCCAGCGGATAAAATCACGCAGTTCCGCCCAGGAAACATTTTTCGGCATCTTGTGCAGGATATTGGAAAGATAGTCCAGATAAGAGCGGATATAAGTAGAATAAAATACGAGATAATATGATTAGTAAGACCGCGCAAAGAGATCATCTCTCTGAACTGTTTTAAATAATCGTCCATGATGGAACCTTCCTAGTAGTGGATAAAACAAGTGATCGTTGAGAAAGCATCCATGATGGGGAAGAGGACGATAAAAATTTTTCGATATGTAGTTGTTGAGTTTAAAAATCCATGGTAAACTAAGCATAGCAGTTGGCACTATAGGTTGATTGGTGTGTGTGGTAACTCAACAATACAACATATATTCAAAAACCGCTACTTTTTTGAAAAAAAGTGGTGATTTCACGTATTTAGGGCTAACCGCCGCGCTAGCTGCTTGGTACAATAAGTCAATGTCAAAAACCCCGCAACAATAATACTTCCAGATGAACGGAGGGAATACTTATGTTTTATCTTCTGCTTGAAATAATCATTATCATTTACGGTCTTCTGCTGGCAGTTAAGCCGGACTTCTGGTGGAAAATGACCAACAAACGGCCGGATCAAAAACCGCCTCATTCCTATCTTCGCAATACACGTATTATGGGAATTATATTTGCAGTTCTCGGAATTGTTCTGCTCCTGATGTCGCTGCTCTAAAACCGGCTTCCATTAAAAAAACCTCTTTTGAAGAAAATTTATTTCTTGTTTCTTCAAAAGAGATTTTTTTTCCAATATTCTCTTATCTCTTACATTCTATGATGTCCCCGCCGGTTTCCTCTCCATTCTCAGATTGGCATCGGCGCTACAAAGAAATACATAACGATAAAATGGCAAAGACTTCCACCCATCACAAACAGATGGAAAATTTCATGTGTGCCAAATTTTTTATGACGCGCGTTAAACGCCGGTAATTTCAGAGAATAGATCACTCCGCCGATGGTATAAATGATTCCTCCTGCCAGCAGCCATCCAAATGCCGGTCTTGAAAGCGCTTCAAACAAAGGCTTAAACGCCATCACGCACATCCAGCCCATGCCGATGTACAGCACGGAAGATACCCACTTCGGACAGTTGACCCAAAAAGCTTTGATCAGAATACCGGCGATCGCCACCGCCCATACCATTGCACAAAGCAGCGTTCCTGTTCTCCCATTAAGGACAATCAGGCACACCGGCGTATAACTTCCGGCAATCAGCACAGAGATCATCATATGGTCGAATTTTTTCAATCGTTTGTTTACCTTCTGGTTGACATCAAATGTGTGATACAGCGTGCTTGCCAGATACAGCAGAATCATGCTGAGCATGAAGACCGTCATTCCAATGACATGAAGCCATCCAGGCTCTCTGGCCGCTTTCAATATCAACGGCAGCGCTCCAACTACCGCCAGGATCATCGCAATACCATGCGTGATTGCACTTCCCGGATCTTTGATTCCGTTTTTTCTGATATATTTCATTATAGTCACCCCTTATTTGACAAGTAGTTTTTAAAACTACATTACATTTTTCTTTATACTACTCCTACTATATTCAAAAATCAAGGGGTATCTATAGATTTCACAACATTTTCATACTTTTTATTTCCGCCAGCAACAAGCGTTCTTGATCTATCCCACAGAATCTGTACGGATCAATTTCATCTTTTCTTTCCGGGTTAATCTCTTGATCTCGTATTCCCTGCGCATGGCCTCTTCCTTGGTCTCAAAACATTCAAAATACGCCAGGACCACCGGCCTTCGGCTTTTCGTATATTTTGCGCCCTTTCCGTCATTGTGCGCTTTCATTCTTCTGTCCAGATCGTTTGTCCACCCGGTATACAACGTGCCATCCGAACATTTTACAATATAAGTAAAATTCATATCCATCCCTGTCTTCTGACTGATTTTCATCTGTATAACGATATAAAATATGTAAAGGCCGCCGCAATCCTCCGTCATGCAGAAAACCGCAGCTGCCTCTCATCTATTCAAAAGCAATCGATGAAGAAATGTACTTTACCTGGAAACTTGCCGCCGACCGAATACCGGCCGCAGAAAACTGCCGTGAAATGATTCGATTGCGAATCTTACATTTCTTATCCTCTATAGTATACGCTATTTTTTCTCATTTTGTGAAAAATTTATGCTGCTGCCCGCCGTATCCAACAGCAACAAATTTATTCAACCTCCGGCGGAAGATAGAGCGTCGGATCCAACGTCTGGCCGTCTTTGGAAAGAGAAAAATACAGATTGCTTCCCTCTTTTGTATAATATTTTGTCGGCTCTGCGATCGTTCCAATGATCTCACCGGCCTGAACCATAGCGCCTTCTTCCAACGCTACATCCTGAAGCTGTCCGTACACCGCTTCATATCCGTTTCCCATATCCATTGTGACTGTCAGACCGGTCTGTGCATCGTTTACAATACTTTTTACCTGACTGTTGGCAACCGCGGCCACCTGTGTTCCAACTTCAGCGGAAATAACCACCGACGGATTACATTTATAAACATTCAATGTGGGAAAGTATACAGTATTCTCCATGTTGTAGGGAATCAGGATCTGCCCGCTGACCGGAGCCTGCAGCACAGTGCTTTCGGTAAAATCAAGTGTAACCTGTGCATTCGTCTCTGCAGCTTCTGTTGCAGCTTCTTCCGCTGTCTGTGAATCATCCGTCTGGTTCTCCTGTGCCGTCTGTGTATTTTCATCCTTGACAGTGATCTGGCCTTCTGCAGTGCCTGATGTTTCCTCACTGTCCGGTTCTATGGTTTCCTCGGGCTGTACAGCATCCTCCGCATCCGACTGTTCTGCGACAGCTCCGTCACTGATCTCCTCGGAGACTGTACTTACATTTTCCTCATTCGACGCTGTCTGATTTTCTTTTCCTTTGCCAACACTCTGCCAGGTAATCACACCACCTGCCGCTACCGCAATCAACAGAATCGCAGTCACGATAGCAATTCTTCTTTTACTCTCTCTCGTTCTCATGTTCTTCACCTCTACTAATGTCTTTTCCTGCAAAGCACCGTTCACAGCGCGAACAGCCACACGATATACCATGAATCAGTAACTTTCCAGTCACGTTGCTGTTGTTTTATACATTAATAGGGTTGCCTGTTTCTGTGAAACTATACAATTTTTTCTGAGTATTTTTATTTCATCTCTGATCAGCTGCCGTTTACACGGTATCTCTCCTCCACGGTTGCCTGGGGAAAATAATACTGCAGGATTTCCAACGCATCCTTTCCCTCTTCAGCCATAGCCGCGGCCCCGGTCTGAGAGAGACCTGCCCCATGACCAAGCCCCTTACAGAGAAACCTCAGTTTTTCATCTACCACCTGCACAGAAAAACAGGCAGAAGGAAGATCCATTATTTTCCGGAAACTTTCCCCTGCAAACACCACGTCTCCTACCGATATTTCTGTCACATATCCTGCCTGGTCTGTCCCTGTGATCTGTATACTCTCTGCCATTCCTTCCGCGCTCAGCGTTCCCTCCAGAAGCATTTCCTGATATCCCAGTCCCCAGATTTTTTCCGCGCTTCCCTCTTCCTGCTGTTCCAATGTTTCGGCAAATTTCTCCGGAGAAAAAGAAATACTATTCATGTATTCTTCGGAATCAATATCCCACGGACTCTCTACATTGACAAGCCATGGATACTGATCATTCTGGAAAAGATCCCTTCCGCTCCTCGTCATCCCGTTTCCGGTCCGAAAAAAAGGACCGTTGACTGTCTTACCTCCGTATTTTAAAACAAGATTTTCCGTCTCTCCCACAGCCATCGCACACATTCGATCCATCTCCGTGTTCTCTGTCTCCGACAGTTCCTCGCTCTGTATCAATTCTCCGATCACAGTTCCGAGAGCAGTTCCCTGATCCAGCTTCTCATAACAACGGCTTCGAAGCAGAATCACCTGGGCTTTGACCGCCTCATACGGATAGGAAGTCGGTATTTCCGCAGCGACCGCCGGAGCCAGAAACGCTTCCAGATTCGGCATTTTTTCCATCTTCAACGCCGCTTTCCCATTAAAAGTGCCCGCCGCAAAAAAAGGAAATGACAGAATCCCAAAGATCACTGTCAATGCTTTCTGAGTCGATACCTTCATAATCGGCAAACAACCTTCACTGTCCACAAACTGCGCACAGCGACAAACAGTCCCTTTCCTTCTGTCATTCCCTCTATTATATGAAAATATGTAATACTTCAAAACTTCCCGTCAAAAGATCGCAGGATCCTTTCCATAAAAACGATCCTTTACACTCCAGCCATCAGCAAAACTATCATCCCTGAATCCTGCTGTAAACCGTTTCCGCATCCTGCACGCTCATGATTTCCGACGCCAACTGAGCCGGAGCGCCCATAGTCACAAGAATATATTCGCTTCCATTCAGACTTCCAAAACTTGCAAGACACTGTCCCGCTTCGTCCGTAAACCCGGTCTTTCCACCTTCGACTGTCAGGCCATTGGACACCGTCGTCGAAATTCCGCTGTTATCAAATTTTGTAAACATGGAATCATACATTGTAATGCCCGAAGGATGCGCCGATGTAGCTTCCGTAGTATACGATCTTGACGTAATAATCGTCCGGAACGTATCATTCTCCAGGCAATAACGCATCAGAACCGCAAGATCTTCACAGGTCGTATAATGCTGTGAATCATGAAGTCCGGTGCAATTCACAAAATGTGTATTCGCCATGCCAAGTTCTGCAGCTTTGTCATTCATCATCTGGACAAAGCCTTCCTCCGAACCTGCAATCTGATCTGCCAGCGTGATGCATGCGTCCGCGCCTGACGGAAGCAGAACTCCATAAAGCAGCGATCTCACCGAAACCTGCTCATAAGGATCAAATCCGGCTACAGAGGCCCCCTGCTCTGTCAACTCTGGGAACATATCCTCCGGGACCGTCAGCTGCTCATCAAGGTCTGTCAAATTTTCAATCGCCAGGATCGCCGTCATAACCTTCGTAATAGACGCAGGATATGCCTGTTCTGACGCTGCTTTATCCATCATCACAGCACCATCTTCCGCCCGGATCAAGATCGCATGGGCGCTGTGAAGATATTCGCTGGAAACGCTCTGAACCTCCGGTGTCGGTTCAGGTGTCGGTGTTTCCGTCAATTCCGGTGTAGAAGTTGCCGTCGGTTCGGTCTCCTGGGAATCCCCCACTACAGAATCTGATATACTGTCTGCCTCTGTGCCATTTTCCTGAAATGCCTGTATCCTGGTGCTTTCGCCATTCCGAATCCTTTTTCCAAGAAAAGCAATCTGTACGATAACTGCCACCATTATAAGGCATAATACAACCGTGATGATTCTTTGCCTTCGTTGTCTCTTCTTTTTCCTTTTCCTCATTTCTTTACCCTTTCCGCCCTCTCCTTTTCCACTGTCTGAACTTTCATTCAGCCACAACAGACATGGACAAACTTTATTCAAATTATACTCTATTTCCCAGGAGTCAGCAAGTTTTATCCCAACAGTTCATCCGATCATGAATTCCGGCTGTTTCCAGCTACATTATTCCACAGAACTGTGGGGTACATCTTTTGGCATGTGGATAACCCTCTCTTTTTCATATATTTCCGTGCATAAGTTCATTTGCAAATTTATCATCTAACAAAAATCTAACATTTACCGATCAAATGACACGAAAATGATATATTTAAAACCAGAGAAACAACTGAAATCCCTTTACTTTCCGATACACAAAAACGCCACAAACCCGCATAAATAAAGGGTTTGTGGCGTTTTTCACCAGTGAAGCATCGGGGATTCGAACCCCGGACAACTTGATTAAAAGTCAAGTGCTCTACCGACTGAGCTAATGCTCCAGGATAACACTGTGGCAATGGCCAAATATATAAATATTTCAACACCTGACCACTGCTCACAGAAATGAAATGCCCAGTTCCGGAATCGAACCAGAGACACGAGGATTTTCAGTCCTCT
>DXEK01000097.1 GCA_019115005.1 Candidatus Fusicatenibacter merdavium | reverse complement strand
GCCCGCCGCCAGCGCAAGGTCCGGCGCCTCTGCGGTTTCGTCCCCTTATTTCATATTTTCGCGTTTCCGCAGCTTGGAATCCAGCTGTTTCTTCCGGATCCTCAGTGATTTCGGAGTAACCTCCAGCAGCTCATCCTTATCGATGAAATCCAGCGCCTGTTCCAGGGAAAGGATTTTCGGCGGTGTCAGGCGCAGCGCCTCATCCGCGGAGGAGGAACGGGTGTTGGTCAGATGTTTTGTCTTGCAGACATTGAGTTCGATATCCTCTGCCTTTCCGTTCTGGCCGATGACCATTCCGGCGTAAACCTTCTGGCCCGGTCCGATAAAGAGGGTTCCGCGCTCCTGCGCAGCGTACAGACCGTAGGTGACAGACTCGCCCGCCTCGAAGGCGATCAGAGAGCCCTGTTTCCGGTAAGCGATATCTCCCTTGTACGGAGCGTAATCCTCAAATTCCGTATTGATGATTCCCGTTCCCTTGGTGGAAGTCAGGAATTCTCCGCGGAAACCGATCAGACCGCGGGCCGGGATTTCAAATTCCAGGCGGGTGGAGCCGTCGCTTGCCCGGCTCATGCCGTGAAGTTCTCCCTTACGTTCGCTGAGCAGCTGGATCACTGTGCCGGAGAATTCGTCCGGAACATCCACATAGGCGATCTCCATCGGCTCTAGTTTTCTGCCGCGCTCGTCTTCTTTATAGATAACTTCTGCCTTGCTGACAGCAAATTCATAGCCTTCCCGGCGCATATTTTCGATCAGGACGGACAGGTGAAGCTCTCCGCGTCCGGAAACCTTAAAGCAGTCTGCCGAATCCGTCTCCTCCACGCGCAGAGAAACATCCGTATTCAGTTCCCGCATCAGACGGTCACGGATGTGGCGGGAAGTGACATATTTGCCTTCCTGTCCTGCCAGCGGACTGTCATTGACCATGAAATTCATGGAGATCGTCGGCTCGGAAATTTTCTGGAACGGGATCGCTTCCGGATGGTCCAGATCTCCGCACAATGTGTCTCCGATATGAATATCAGCGATACCGGAAACCGCGACGATAGAGCCGATGGCAGCCTCGCTGACTTCCACTTTTTTCAGGCCGTCGAATTCATACAGTTTGCTGACTTTCACTTTTTTCCGTTTGTCCGGATCATGATGGTTCAGCAGCATGACATCCTGGTTGACACGGATGGTCCCGCTTTCCACCTTTCCGATTCCGATACGGCCCACATACTCGTTGTAATCGATGGTGCTGATCAGCAGCTGCATCCCTGCGTCCGGATCTCCCTGAGGAGCAGGGATATATTTCAGGATCGTCTCAAACAGAGGCGTCATATCCTTCGGTGTGTCGTTCAGATCCAGCACCGCATGCCCCAGCTTCGCGGACGCATACAGGAACGGACAGTCCAGCTGTTCGTCGGAAGCGTCCAGATCCATCAGGAGTTCCAGAACCTCGTCGATGACTTCGTCCGGACGAGCCTCCGGGCGGTCCATCTTATTGATGCAGACGATGACGGAGAGGTTCAGTTCCAGAGCCTTCTTCAGTACAAATTTTGTCTGAGGCATCGCTCCCTCGAAAGCGTCCACGACGAGGATCACGCCATCCACCATTTTCAGCACACGTTCCACCTCGCCGCCGAAGTCCGCATGGCCAGGGGTATCGACGATATTGATCTTTACGCCCTTATAATAAACGGCAGTATTTTTCGACAGGATCGTGATTCCACGTTCACGCTCGATATCATTGGAATCCATGACACGCTCCTGAACTTCCTGATTTGCGCGGAATACTCCGCTCTGCTTCAAAAGCTCATCGACAAGAGTCGTCTTGCCGTGGTCAACATGGGCGATGATTGCGACATTTCTTACATCTTCTCTTGTTGTTTTCATTGAAATCTTCCTTTTCTGAAAAAATCTTTTATTTCCGCGGGCAACGAGCCAAGCGGACATGCTTGCATGTCCATTTGGCGACTGCCGCGAGGGTCAAGTACCCTGTAGCTTGCTGCGGGGTTTTTGACTTCCGCGGGCAACGAGCCAAGCGGACATGCTTGCATGAAAAATCATGACTTTGGAATCCGTAAAAACATGAGAGAGCAGCCCGATCGGGCAGATTTCGAATGTTTTTAGGATTGCGGGAGCATGAAATGCGGAGCAATCCGCAGCATCATTGATATAGTTATAAACATTATGTCCAAGCTATGAGTATAACACAACTGTATAGAAAAAAACAGTAAAAATAAGTAATATTTTTCCTCCATGGTAATAGTTCAGCCTTGTGGATGGACACACAGTTTTTACACCGGATAAAAAATAGCCGGTGTAACTATAAATTTCTTCAGATTTTCAATCAGTTCCGATTTTCTTCTTCCGCCTTCATGGGAGCTATTCTAAAATATCTCTGACATCCTGTTCCGTCAGCTGACAGATATCTGCAATTTCTGCCGGTGTTTTACCTTGCGCATTTAATTGAAACACACGCTTCGCCCTTTTCAGGCCTTTTCTGAAACCGGCGGTCTCTGCACTCTGCATCTGGGACTGGTAATCCCGCAGCGCTTTTTCCCGCGCCTTGTATTCCATCTGCTTTTTCTCATCCGCACTCATCTGCACCAATGTGTCGTATGCTTCCCGGATATATTCGTCTTTCTCTGCCATATACTCGAACTCCTTTCGGTTTTTGCCATGCAGGAACCGCATCCAGCGCAGGATCCCTTTTTCAGACTGCGCTTCCGGCGGCAGCTTCTTTAGTTCTAGTACAGCAAAAATAAATATCTGGACAGATGACGCAGAATATTTTTCTGAGAGTGCATATCAAAAAACGCAGGCGTAGCGGGCTACGCTGAGTATTTTTGATATGTGCTATCGGAAAAATAGACAAGTCAGATGGCTGGATATTTATTATTTGCTGTACGGAGAACTGTAATTCCAGAAGATCCGAATAACACTCCTTTTTACAATCATCATAGAGATGAACCGTATGATAATACAGGTTATCGTCAAACCAGGAAAAATCCAGAATGCTGACATGGATGCATTTCCGGTGCTTGTCATAGGAATCTCCCTTCTTCAGCGGTCCGGAAAACGTAACAGTTCAGCCAGCTGAACTGTTACAAATTTACGGGGAGTGATGTCCTTTTATGTCGAAAACAAAGCTTTTGAAAAGAAACTGTGGGATTCCGGTCGAAGACTTTTTGTTCTATCTGTGAAAAATTCTGAATAGATATGATATATACCACAAGTAGAGGTAGATCAAAAAGACAAAGGAAGGGGAAAAATCAGTCATGGCAGATAAGATTATTGAAAACAACCAGGTGTCTATCATGGGACAGATCGTATCACAGTTTACATTCAGTCATCAAGTCTTCGGGGAGGGATTTTATCTTGTAGACGTCATGGTAAAGAGACTCAGCGATTCAGAGGACATTATTCCGGTCATGGTGTCGGAACGTCTGATCGATGTGACGCAGGATTACGAAGGAGAATATCTGATGGTCAACGGCCAGTTTCGGTCGTACAACCGTCATGAGGAGAAGAAAAACCGTCTGGTACTTTCCGTCTTTGCGCGGGAAATCAGTTTTGTGGAGGAAGAAGACGACTCGGTGAAATCCAACCAGATCTATCTGGACGGGTACATATGTAAACCTCCGGTGTACCGGAAGACGCCGCTGGGAAGGGAGATCGCGGATCTGTTGATCGCCGTGAACCGTCCCTATGGGAAATCCGACTATATTCCATGTATTTGCTGGGGAAGGAACGCCAGGTATGCGTCGGCGTTTACCGTCGGCGGGCATGTGCTGATCTGGGGGCGGATCCAGAGCAGGGAATATATGAAGCGGATCAGCGAAAACGAGATGGAAAAACGCGTAGCTTACGAAGTCTCCGTCAGCAAACTCGAATATCTGGAACCGTAAGGAGGGGGACGAAAACCGCCGGGGCCGTCCGGCCGCAGCGTCAGCGGATCGGCCGGGACTGTGGCGTGCGGGCGGCGGGAAATATGAAATGCGTGCTCACTCCGACATCCGGACAGAGCCGGGTGGAATGTTCGCCGGATCTCAGAGCGGGATTTGGGCAGCACAGGCGGCGGTTTTCTGACCGCTCTGTGCCCGACGGACATTCCGCCCGGCTCTGTCCGTCTGTAGTCGCAAGCACTGCATTTCCATATTTCCGCCGCCCACACGCCATAGTCCCGGCCGGCCCGCTGACACTGCGGCCGGCCGGCCCCGGCGGATTTCTGAGAGTGGGAGCGAGAGGGAGAATGCGGAAGATAACAAAAAAAGTGCGGCAATCTTGCAGTCGCTATGCTTGCAAAGAGTCTCGGCCGGCCCGCTGACGCTGCGGCCAGACGGCTCCGGCGGATTTCTGAGAGTGAGAGCGAGAGAGTAAGTGCGGCGATAACGAAAAAAGTGCGACAGTCCAGCAGTCACTATGTCTGCAAACAGTCCAGTCTGAACCGCAGCTACTGCGGTATCTATGATCAGAAAGACATCAGAGCAGACAGGATGGCACATGGAGAAGATGACAGCAGGATAAAAACACATCGTTCTTCTCCTGCATTCAAACCTCGAAAAATCATTCAAACCAACAAACATCCGCACAAAGAAGCCAAACAACCGTACGCCACAAAACAACCGCAGCCACCCAACCGCATACACTCTCAGAAAGACGCCAAAGCCGGCGGGACGGTGCGCGGGGAGACGGCGGCGGGCGGCGCGGGGGCGG
>DXEK01000096.1 GCA_019115005.1 Candidatus Fusicatenibacter merdavium | reverse complement strand
CGGCGGCCAGATAAAAGACGTACGCCGCAAGCGGGATCACCAATACGGTCAGGAGCATCACCCAGCGATTCCCTTTCGTAGGAGTAAACATCTGATCCTCCGATGCATTTCTTTCGGCTTTCCGGTACCAGATGTAGTATGCAATGAAATAATACGCCGCATAAATCCCGAGGGAAAGTCCGCAGATTCCCAAAAAACAGCCCGCAGCATTGGAAAACTGCCTTGTGAAATTGACAGCAAGACTCAGCAGGAACCATATTCCTATGAGCCATGCGATCACTCCGATGACCCCATAGCTAATCCTCATTTTCTGTGTCGCAAGGTGAATGTTCTGTACCTGAAGATCTGCCTGGGTTTCCAGGGGCACCGGGTGCTCCCTCTCATTGCAGAAAATTTTGATCACGCCATATTCCGCAGCAAGCTCCCAGCCTGCCTCCTCACAGTACTCCGCAAATGTCATCTCTCCTTCTGTCGGCGGTTCGTAGAAACCGCCGCCGGGAAAGTAGCTGACGGCATAGTGAAGCGTCTTCGGCTCGATCCGGTGATAATGCCAGAAAATCCCCATCCGGTCAAGAGCCCATCCTTTTTTTGCCATCCGTTCAAAATGGTGTTCCATCGATGTATGATCAAAAAAGTCACACAGTGCTAACTCCAGTTTTCCATTCCTCATTACTCCTTCACCTCCATATACCTCCGATAGTCCGCTGCCTGCCTGCAGATTCTCTCGTATTCGGCCTGAAGAGCCTCTTTCCCCGTCTCCGTGAGAAGATAGCTTCGCTTTCGCCCTTCCACCTTCGTCTCCTCGATCATCCCGGCCTCTGAAAACTGTTCGAGCAGGTGATACAGCGTTCCCGGGCCTACATTTACGTTTCCCTCCGTGATCTCGCTGACCTTTGCCATAATGTCCGTCCCGCAACACTCTTCCCGGAGGCAGAGAAGTATATAGAACATCTGCTCTGTCAGCGTCTGAAACTTTGCTCTCGCCATACGCCTCACTCCTTTTATCGAATATCGATATCCTTTGATTTTATAATAACATCGAATATCGATAATGTCAATCATAAAAAAACTGCGGGCCGTAACATTGGCAGACAAACGGGCCATTCTCTCCGTTAAACCGCTGCCAATCTTCTGCTCCGCAGTTTCATGAGCTATATATACTTTTTCTGAAATACCCGATGCATACCACGCATCCGGTCAGCCGGCTGAACGGATGCAGAATCACGTCATCCGGTCACATCAATGGCGCGAGGATCCTCAGCGCTTTTCCGCCAAATTTTTCCCACAGGGGAAAGTTCCGGCAGTCCGCCGCAGTGATCCGCTGGCTTTTTTCCAGTGTTTCGGTAAAATCCTGCTCGATCCGGGCGATCTGCGAATTGCGGTACAGGAAAACGCCGCACTCAAAATGATGATACAGACTCCGGTAATCCAGATTGATCGTACCGACCACCGCTCTCTCGTCGTCCGCCACAAAAACTTTGGCATGCACAAAACCCGGCGTATACTCGTAAATCTTTACACCAGCCTCCATCAATTCCTCATAATACGTTCTGGCGACGATGAACGCATATTTTTTATCCGGGATATGAGGCATCAGGATCACCACCTCGACGCCACGCCCGGCCGCATACGTCAGCGCCCCGAACATCTCATGATCCAGGATCAGATAAGGCGTCATGATATGTACATATTTCCGTGCCGTATTCAGGATATCCAGATATACCCGCCGCCCCGTCCGTGCTTTTCGGTACGGGCAGACGTCATATGGGATAAAAAATCCGTCCGGTTCTCGGTAAAATTCCGGAGTCGTCTTGTATTCCAGATAGGTTTCCTCTCCCTTTTCAGTGATGTTCCACATTTCCAGGAACATAAAAGTAAACCGTTCCACCGCGTCGCCTTCCAGCCGGATCGCCGTGTCCTTCCAATGGCCGAAGCGTTCTTCCCGGTTAATGTACTCGTCCGCAAGATTTGTCCCGCCCGTATGAGCGATCCTGCCGTCGACGACCAGGATCTTCCGGTGATCCCGGTTGTTGTAATGGCTGGAAAATACCGGGTGGATCGGGGCATACATTTTGCACCGGATACCGTATTGTTCGAGTACCTTCGGATAGAAATCAGGAAGCAGAGACAACGCGCACATCCCGTCGTACATCACGCGCACCTCCACGCCCTGCGTTACTTTCTCCTTCAGCACCTCCAGAACCTCATGCCACAGGTATCCTTCTTTGATAATGAAGTACTCCATAAAGATAAACTTCTCTGCGCTCCGCAGGTCTTCCATCAGCGCTTCGAACTGGACGTCCCCTAACGGATAATAGACCGCGCGGGTTTTATGGTATATCCTGCAGTTTGCGTACTTCCGCATATAGTCCGCCATTCTTCCGACCTGGAGATCGGTCTGCTCCAGCGCTTCCCCGGCCGCGCCGTCCCCGGCCAGATATTCTCTGGTATGCAGGGAGAGCTTCTGAAGACGTTCGTAAATTTTCCCTGCACCGGGATCGATCCTGATGTACAGATAAAACACCGCGCCGAATACCGGGAAGATCACCATCGGCAGCATCCACACAAGACGGAATTCGGGATTTCCGCTGCTGCTGAGCAAACGGAATAATACGATCGCCATCAGGACCCGGAACAGTCCGTAAATCTCAAAACTCCGTTCCGCCAGTGCGCGGTAGAGGAAGTAGAGAAACAGAAACTGTATCACAAACGCACACAGGACGATCAACGTTCTGCCGAATATGATCGTTTTTACTCCGTTGATGCCTTTTTTCTTAATGTTTTTCGCTTCCATTTCCGTGCCCTCCCTCATGATTGTCAGTTCTATTGCGGCATTTTGAATTTCACGCTCTGTTGATCGCCTAATAGCATTTTTTACACGGTCCCAGTCCCAGGGTCTCCGCTTCGGAACGGGTCATCTGGCGTGCCTTATCCGGATTCATATTCCCGCAGTCCGGAATCTTATGATACTTAGAACCTGTGGCGGAAACCCATACCTGTTCCTCCGAGGCAGGCGTTGTTCCGACCGAAGTTTCCGCTGCCGGAGACGGCGCTGCCGCCGGTGTTTCCGTGACAACCGGCGTCTGCGGCACGCTCTGCTGCGCCGGCTGCGTCTCTGCCGGCTGCTCCTGACCGGACGGCAGATCTGCAGCCTGCGTACTCTGCCCGGACGGCTGGCTGTCCTGACCGGAGGATGCTTCTGCCGAACCGGTCTGCGGTTCCTCATTCTGCGGCTGTGTACCGGTATCCGACGGCTCTCCCGGTGTATAATCGTCACATGGCTCCTGATTCCACCGGATCGCGGCGCCGTCAGACGCTGCGACGATGGTTCCCTGTTGATCGGTCCGGAACACCCGGACCTCCATCGCCTCCAGCTTGTCCATCGTATCCTTATCCGGATGTCCGTAAGGATTGCCTTCTCCGCAGCTGATCACCGCATATTCCGGCGTTGCCGCCTGGAGAAATTCCCAGCTGGTCGCTGTCGCGGAACCGTGATGCCCCGGGACAAGGACATCGCAGGACAGGTCGAGGCCGGAACTGCACATTCTTGATTCGCTTTCGGACTCCGCGTCACCGGTAAATAGAAAACTGTTTTCACCGTTCACCAGACGGATGACCACAGAATGATTATTGCTGTCGTCCCCGTCGGTTTCCGCAGACGCAAGGATCGTGAAGCTCCCGGCGCCAAACTCGAATTCCGTGCCCACCGCAGGATGCTGCATCGTCAGACCCTTCTGTTCGACCGCATCTACAAAAGAATCATAGGTCTCACTGTCATGCACATAATCACTGCTGATGACATTTTTCACTTCGAAAGCGTTCAGACAGCCGATCAGGCCGTATACATGATCGGAATCGTAATGGCTGCTGATCAGGTAGTCGAGCATCGTCACTCCATGCTCTTTCAGGTAAGCGACGACGAAGCTTGAAGTATCCCTGTCGCCGCCGTCATAGATCAGGTTCTGCCCCTCGGACTGGACAAAGATGGACAAGCCCTGTCCCACATCCAGGAAATGTACCGTCATGTCTCCTGCCGGCGTCTGTGTAGGTTCCGGTGCCGGCGTTTCCGTCAGAACGGCAGCGCCGGAGTCTGACAGGGCCGCTGTCTCCGCGGCAGACGTAGCGTTTTCCGTCCCGCTGCTGTCTTCGGATCTTGCAGACGCGGCAAGTCCCGTGTTCATGTCTGACGCCTCTGTCGCCGGTATCGCCGCCATCGAAGAAAGGAAAAAGATCAGCGGGACGGCCACCGCCACCCATTTCGGATACCTGACCGCCTTTCTGACTTTCCTCCACACAACGGGAAGGACCAACGCGCCCGACAGCAGACAAAGAATCCCCGCACGCACGCTGGAAAAGCACAGGAGCAATCCCAGCATCAGCAAAAGAATACCGCCGGTCCACCGGCAGATGTTTCCAAGTTTTTTCATTTTCCCCCTCCTTGCCGTGACTGCCGGATATCGTCCGCTGTCCCGGTTTTTTCTGCTTTTCTGTCACAGACGGACTGCAGTCACTGTCATTTATGATATCTCTCCGCCCATCCGCGCACCCTCTGCTTCATGCCTTCAACATCCAGCACGCCCAGGGCAAAGCCTTTCCGGACCAGTTCGTCCGGCACATACTCGTCGTATTTTTCAAAGACCGGAACTTCTTTCGGGTAGACCAGTTCCAGCGGGTCGAATTCTTTTTCCGCTTCCTCTGCCGCCATCCGGTAAAAAGTTTCCTCGTCGGCTTTCATCGTGAACTGCAGGTAATACGGCCGGGAAGGATTCAAACCTCTCAGGCCCAGCCGTTTCCCGCATCGGATTTTCAGAAAGCGCTCCAGCGCGAGAAACGCATAGCTGCCAAGCCACGGAAACAGTGCCCACATATTTCCGCCGAGATGCACCAGAGGATGATCCTGCATTCCGGATCTCAGAAACGTCTCCCGCGCATCCTGCAACCGGCATACCGCGTGCCGCATCAGATACGGATAATTCTTCTGCTCGTTCAGAACGCCGTACATCCGCTCCAGAATCCGTGTGTGGATATCGCCGGCCACATCTCCGAAATAGGCCGGGATATTCCCTTTTACGAGAGTACAGTAAACCTCCCGTTTTTTGTGGTCCACCTCGTCCACGATCCAGACCCGCCCGGCGATGGCGATCTTGTCCCCAACCGGCGGCGGCTTTACGATGGTTCCCAGCTCCTCCGGGCCGGAGCGCACGGAATACTCGATATTTTCCTGAAAGACCGCATAGAATTTATAATTGTTCACGATCCGCTCGCCGGTCAGACCGACGATCAGACCGCCGTTTTCGGTCCGGCTGATATGATCGATCTCCAGCAGATGGCGGAGAAGGATCCGATAATCTTCCTGGGTGATCCTGTGGAAGCAGGATAATGGCAGCACCCGCGAAGCCAGCTCGCCGGGCGTCATCTCCCCGCAGGACGCCAGGGTACTCATCGTCTGGTGGTAGAGCAGACTGTAGGGGAGCCGCCCCGTCCGCGGCGGTTCCACGAAACGCTCCTCGATGTAAAGCTGTACCAGCGCTATCCCCTGGATCAGATACCATGGGATCATATCAGGGAGCATGGCCCTCGGTTCCGGATGGTCTTCTCTCATGACAAACCACATTTCCGACGGACTTCCGCGCCTGCCGGTTCTGCCCATCCGCTGTAAAAAACCGGACACTGTAAACGGAGCGTCGATCTGAAACGCCCGCTCCAGCTTTCCGATATCAATGCCCAGTTCCAGCGTGGCAGTGGCGCAGACAGACATAAAGGAATCGTCGTCCTTCATCTCCTCCTCCGCACTCTCCCGATACGACGCGGAGAGATTTCCGTGATGGATCAGGAACCGGTCCGGCTCGCGGTTCGCCTCACAGTACTGGCGCAGACTCTGGCAGACCGCCTCGCATTCCTCCCGGGAGTTTGTAAAGACAAGACATTTCTTTCCCCGCGTGTGTTCAAAGATATACCCCATACCCGGATCCGCCGCCTTCGGAGCAGTATCCGTCGGCGTCTCCGGAACAGGGGTTTCCGGCACGGTCTGTTTTCCTTCGTCCGCCTGGGGGTCTGTGTTGAAAAAATGCTCCATGGACAGACGCCATACTTCTTTCCCGCCCTCAAACCGGGGAATGACCGTCCGGCGCCCGCTGCCCGCGGCGAGAAAACGGCCGGCTGCCTCCGGATTTCCAATGGTCGCGGAAAGACCGATCCTTCTGGGACTGCAGCCCGCCAGTTTGCAGAGACGCTCGATCAGGCAGAATGTCTGCATCCCCCGGTCGCCGCGCAGCAGAGAATGGATCTCATCGATCACGATAAACCGCAGATCGCCGAACAGCGACGGAATCTCCATATGCTTGTTGATCATCAGTGATTCCAGCGACTCCGGCGTGATCTGCAGAATTCCGGACGGCTTGCGCAGAAGTTTCCGCTTCTGTGTCTGCGGCACGTCGCCATGCCAGCGGGTCACGGGAATCCCCGCCTCCTCGCATAACTCATTGAGCCGTCCAAACTGATCATTGATGAGCGCCTTCAGCGGGGCGATATACAGCGCGCCGACGCTGGCGGGCGGATCTTCATCCATCAAGGTCAGGATCGGGAAAAAAGCCGCTTCCGTCTTTCCGGACGCCGTAGACGCGGTCAGCAGCACATGGTCCTCTGTGCCGAAGATGGCTTCCCCGGCGGCATTCTGCACACCCCGAAGCGCCTGCCAGCCGGACCGGTAAATGTAATCCTGGATAAACGGGGCATATCTGTCAAATACATTCATATCGTAAACTCCACATAATTTTCGTCCGTCTGATCGGAAACTGCCCCGGATTTCGCATAGGCCAAATCCTCCGACTGCAGCAGTTCCTCCATACTCAGGCCAGGATTCTGATACAGCAGATCCAGCAGTTCAATAAAATCCCGGATGACCTCACGGGGCGTGATGTTCTGGTCCGCGCCGATCCGCCCATATTCAAGCTTGATAAAACGAACGAGATCCTCCATGACAAGTCTTCTCTCATAGCCATAGAGATCGGCATGCATACTGCAGAGCTTCTCGCAGAGCACCACCATCTCCTCCGGCGTCAGCGGCTCCAGACGGATCACCGGCGCCAGAAGATCCCTCGCGCCCGGTCTTGAAAACTTCCCCTCGGCAAGCCGGGAGCGAAGCGCTTCATAACTGTATACGCCGCGCCGCTTATCCTCGATCGCCTGGGGCGTCGCGCCCATCAGGATGCCCAGGTATCTGGCCTTTCCCTGCAGGGTGTCGTTGTACATGGTCAGCAGCTTCTCATAATTGTACTGCCGGGTCACAGAGTTGGGGATCTTATAGAGATTTACCAGCTCGTCGATCATGATCATCATCCCGGTATACCCGGCATGGCGGAAAAACACGGCGAAGATCTTCAGATAATCATACCAGTCGTCGTCAGTGATGATCAGGTTGACGCCGAGTTCCTCCTTCGCTTCCCTCTTTAAGGCATATTCACCCCGGAACCAACGCACCACTTTCGCTTTTCTCTCGTCATCTCCGTCCACGTAAGCGTGATAATAAATGGAGAGAAGCCGTGCGAACTCAAAGCCATGAACCAGTTCGCTGACCGCGGAGGTGACCGCGTAAATCTTCTGATCCACAGCTTTCGTCAGCGCAGGATCGCCGGGCACCAGGCCCGTCTCCTGTACCGCCTCCGTCTGTACGCCGCTGATCCATCGGTCCAGCACCAGCGTCAGGGCGCCGCCCTCCGGCTTTGTCTTTGTGGAGAGATTACTGATCAGTTCCCGGTAAGTCGCCAGTCCCTGTCCTCTCGTTCCCTGCAGCCGCCGTTCCGGCGACAGATCAGCGTCCGCAACGATAAAGCCTCTGTCCATCACATAATTGCGGATCGTCTGTATCAGAAAACTCTTGCCGGACCCGTATCTTCCTACGATAAAACGAAACGAAGCGCCGCCCTCCGCAATGATATCCACATCATGCAGCAGAGCCTCGATCTCGTTCTTTCTTCCCACCGTGATATAAGGCAGGCCGATCCTGGGAACCACGCCGCCCTTCAGGGAATTCAATATGGTTCGTGCGATCCGTTTCGGTACTTTTTTCTTATCCTCATTCATCTGTTTTACCTCCAAGTATCTGCAGGACCTCTTCTCTGTAATCCTCTGAAACCGTGATCGTATCGCCGTCACATTCAAGGACGCTGTCCCCGATCTCGTCAAACAGCGCCTCATTGACCGTATCCGCGACGACCGACGGCATCAGATGGCCGGCCGCCAGATACGTTTCGATCGGATTTCCCCGGAGAAGTTCCAGAAGGATCTTCGTATGCACCGCATCCAGCGCCCCATATGTGACGTCTGCTGGTTCTTCTGTCCCCTGCTCCGCCGGTCTTTCCGTTTTTTCCTGCGCACTGAGATCTTCGGTTTCCGCCGCTTCCCCGTTCATTTCCTCCTCCGTCAGAAGACTGTCCCTGGTATGGCGCGCGTCCTGCCGGATCTGTTCCAGGCTGGAAAGTTCGATCGTGATCTTCGGCCGCATTTTTTCGATCTCCGCCTGCCGCTCATTCTCCAGAACTGCTTCCACATACTCCGCCGCCCAGGATTCGTCGGGATCCTCCCGGAGATAATGGCCGGATTTCAGACAGTTCCGCAGTCTGCGGTCCGCTTCACGCAGCAGGCCGGAAAACCGTTTCCTGTCAAAATACAATTTGTCGTACCGTTTTTCCCGCCACACGCCGCCGCGGCAGTGATAGGATCTGCACGCATCCAGCACATAATCGGCATCTGCATGAGGCGCCTCCTGCCAGTAAACGGCATTGGCAAAGGGACGCCACAGAAAAACCCTCTGTTTTCCGAAACAGGCAGCAAAAAAATCCCGTCCGTCCTGCCTATATGTCCCGCATACATAGCGCCAGACCGACGCAAAGAGATGCTTACCTCTCTTCTCATCTTTTCTGACAACTGCCGACTGCTCCAGCTTTTTCCCCGCAAAGCAGCAGAGTGCGGAAAAGATCTCCTCATCCTCCGCTTCCTCCGGCGTTCTGAGGACCGCAAGGCAAACGTCCTTTTCCATGTCAGCGGAAGGAACACAGGAGGCAACCAGTTCCGGAGGAAGTCCGTGGATCACCGCATATTCCAGCATCCAGCGATGGAGATTCTTATACATCCCCGGATCCCCGATCCCGGAGTCGAGATAACCGGTCTCGAACTTCCGCATCTTCTCAAAGCCATCCTCCGGCGAATCTGTCCCGATCCCGTTCAGAAGTTCATACAGGTACAGGTAGGCCAGAGAGGTGGCGACAGGTGTGAATTCTCCTTTCCTGACATGGGTGCGCCAGGTAAAATATCCCCGCAGCTGTCTGGTATTCAGATCGTGATAGGTGGGGAAATAGCGCTTGTACTCCCCGGTCCACGGCGCGTCATCCTCATAGTCCTCCATGAACTTTGCCTGCCGGCAGAAATTTCTGCATTTCTGCGGAAACGAACTGCTCCTGTACCGGTACAGCCGCCGCATGGCACGGATCTTTTCCGGAACATCTTCCTCTGCCCCATCCGCCCGCGATCCGGCGAAGGAGAGCGCCGTATCCCGATGCACCGCCGTGTGCGCCCCGGATATATCGTCAACAATCATCTGCGCCGCCGGCGCATCTTCAAACACAATGGTGTAACCCTGCGGTTCTCCGGAATAGACCGCGCGGTCAAACAGCCGGAAGACCACATCCGGTTTTGTCGTGCGATCAAAAATGACTCCCACCCACTTTTTCCCCTTCATACGGAAAGGGCGGGACAGATACGGTTCCCGGAGTTCCGCAAGGCTTTCCTGTCCGCATTTCAGATCACACCGCTGGATCTCCGTCCCGGTATCGGAATCCCACTGACGCATCAGAAGGGCGATCCACTTTCCCGTGCCGGGATCCGCCAGAATAGAAAAACCGGGGAAATCGTCCCATTTGAGCTGCTCATGAATATGAAATTTTTCCTCGGCATACGCCGTCAGTTCCGACAATTCCAAAACTCTGTCCCTGCTCCTTCCGCTGAGTGTTCATCATCCGCCTGACGTGTCAGGCGGTAGATTTCCGAAATAAATTTTCAAACACAGACCGATAAAATGATGCTACGGATTGCTTCGCATTTCATGCTCCCGCAATCCTGAAAACATTCGAAATCCGCCCGATCGGGCTCCTTTCTTATGTTTTAACGGGTCCCAAAGTCATACTTTTTCATGCAAGCATGAAATTTATGACCTTTTGTCGCTTGTCTCATAAAATTATACTATTTCCATACGAAAAATCAAGCGAGAGAGGCTTTCCGGTATTCAGAAGGGGTCTGGCCGAGATATTTCCGGAATACTTTGACAAAATAGCTGCTGTCTCTGAACCCGCATTCGGCGGCAATTTCGCTGATTGACAATGAGGATTTCAGCAAAAGTTCCTGCGCATATTTCAGGCGGTATAAAGCAACGTAGTTCATAGGCGACTGCGCGTAATACTTTTTGAAGCATCTTCCCGCCTCGCTCCTGCTGATTCCGGCGGAAGCGGACAACTGTTCCAGCGAGAAATCTTCCGAAAAATGATCCTGTATGTAACGAAGCATTTTCTGAAGACGGATCTGCGTCTGCTGATCCTGACCGCCGGGTCTCCTGTGAGGAAGTTCCGACCGATGACAGTATAGTGTCCGAAAAACAGAAATCAGATCCTGGTATAATGGTCTCATAAATTAAGACACTTTTTCGGACAATTTTTAATGAATCTGATATACTAAAATCAATACGAAAGAGAGGATTCATTACTATGTCCAGACAAAGAAGAAGTTTTAGCGCCAAATTTAA